>CABUSR010000041.1 GCA_902494245.1 uncultured Collinsella sp.
GCCGTCCTCCGATCTCCCGGGGCCGGCCGGTCCGGCCCTCAGGGTATCGGGTTCCCACATTCATCCGCACATGTTCGGATGAATGTGGGAAGTGTTCGGATGAAGTTGATAATCAAGGGTTGGGCTCCGTTTACGGATTGCTCTGTATTTATGCTCGCAATTAAGCTCGAGGTTGGCTACACTATCCAGTGACCATTAAAGGGGTACGAGATACCCACATGGAATTACATTGCTGCCAAAGAGCAGCCCTTCCTGTGGGTGTCTGGTCCGCTTTGAGCGGTCGGGCATCTATTTTTTTGACTGTGTCAGCAGTCAAGACATGTGAGGAAGGAGATCGATGGGCACGACTTCCCCCAAGGCGGTCATCATGGACGAGACCGCCGTCAATCGAGCGATGACCCGCATCGCGCACGAGATTCTCGAGCGCAACGAGGGCTGTGAAGATCTCGCTCTGGTCGGCATCGTCACGCGCGGCGACCTTCTGGCAAAGAAGCTCGCTGAGGAGATCAAGGAGATCGAGGGCGTCGATGTTCCGCTCGGCAGCCTGGACATCAGCTTCTACCGCGATGACTATGCGACCAATTTCGCTCCCGCGATCCACGCTACCAACATTCCCTTCAGTGTCGACGGCAAGCGCGTCGTGCTGGTGGACGACATCCTGTATACGGGCCGTACCATCCGCGCCGCTCTCGACGCCGTCATGGACTTGGGCCGTCCGAGCCGCATTGAGCTGGCTGTCCTCGTTGACCGCGGCCACCGTGAGCTCCCCATCTCGCCGGACTTTGTCGGCAAGAACGTTCCCTCGTCGCATGAGGAGAACGTACACCTATATATGAAGGAAGTTGACGGCCACACCGCCGTCGAGATTAACGACGTCGCGCCGGGTTCCCACGTGGGCTCCGCGCCGCTGGGAGGTGAGTAGTACCGTGGCGTTCAACCATAAGCACCTGATCGACATTACCGAGTACTCCGAAGAGGACATCAAGCTCATCCTCGAGACCGCCAAGGCGTTCTCCGAGGTCAACGAGCGTGCTATCAAGAAGGTCCCCACGCTCAAGGGCAAGACCATCGTCAACATGTTCAACGAGCCCTCGACGCGCACCCGCAGCTCCTTCGAGCTCGCCGAGAAGCGTCTTTCGGCCGACAGCCTTAACTTTGGCGGCTCCTCGACCTCCACGGTCAAGGGCGAGAGCCTTGTCGACACCGTCGAGACCCTCAACGCCTATAAGATCGACTGTATCGTCGTGCGTGATAAGCACGCCGGCGCTCCCTACATCGTCACGCAGAACTCGCCCGCGAGCGTCATCTGCGCCGGTGACGGCAAGCACAACCATCCCACGCAGGCCCTGCTCGACCTGTACACCATCTGGGAGCACAAGGGTGACTTCCACGGTCTGAAGGTCGCTGTCGTCGGCGATATCGCGCACTCCCGCGTCTGCGGCTCGCTGATCCCCGCCCTTAAGATCATGGGCTGCGAGACCTACGCCGTCGCCCCCGGCACGCTGCTGCCGCCGGCGCCCGAGGTCCTGGGCTGCGACCACGTGACGAGCGACCTCGATTCCGTCCTGCCCGAGCTGGACGTCGTCTACATGCTGCGCGTGCAACAGGAGCGCCTCGAGGGTGCCCCGTTCCCGACCATTCGCGAGTACCACAAGCTCTTCGGCCTGACCAAGGACCGCGAGAAGCTCATGAAGCCCGACGCGATCATCTGCCACCCGGGCCCCATCAACCGCGGCGTCGAGTTCGACTCCTATATGGCCGACCACCCGCAACGCTCCGTCATCCTGGAGCAGGTCTACGCCGGTATCTGCGTGCGTATGGCTATCCTGTATCTGCTGCTTGGAGGTGCCGATAATGGCCTTGCTTCTTAAGAATGCCCACGTCGTCGACCCGTCCGTCGAGCTTGACGGTGTCGTTGACGTCCTGATTGACGGCGACAAGATCGCCGAGGTCGGCGAGAATCTCGCCGTCGAGGGGGCCGAGGTCCGCGACCTTTCCGGCAAGTACCTCGTCCCCGGCCTGGTGGACATGCACGTTCACCTTCGCGAGCCCGGCTACGAGGTCAAAGAGGACATCGAGAGCGGCACCCGCGCAGCTGCCAAGGGCGGCTTTACCGGCGTGTGCGCCATGCCCAACACCGATCCCGTCACCGATAACGGCACTGTCGTGGAGTTCGTCAAGTCCCGCGCTGCCGAGGTCGGCCACTGCCGCGTCTATCCGTCGGGCGCCATGACCCGCGGTCTTAAGGGCGAGGCCATGTCCGAGATGGGCGATATGGTCGCCCACGGCGCCGTCGCCTTCACCGACGACGGTCGCGGCGTGCAGGGCGCTGGCATGCTCCGTCGCTGCATGGACTACGGCAAGATGTTCGGCAAGGTCTTTATGAGCCACTGCCAGGACGAGGACCTGGTCGGCCACGGCCAGATCAACGAGGGCAAGGTCTCGACCCGTCTGGCTCTCGAGGGTTGGCCGGCTGCCGGCGAGGAGCTCCAGATCGCCCGCGACATCGAGATCGCCAAGCTGACTGGTGCCAAGCTGCACATCCAGCACATCTCCACCGCCCATGGCCTGGAGATCGTGCGTGCCGGTAAGGCCGCTGGCGTTCAGGTTACCTGCGAGGCCACCCCGCACCACATGTTCCTGACCGAGAACGACCTGGACGAGACCTACAACACCTCGCTCAAGGTCAACCCGCCGCTGCGTACCGAGGAGGATGCCGAGGCCATCCGTCAGGGCGTCATCGACGGCACCGTCGACGTCATCGTCACCGATCACGCTCCTCACACCCCGTGGGAGAAGGCCCGTGAGTTCGAGCTTGCGCCCTTTGGTATGATCGGCCTCGAGACCTCGCTGTCGCTCGTACTCACCGAGCTGGTCAACACGGGCAAGATGAGCATGGGCCGCATGGTCGAGCTCATGGCCATCAAGCCGCGTGAGATCCTGGGTCTCGACCAGGTTCAGGTCAAGGCGGGCTCCGTTGCCGACCTGACCGTGTTCGACCCCTCCGCAACCTGGACGGTTGGCGAGGACGGTTACGAGTCGCGCGCCGAGAACTCCGGTTTTGCCGGCCGCACGCTCACCGGTCGTGCCACCGATGTGTTTGTCGGCGGTAAACAGACGCTTGCCGACGGCTGCATCTGCTAGCATAGCCTTATCGCTTTTGTGCGCGGCGCCCTTGCGGTGCCGCGCTTTCTATTAGTTTGGACCATGCAACCGCATGGGGGATTGGAGCGTCTATGCCCACACCTTCCACTGCACGCATGCACGACTTCGAGGTCGTCTCGAACCGGGAGATTGCCGACGGCATCTTCTCGCTCGTCATCTCGGCCCCCAAGCTTGCAAGTGCGCTCAAGCCCGGTCAGTTTGTGAACATCGCCGTACCCGGCGATGCGTCCTCGCTGCTTCGCGTGCCCCTGAGCTACTACCGCGCCGACGCCGAGGCCGGCACCGTCGAGCTGTGGTACGCCGTCGTGGGCGACGATACCCGTCGTTTGTCCCAGATGGGCTCTGGCTCCACCTCTAACCTGCTGGGCCCCGGTGGCCGTGGCTGGATGGTACCCGAGGGCACCAGGAAGGCCCTGCTCGTCGCCGGTGGCATCGGTGTTCCGCCCGTGCTGTGCCTTGCCGACAAGCTTTCCGAGCAGGGTGTGGCCGTCGACGTGTGCCTGGGCTTTGGCACCGCGTCCAAGGCCGTGGGTGTCGATGAGTTCCGCGCGCTGGGCGCCACGGTCAACGTTTGCACCGATGATGGCACGCTGGGCACGCACGGTTTTTGCACCGACCCGGCAGCCGAGCTGCTCGGCGAGGGCGGCTACGACTATGTGGCCAGCTGCGGCCCCGCTGTCATGATGAAGAAAGTCGCCGCCGCTGCCGCCGAGGCCGGTGCGTACTGCGAGGTGTCGCTTGAGCGCATGATGAGCTGTGGCTTTGGCGCCTGCAACACCTGCAATGTCGAGACGGTCGACGGTATGAAGGGTGCTTGCATGTGCGGCCCCGTGTTCGATGCTTCCAAGGTGGTGGTCTTCTAGTGGGTACCGTGAACATGGCCGTCGATTTCGGCGGCGTCAAGATGCAGAACCCCATCAACACCGCAGCCGGTACCTTTGGCTACGGTTGGCAGTTCCAGAACTTCTTTGATGTTTCCCAGCTGGGCGCCATCACCACCAAGGGTTGCGCTGCCGAGCCCTGGCCCGGCAATCCCGCGCCCCGCATGGCTGAGATTCCCGGCGGTATGATCAACTCCGTGGGCCTTCAGAACCCCGGCGTGGCTGCCTTTGCCCGCGAGTCCGGTCCGTGGCTCGAACAGCTGTCCAAGGACGGCTGCCAGGTCATCTGTCAGGTTGCCGGCCACTCCGTTGACGAGTTTGTCCGCGCGCTCGAGATGTATGTCGAGCTGTGCCCCTGGGCTGCCGGCTACGAGATCAACGTGAGCTGCCCTAATATCGCCGCCGGCGGTGCCGCCATGGGCTCTACGCCCGAGGGCGCCTCATCCGTTATGGCTGCCTGCCGCAAGGTGACCGATAAGCCGCTGTTCGTGAAGATGGCGCCGGTCAACGTCGCCGAGATTGCCAAGGCCCTCGAGGCTGCCGGCGCCGACGGCCTTTCGGTCATCAACTCCATTCAGGGCATGGCCATCGACGTCCATACCCGCAAGTCCCGCGTGGCCAAGCCCAAGGGCGGCCTTTCGGGCCCGCTGTGCCACCACATCGCCGTGCGCATGGTCTGGGAGGTTGCCCAGGCCGTCGATATCCCCATCAACGGCGTCGGCGGTGTCATGACCGGCGAGGATGCGGCCGAGTTTATCCTGGCCGGCGCCACCTGCGTGTCGGTCGGCATGGCCAACTTCGTCGATCCGTGCGCTTCGCTCAAGATCGCGCACGAGCTCGAGGCCTGGGCTGAGTCCCAAGGCGTGAAGGACATCAACGAACTGGTAGGTGCTTTCGAATGCTAGAGACCGATGCCCGCGACCGCGTAATCGTCGCTCTCGACTGCGACCGCGAGCGTGCGCTCGAGCTTGCCCACGAGCTTTCGGGCCATGCCGCCTGGCTTAAGGTTGGTATGACGCTCTATTACGCTGAGGGCCCCGAGATCGTCAAGACCTTTAAGGACCTGGGCTTTAAGGTCTTCCTTGACCTTAAGTTCCATGATATTCCGCATCAGGTTCGCGGTGCCGCCCGTTCGGCCTCGCTTGCCGGTGCCGACCTGCTCTCGGTTCACGGCTTGGGTTCGGGCGCCATGCTCGCTGCCTGCCGCGAGGGTGCCGAGGAGGCGCGCGAGGACCGCGCCAAGCTCGTCGCCATCACCGTGCTCACGAGCATGAATCAGGATGCCTTGAGCGAGATTGGCGTCGAGTCGCCGGTGGCCGAGGAGGCCGCCCGCCTGGCAAAGCTCGCTCAGGCCAACGGCATCGATGGCATCGTGTGCTCGCCGATGGAGGCTCACGACATGCGTGAGCTGCTGGGTCCTGATGCCCTGATCGTGACTCCGGGTGTGCGTCCGGTGGGTGCCGCCTTAGGCGACCAGTCCCGCGTGGCGACGCCTTCCCAGGCTATCGAGCGTGGCGCAAGCCACATTGTGGTGGGCCGTCCCATCACCGGCGCCGACGATCCGGTTGCCGCCTTTGACGCCATTGTCGCCGAGCTGGTCGAAAACATCGCGTAAAAGATTCCCCTAAGTCACCACTTTTGGGTCTCATTAGCACAAAATAGCCCCTGTGCCTGCGTAAACTTTCCCATCCTTTGTGTGGAATCGCAGGTCAGGGGCTTAACTTTGGGCGCAGTATATTGCACTTTTTGCGGGTATCGTCTAACCTATGGAGCCGCGATTGGGTATTTTGTACGTTCTACGTGCTAAAATGCCAATTATTGAATCAGATATAACCCAACTATTTGGAGGTACGAATGGCACTCCCTCAGCTTACCGATGAGCAGCGCAAGCAGGCTCTTGAGAAGGCTGCTGCCGCACGTCACGCTCGCGCCGAGCTTCGCGAGCAGATCAAGAAGGGCGAGAAGCCCCTCGAGTCCGTGCTCAACTCCGATGACCCCATCGCTTCCCGCATGAAGGTTTCCACCCTCATCGAGTCTCTTCCTGGTTATGGCAAGGCCAAGGCCGCCAAGATCATGGAGGAGCTTGGTATCTCCGCTACCCGTCGCGTCCAGGGCCTCGGCGTCCGTCAGCGCGAGCAGCTCCTCGAGCAGCTGACCAAATAAGTGAGCGCTCAGGATTCCAAGCTCTTTGTGATTTCTGGACCGTCAGGCGCAGGGAAGGGTACGCTCGTCACTCGTGTGCGCGAGCGCCGCTCGAACCTGGGCCTGACGGTTTCGGCTACCACGCGAGCACCACGCAAAGGTGAGGTCGACGGCGTCAACTACTTTTTTCTGACGCGCGAG
This sequence comes from uncultured Collinsella sp., assembly GCA_902494245.1. Lineage (GTDB taxonomy): Bacteria > Actinomycetota > Coriobacteriia > Coriobacteriales > Coriobacteriaceae > Collinsella. Next base: position 6,390 of record CABUSR010000041.1, read on the forward strand.
GAGTTCGACCGCCGCGTGGCAAACGGTGAGTTTGTTGAGTGGGCCGAGGTCCACGGTAACTGCTACGGCACGTTGGTGAGCGAGGTCCAGTCCAAGCTCGCCTCTGGTTCGTCTCTCATCTTGGAGATCGATGTTCAGGGTGCCCTGCAGGTCAAGGAGCGTTTCCCCGAGGCCGTGTTGATTTTTATCAAGCCACCCTCGCTCGATGTGCTCCGCGAGCGTCTGGTCGGTCGCGGTACCGAGACGCCCGAGACGATTGAGCTGCGTATGGCAAACGCCGCCCATGAGCTTGCCCTTGCCGACCGCTACGACGACGTCGTGGTGAATGACGATCTCGACCGCGCGACCGACGAGCTCGTTCGCGTTCTCGATATGCATGAAAGGATCTGAGGTCCGTGTCTGTTGTAAAGCCTTGCATTGACGATCTTCTGGAGAAGACCGATCACAACCGCTTCCTGCTCGCTTCGCTTGCCTCCAAGCGTGCCTGCGACATCAATAGCATGCTGCGTGGTCAGCATAACCGCGTGCTTGCCGTTCAGGATGTCGACGACATCACCATCGCGCTCTCCGGTGCCGATACCATCTCGATGGCTATGGATGAGATCGTCGACGGCGATATCTCCTACGACGAGGCCCGTTACGAGAAGGCGCTCGGTCATAAGGTTGCTGAAGCCTAAATGGCAGCTCGCGTCTGCCTGGTCCACTATCACGAGGTTGGACTGAAGGGTAAGAACCGCGCACATTTTGAGCATATCCTCATGGATAACATTAAGGCGGCTTTGGCCGCCTTTTCCGTGAACGCCGTGTCTCGAATTTCCGGTTATATCCTCGTGATCTTTAACGAGCATCAGGCCGACGAGGCGGCGCGTGTCATCCGCACCGTCCCCGGCGTTGCCCGTGTGTCCCTGGCGTACCACACCAACCGCGACCCGCAGGAGTACTGCGCCGCCGCCGTCAAGGCGCTGCGCGAGTTTGGCCCCTTTGATTCGTTTAAGGTGCACGCTAAGCGCTCCAATACCGACTATGAGCTCACCTCGATTGATATCAATCGTCAGGTGGGCGAGGTGCTGTGCGAGGCCTTCCCCGATAAAAAGGTTCAAATGCACGACCCCGATGCCATGGTGCATGTACTTGTGGTTCAGGGTAGCGTTTATGTGTACGCGCGCTCCGAGCGCGGCGTGGGCGGTCTGCCGGTGGGTTCTGCCGGCAAGGTCGTGACGCTGCTGTCGTCGGGTATCGATTCTCCGGTGGCGACTTGGATGCTCGCGCGTCGCGGTGCGGTGTGCGTGCCGGTACATTTCTCCGGTCGTCCGCAGACGCCCGATACGAGCGAGTATTTGGTGCAGGACATCATCCGTGCGCTTGAGCCGGGTGTCCAGATCGGCCGCCTGTACGTTGTGCCGTTTGGCGACTGTCAGCGTGAGATTTCGGTCACCTGTCCCAGCAACCTGCGCGTGATCATGTATCGCCGCATTATGTATTCGGTTGCCGAGCGCATTGCACACATCGAGGGCGCCAAGGCCATCGTTACGGGTGAATCGCTTGGGCAGGTTGCCTCCCAAACGCTTGAGAACATCATGGCCGTCAACGAGGCCGTGAAGATCCCCGTGTTCCGTCCTCTCATCGGTTCGGACAAGCAGGAGATCATCGCGCGCGCCGAGGAGATCGGTACGTTCGATATCTCGACTGAGGCCGCTCCCGACTGCTGCACGCTGTTTATGCCGCGCCGTCCCGAGACGCACGCTAAACTCGATGCCGTGCATGAGGCCTGGGAGCTGTTCGATCACGAGGAGATGATCGAGCGCCTGCTCAAGCAGACCGAGTACATCGACTTCGAGAGCAACACGTATAAGGCCCCTAAGACCTTAAAACGTAAACATTCGGAGCTTGCTCCGCGTGAGATTTACCAAGATCACGAGTAAATTTGTGCATAGACCGACGATGCGCTTGCATCGTCGGTCTTTTGCTATCTGGGCATTTTGCGACTAAGTGCTCATTTGCTGACGTGTGCCTGAATAAATGGACAGATTTGTGCAAGGTTTTGGTTGGTTTTTGGTTTGACCGCTAAAACCGGTTTTGGAGCGTGGCTGTTGCAGGGCTCTTTTCCTGACACGATGTTGTTGGGAGGTTTTGCTATGGCGCAGCGCGAACAACACGAACGGGTCAAACGGATGGACCGCTTGGCGGACAAGCTGCTCGGTCATAAGGCAGTGGTGATGGCGATACTGGTTGTCATTGCGATGGCGAGCGGCTTGGCGATGGCGAACCTTGGCGGCGGTGCCAGCGGCGTGTCTTTTGAGCGGACTGATGGTTCGGGCTCGTTGGTGGAGCCGGGATCCGGCGATGCTTCGAGTGGAAAGACATCCGAAGGCTCTTCGCCTAAGGCGTCTGCTGCGGCAGAGGTCTATGTCGATGTTGATGGCGCCGTTGTGTCGCCCGGCGTATATCGTCTCAAGGACGGCGCGCGGGTGGCTCAGGCGATTGATGCCGCCGGCGGGCTGGCGCCCGAGGCAGACGTTACGGGGCTCAATCGGGCATCTAAGGTCACTGATGGACAAAAAATCCATGTTCCAACGGTAGGGGAGCAGCAGGCGTCCATTGCGGAAGCCGGTGTTGATGGTGGGGTTTCCGCATCATCGGGCGCGGGTGGCGCAACAGGCCTAGTAAACATCAATACGGCAAGCGCAGAAGAGCTGCAGACGCTTTCGGGCATCGGCCCCTCTATGGCCCAGTCGATTATCGATGAGCGGACAAAGAACGGTGCTTTTTCTTCGGTTGACGATCTGATGCGTGTGTCGGGAATCGGCGAGAAGAAGCTTGCCAAAATCAAAGATTGCATCTGCGTATGAGTGCGACCGAGCGCGAGCACGTGATGCCTCCGCGGCCCCTGATGCCGTGGACGATGGCCCTGTGTGCCGGCATGTGCATGAGCTGCGTCTTGGTGCTCAACATGGTCGCTGATGCGCTGCTGAGGGAGCGGGCTCCGGCGGTCGGGCCGCTATGGGCCATTCCCGTTGCGGCGGCGGTATTCGTTGTGCTGGCTCAATCTTGTGCGCGGCTTGCCCCTTGGAAGCGGTGGCTGTATGCCGCGTCCGTCGGTCTCGTGGCGGGAGCGGTCGTCTCGGTGTGGTGGGCTGTGGGCACGCTGAGTGCCTCGAAGGCGCTCGATGGTCGAGCGGCAAGCAGCCTCGAGTTTGTCGTGCAGGGTGATCCATCCATAAACGACGACGTGTATTCCTATACCTGCGAGGCACGCGCGGACGGTAAGAACCTGGCAACGGTTCGCCTATCGTTTGACCGTGAGCTCAAGGTCGGGGCGCACGTGCGTGTTATCGGTCGCGTTTCGCGTTTTGAGAACGATGCGTATGGACGATCGCGCGTGCTCCGAGGCGAGGTGCGCAAGGTTCAAGCCGTTCGGATTGTGCCGGTCGATGAGGGCTCTCCGGGGCCGCTGCTTCGGCTGCGAAATGGGCTGCTTGCGTCCATCGCGGCTGCGACCGACCCGGCGCGTGCGCTCATAGCCGGTGTCGTCTGCGGTCGTTCGGCCGAGCTGCGCGCCCAGCCGGCGGGCGACTGGTTTTCGGTGACGGGAACGGCGCATCTTATCGCCGTCTCGGGCAGCCATTTGGCTATCGTGGGGTTTGTAATCGAGGGTTTATTGCAAAAGACTCGGTGCTCACGTGGTCTTCAGCGGGCGATACTGGCGATAACGCTTGTGGGCTACGCTGCCGTTACGGGCGCGTCTCCCTCGGCCGTGCGCGCGTGCTGCATGGTATTCGCGACGCTTGTCGTAAACGGCGCGGGGCGTCGCCGGCACGGCCTTTCGGCACTCTTTGTTACCATGTCCATCTTTGTTCTACTGCGGCCGACGGTGCTGTTCGAGATGGGCTTTCAGCTTTCATGTGCCAGCGTCTTAGCCATTCTGTGCTTTTGCCCCTATGCGACCTACGCTTTGGGCGAGCTGGGTGTGCCATCGGGCGTTGCCAGCATGCTTTCCGTCACGCTGTGCTCGCAACTGGCGACACTTCCCATTACCATTCCTGCCTTCGGTACGTTCTCGCTCATTGCTCCGCTGGCAAATGCGGTCATCGGTCCGGTGGTGAGCGTACTGCTTGCCGTGTCGATCGTGCTGGTTCCCTTTTCGCTCGTGGCACCGTTGCGGACTTGGGCGCTCGTTGTGCCCATGATTGCCTCCCGTTGCGCGCTGTTCTTCGAGCAGCTGTTTGCCGCCGTGCCGGGTGCATCCGTGAGCGTGCCGCCCGATAGCATGTGGATTTACCTAGTGCCGTGTTTGCTGGCGGTTCTGCTGGTCTGGTGGCCGCGTCCCCGTGCACGTCCTATGGCGGTGGGGCTTGCATGCCTGGTGCTCTTGGCTGCGATTCCGTACGCCTACTGGGATCGATTCGCTCCGCCTTCGGTGACGGTGCTCGATGTGGGCCAGGCCGATGCGATTCTTATCCGCCAGGGCGGCGCAGTAGCACTCGTCGACTGCGGGCTCGACGAGCGCGTGGTGGCGGCGTTGGTTCGCAATAACGTGCACCATATCGATGCCGTCTTTGTGACGCATTGGGATGAGGACCACTGGGGTGGTCTGCCTGCCGTGCTCGAACAGTTTTCGGTCGGAACGATTGCCGTGGCGGCGGATGCGCTGGAGGATGCTCCTTCCGAGGTATTGAACCGACCTGGCGTGGAGTATCGGCAGGTGTGCCGTGGGGATACGGTCGACATCGGCACATTTTGCGCCCGCGTGGTGTGGCCATTCGAGTCCGTGGATGGCGAGGGAAATGAGGACTCACTTGTCCTGTTGCTCTCTTATGTTCAGGAAGGCAAGGGCCTGCGCATACTCCTCACCGGTGATGCCGAGCTTGACCAAGAACGGGAATTCGTGCAGGAAGTGGGGGATATCGATGTCCTTAAACTTGGGCATCACGGCTCTAAGGTTTCAGTTGATGGTGAGTTGCTGGACGTCCTGAAGCCCGAGCTTTCCCTCGCGAGCGCGGGCGAGGGGAATCGATACGGCCATCCGTCCGATGCCTGCATCGATGCCGTTAAGGAAGCGGGCGGCGTGTTCGCGTGCACCATCGAACACGGAGACATTACCGTCACGCCGACTGCGAATGGCTTTGCGATGCGATGCCAGCGACCGTGACGACGTCGTTGGCGTGTGGTGGGCCCCTGGGCTAGAATGGCACGGAACGAATACGAAGGCCTGCGGGAGGGGAGCGCAATGTCCGAAACCGGTCTGCTGCCGGCATATCTGATTGTCGGTACCGACGGAGTCAAGCGCGATCACGCCGTCTCGCGTATGAAAGCGCGTCTGGAAAAGTCGGGTATGGTCGACTTCAACCTCGACGAGCGCGACATGACCAAGGACCCCGATATCGAGTCGATTATCGGATCGCTTAACACCTTTCCGATGGGCAGCGAGTTTCGCCTGGTAATCCTTGATGGCTGCTCAAAGCTCGCCAAGGCGGTCTCGGAGCCGCTCGTCGAGTATCTGGCGAGTCCCAGCCCCACAACGGTCTGCCTCATCATCGCCGACTCGCTTGCCAAGAACACGCGCCTATATAAGGCGATCGCCAAGATCGACAAGAAGGCCGTGATCGATTGCTCCGGCACCAAGCGCTGGGAGCTACCGCGCCGCGTGCAGCAGATGGCGACGCAGCACGGCAAGTCGATCTCGACGGCGGCCGCCGAGGAACTCGTCTCGCGTTCGGGTGAAAACACTCGCATGCTCGATAACGACTTGGCTAAGCTTGCCCAGATGGTCGAGGCGCCCCAGATTGAGCTTGCCGACGTTGAGCGCTGGATTGTACGTACGGCCGAGGTTCAACCCTGGGACTTTCTCAATGCGGTCTCGGCCCGTGACATGCGACGCTCGCTCGAGCTTTTCAATCTATTGCCCGCCAAGAGCTACGTGTGGACTTACACGTTGCTGTGCGGCCGCATCCGCGAGCTTATCGTTGCCAAGGCGCTCGATGCGCGCGGACAGGGTCGTGAGCTGGCCGCAACACTTAAGCTCCAGTCCTGGCAGGTCAAGAATCACCTGACCTGGGCACGTCGCTTTTCGATGGCAGAGCTCGTTGCCGCGCTCGAGGGCGCGGTCGATGTGGAGCTCGCGCTGAAGGGTTCGGCCGATTCTCAGACCGCGCTTTTGCTCTGGATTACGAACATCTTGAGAAAATCGTGATGATACCTGCCTATTTGACAAATTCGTTCTATCCCTTTGAGGGGGAGCGTGCTATAGTAGGCGCTTGCATGACCTCACCGTGTCTCAGAGGTGTCATACATTTTTTGCAAGGAACTCGAAAGGAACTCCAGAAGTGGCAAACATCAAGTCTCAGAAGAAGCGTATCCGCACCAATGAGGCAGCTCGCATGCGTAACAAGGCTGTCAAGTCCGAGCTCAAGACGCTGACCAAGCACGTCCAGTCCGCCGTCGCCGAGGGCGACGCCGAGAAGGCCCAGGCTGCCCTCAAGACCGTCACCAAGCGTCTCGACATGGCTGCCGCCAAGCATGTTATCCACAAGAACCAGGCTTCCAACCGTAAGTCCGGTCTTGCCAAGCTCGTGAACAGCATCAACGCCTAAGTTGTAAATTTCACACCACACAGATTACGCGCATAAATGGAGCCTGTTTTATGGAACAGGCTCCATTTTTTGTACCGCTCGGGTAAGATAGTCCGCATGAATACTTCAATTGACATTTCCCACATCCGCAACTTCTCGATTGTTGCGCACATCGACCATGGCAAGTCCACGATTAGTGACCGCATCCTCGAGCTCACCCATACCGTCGACGAGCGCGACATGGAGTCGCAGCTGCTCGACACCATGGATATCGAGCGCGAGCGCGGCATTACGATCAAGTCCAATGCCGTTCGCGTGTCCTATGACGCCGACGATGGCGAGACGTATCAGTTCAATCTGATCGATACGCCGGGCCACGTGGACTTTACCTATGAGGTCTCGCGCTCGCTGGCAGCCTGTGAGGGCGCGGTGCTCGTTGTCGACGCCACGCAGGGCGTCGAGGCGCAGACCGTCTCCAACGCGACGCTCGCCATGAACGCCAATCTGGACATTGTGCCGGCCATCAACAAGATCGACCTGCCCTCGGCCCATCCCGACGAGGTTAAGACCGAGATCGAGGATGACCTGGCGATCCCTGCCGATGATGCCGTGTGCGTCTCGGGCAAGACCGGCGAGGGCATCCACGATCTGTTGGAGTCCATTGTCTTTTTGATCTCTCCGCCCAAGGGCGATGCGAACGCGCCGCTCAAGGCACTCATTCTGGATTCGTACTTCGACGAGTATCGTGGCGTCGTCGCCACGGTGCGCATCTTTGACGGCTCCATCAAAAAGGGCGATACCCTGCGCATGATGCAGGCAAAGGGCGACTTTTTGGTCGATGGCGTGGGCGTCAAGCGTCCCGCCGAGACCCCGGTCGACGCGCTCACGGTCGGCGAGGTCGGATACGTGGTCACGGGCCTGAAGGACCCCGAGGCCGTTCGCGTGGGCGATACCCTCACGTGGGCGTCGAATCCCTGCCCCGAGCCGCTTCCCGGCTACCGCGAGGCCAAGCCCATGGTCTATACGGGCCTGTTCCCGATCGATAACAAGGACTACGAGAACCTGCGTGACGCGCTCGATAAGCTGCACGTCAACGACCCGTCGTTGGTGTGGGAGCCCGAGACCTCGGTGGCGCTCGGCTTTGGCTTCCGCGTGGGCTTCTTGGGCCTGCTGCATATGGAGGTCGTCAAGGAGCGCCTGGAGCGCGAGTTCAATCTTGACCTCATTGCCACGAGCCCCTCGGTGGACTATCACGTCTACAAGACTGACGGCGAGATGATTGATGTCCGCAGCCCGCAGGATCTGCCCGAGGCTACGCGCATCGAGCGTATCGAGGAACCCTACCTCAAGGCCAAGATTATCTGCCCGCCCGAGTATACGGGTGCCGTCATGCAGCTCGCTATCGAGCACCGCGGCATTACTACCGACATGATTCATCTCACGAGCAAGTCGGTCGAGATGCGCTTTGATATGCCGCTCGCCGAGCTCATCTTGGACTTCTTTGACCAGCTCAAGAGCCGTACCAAGGGCTATGCCTCGCTCGACTACGAGTTCAACGAGTATCGTCCCTCCGAGCTCGTCAAGCTCGATATCTTGCTTTCGGGCGACGAGGTGGACGCGCTGTCGTTTATCGTCCACAAGGACAAGGCCTACGGTCTTGCCCGCGGCCTATGCGACAAGCTCAAGGAGATTATTCCGCGTCAGCTGTTCGAGGTGCCCATCCAGGGTGCTATCGGCAACAAGATCATTGCCCGCTCCACCGTCAAGGCGCGTCGCAAGGACGTGCTTGCTAAGTGCTACGGCGGCGATATTTCGCGTAAGCGTAAGCTGCTCGAGAAGCAGAAAGAGGGCAAGAAACGCATGAAGGCCATCGGCTCGGTCGAGGTCCCGCAGGAGGCCTTTATGGCGATCCTCAAGGTGGACGAGTAGGTCTATGGCGCTTTCTGAATACAGCAAGCGGCTGCTGGGCGCCTATGCCGAGCAGCCGTTCCTTATGGCTCCCATGGCGGGCGTGACCGACCCTGCCTACCGCATCATGTGTCGTCGCCGCGGTGCCAACCTTGCCTACAGCGAGATGGTGAGCGTGGCGGGCCTTGCCTATGCCAGCAACAAGACCTGGCGCCTGGTGCTACCGGCCGACGAGGAGCAGCAGATTTGCGTGCAGCTCTTTGGCTCCAAGCCCGATCAGTTTGCGAGTGCCGTCGCCGCCGTCGAGGAGCGTGTGGGCGATCGCCTGTCGCTCATCGATATCAACATGGCTTGTCCTGCCCGCAAGGTTGTCACCAAGGGCGAGGGCTCGGCGCTCATGCGCACGCCCGACCTGGCGGAGAAGATCGTCGAGGCCACGGTGGGTGCGGCGCACGTGCCCGTGACCGTAAAGATCCGCA
>CABUSR010000042.1 GCA_902494245.1 uncultured Collinsella sp.
ATTTCGGACAGTCCTGACTCACGACGGAGGCGCCACTGGCGCCTCCTGTTCGTGCGGAACTCATTGAGAGGCAAGGCCCTGCGCCCGGCCCCTCGGCTCCGTGACGACTCGGCCGTTCGGGTCAGGTAGGCTGAATGGAATTTGGTGAATGAGGGCGCCGTTGGCGCCCTCATTTTTGTGGACGAGAAAACGAAGGTGAATACTTTTCCGCGAAGTGAACGACCTATTTTGGACCCCTGAAACATCAACACTTTTCTGGCTCGGTTTCCTGCGGTTTTGTCGAGTGTTTCCTGCGGTTTTGCTGCGAAAAAATGCGGATGTTTCGGGGGTCTAATTTTGCTCGTTCACTTCGCGGAAAACCATTCACCTTCAATTTGCTGGAGAGGGGAGGGCTCCCTCTTTGGCGTTACGGATGTACATCGCGGCGGGCGGATCGCTAGAAGCCGGCTGTTCCCCACCTTAAGATTTCCAAAGAGTTAACCTTTGTTGAACTTAATAGTTAGATAAACTAAACTATTTTCCAAAAGTGTGCTCGAGCAAACTTGTTTACTCGAGTGCTGAGGTACCGTGCCGCGTCCAATGCGGCAAAAGGGAGAAGCAACATGAAGAAGTCGACGTTCAATACCCTGCTTGTCGGTGGCGGTTTTCTGCTTGGTACGGCTGGCATCAAGCTGCTCACCAGCGCTCCGGTAAAGAATGCCTGCGTGCAGGGTATTGCGTGCGGTATGCGCGTCAAGAACTGCTACCAGGACATGGTCGAGCAGGCCAAGGCCAATGTCGATGACATGGTTGCCGAGGCTGCCTACATCACCCAGAGCGAGGCCGCTGCTGACGAGGCAGCCGAGTAACGCTCCCAGGCACAAACTATGAGATTCTCGATTATTAGCGAGATCCCCGGCAGGACCCGTCTTCAATTGGCGGGTCCTGTGCCAGAGAGCGATCTCGATGCACTTCTTAAGCTTGGCGGCGAAATCGACGGCGTGCGCAAAGTGCGCGTGTATGGCCGCATTGGCCAGATGGCGCTGGAGTACGACGAGCAGTGTCGTGCGAGCGTGCTCGACGCCTTGGGCGCACTCGATGCTCAAGCCGTCGCCGATGCCAAGTCGGGCTACGTGATGCAACTCGAGCCGCGCAAGCACAAACTCGTTATGGACCTGGCGACACTCGTCGGTGCCCATTACGCACGTCGCTGGTTTTTGCCCACGCCCCTGCGTGCGGTGTTTGTCGTGGCCGGTTACATGGCATTTTTGCGCGCTGCCCTTCATGAGCTGGCGCAGCCGCGTCTGACCGTTCCTGTGCTCGACGCTTCGGCCATCGGCATTTCGTTCGTCAAACGCGACGTCGACACCGCGGGCCAGACAATGTTCCTGCTCAACGTGGGCGAGCTGCTCGAGGACTACACGCGCGCCATGAGCGAAAACGAGCTCATCAACTCGCTGCTCGACGTGCCCGATAAGGCACAAAAAGTGGTCGGTGACACCGAGGTGAGCGTTCCCGCCACCGAGCTTGAGCCTGGCGATCTGGTCGCCGTGCGCACTGGCATGTCCATTTGCATCGACGGTGTTGTCGAGCAGGGGAGCGCTATGGTCAACCAAGCGACCCTGACCGGCGAGCCACTGGCCGTCGAGCGCAGCGTGGGCGACGACGTGTTCGCCGGGACCGTCGTGGAAGACGGCAGCATCTTGGTGCGCGTGCGCACCAACACGGCTCAGACCAAGCTCCGCTCGATCGTCTCGCTCGTGCAGACGGCCGATTCACTCAAATCCGAGGGCCAGTCGCACATGGAAGACCTCGCCAACAAGATCGTCCCGTGGAACTTCTTGCTCGCGGGTCTTGTCGCTCTCACCACGCGTAGCCTCATCAAGACCTCGGCGGCGCTGATGGTCGACTACTCGTGCGCACTCAAGCTCACGGGTTCCGTTGCCGTCATGACCGCTATGAGCGATGCCGCCAAGATGGGCGTCATGGTCAAGGGTGCGAAGTACTTTGAGTCGTTTGCCAAGGCCGACACCATAGTGTTTGATAAGACCGGCACGCTCACCGAGGCACAGCCGCGTCTTGCCTGCGTGCTCACCACCGATGGTTGGTGCGAGGACGAGGTACTGCGTCTTGCCGCTTGCTTGGAGGAGCATTTCCCGCATCCGGTGGCACGCGCCGTGGTCAATGCGGCACGCGAGCGTGAGCTCGAGCATCGCGAGCGCCACGCCGCCGTCGAGTACATCGTGGCGCACGGTATCGCTTCGTCCATCGAAGGGCGTCGCGCCATCATCGGCTCCGCTCACTTTGTGTTCGATGACGAGCATGCCCAGCTAGAGGCAGAGACGCAAGAGCAAATTGAGTCCCAGATGCAGGGTCTGTCGCCGCTGTATCTGGCGGTCGACGGCAAAGTCGTCGGCGTGCTCGGTATCGAGGATCCGCTTAAGCCCGGAGTGCGCGAGGCCATCGCCGATTTGCATGCGCTGGGCGTCAAGCATGTCGTTATGCTCACGGGCGACTCCGAGCGCACGGCCGAGCGCATTGCGCGAGAGGCAGGGGTCGACGAGTTTAAGGCCGAGCTGCTGCCCGAGGACAAGTACGCCTACGTGGAGCAAATCAAGCGCGAGGGCCGTCACGTCGCCATGGTGGGCGACGGCGTCAATGATTCGCCGGCGCTCGGTTTAGCCGACGTGGGCCTGGCGATGGGTGGCGGAAGCGATATCGCTAAGGAAGTTGCTGACATCATCCTGACCGATACGGACCTTGCCGCGATCGTGCGCCTGCGCCGTATGAGCCAGGGTCTCATCGACCGTCTGACGAGCTCCTACTCTAAGGTGATGCTCACCAACTCGGCTCTGCTGGCGCTAGGCATTACCGGCGCGATTACCCCACAGGCGTCGTCGCTGCTGCACAACGGCTCGACGATCGCCTACAGCCTGAGCAACGCGAAGGCTTACCTGCGTTAGGGTTTTCGATTGAGCTTATGGCCTGCATTCGGGCGGTACCGCAGCCGCCAGGGTGCAGGCCTTTTTAGGCAAGTGCAGCTTTGATGGCGGGGATTTCGGTGAGTTGCTCGGCTGCCTTTTCGTCGGAGCTGTCGAGTGCTGCCAGACTGCGGTAGACCCACTCGTTGACCTGGGTGTTCTTGACGCCTGCGGTCTGCATAAGGGTGCCTACTTCGCGGATTGCTGCGAGCAGATCGGCTTTGGGGCCCGCGAGCTCGATCTCGATGTCGTGGTAGGCGGCCACGCCGCGGTTCTCGCTCACGTGGTCGATAAAGCCCTCGACGGTCTCAAGCTGCTGGGCGAGAGCTGCATCATCGTCAGCGTCCAGCGCAACAAGGGCGTTCGATACCGTGAGAGCGGGATGTCCGCAGGGGACAAAGCCCTCGATGACATCCATAGCTTCGGTAATGGTTGAGCCCAGGCCTGCGAGGGCATTGACGAGTTGTTGCTTGGTATCCATAACGGTCCTTTCGACGGGTCAATTTTGCTTGGCGAAAATATACGTGACGTGATCGGTAGCAAAAGTGCGAAGTGCAGCGCACATTGGGGTCTTCATAGCTCGTGCATAGAATGGCAGCCTGCCTTTAGAACGTGGTAAGATAGCTATCCACGAGCGGGGTTCACCCGCGTGTTCCTTGAAAAGTCGACGGTTATCGGGTGTTTGCAGGCCCGATACCATCCAGACTTTCCCAACATTCGGGGGCGACTGGTTTCGACACGATAGCTCTGAGAGAGGAAGCAAGCCGAGGTCTCCTCGCCTCGTTAAACAGGGGTACCGTCAAATTGAATTGACAACAACTCTTCTTTTGAGCCTATGGCTCTCGCTGCTTAGTTTATAGCGGCGCGTCAACCCGGTGATTTCCCCGACACCGGCGCGACGTCATGTTAGGGGAATGCTCCTGCGCACGTAATCGGTATGGCGCGGGCTAAGACCGAACCGGTTAGGACGCCGCGAGCGTGTCGCTGCGCGCAAAGCGTCCGAGACAAAACCAGCGACTGAGCTTGGAGATGCCAATCAGGGGGCTTTCGTGGACCGGAGTTCGATTCTCCGCGCCTCCACCATAAGTAACAGGCAGGTAGATATTCGTATCTACCTGCCTTTTTATTTCTTGTCCGTACCGCGGAGAATCGAACTCTATGCAGGGCGCGGGCGTAAAGAAAACGCGTAAGCGTTTTTAGCCCGCGGGCGAGGACGCCGGCAGGCGGCCGAAGCCGGTGCGTATTTGCGACGCAAATACGCGGATTCTCCGCGCAAACTTCCGACTCAAAACGGATGCGATGTTTATCGAATCTCAGCTGGCCATGCCCCGCACCGACGGACCCTCCAAACCCGCGGAGAATCGAACTCTGCTCCAAAACCCATGCGCTCGCCATCCCAAAACTGGGTAGAAGAAAGCCAAAACGCAATCGCAGGAGGTCGATATGACTGCAGAAGATAAGGCAAAGAACGCCGGAAAGGTCGCGCTCGTTTTGGAGGGTGGTAGTTTTCGCGGGCAGTTTACCGCAGGCGTGCTCGACGTCCTCATGGAGGCCGGCGTCGAGATTCCGGCTGTCTACGGTGTATCGGCCGGCGCCCTCAACGGCGTGAACTACAAGTCGCATCAGATCGGCCGTGCCAACCGCATCAACCTGGCTTTCTGCAACGACAACCGCTTCATGGGCGCCGCATCGTTTGCGTCCACGGGCTCTATTGTGGGTTACGACTTCATCTTCAACGATGTCCAGGACCGCCTGGATCCCTTTGACAACGAGACGTTCGACGCGAGCCCCATCGAGATGTACGCCGTCGCGACGGACATGCTCTTTGGAACCGCCACGTATCTCCCGGTCAAAAGCGCCGTACTTGACCTCGATGCCGTGCGCGCCTCTACGTCGCTGCCGCTGGTGACGCCGCCGGTCGAGATTGACGGGCACAAATACGTCGACGGCGGCGTGGCCGATTCGGTCCCCATCGAGCACGTGCTGGAGGAAGCGGGCTTCGACCGCGCGGTTGTCATTGTCACGCAGGACCGTTCGTATGAGAAAAAGCCCTACGAGTTTATGCCTGCCGCGCGCGCCCGCTATGCCGACTACCCCTATCTGCTCGAGGCTATCGAGACGCGCCACGACCGTTACAACATCCAGCGCATGCACCTGTGGAAGTATGAGCGCGAGGGCCGCGCGTTGGTCGTCGCTCCGCAAAAGCCGGTCGAGGTCGGCCATGTCGAGCACGATTCGGCAAAGCTTTTGGACCTGTATATCCAGGGCCGTCAGGAGGCAAAGCGCCTGCTCGCGGAAATCCAAGAGTTCGTTGAACGCTAGCGACGGCGAACCCTCAAAAAATGACAACAGCTAAAGAGCTGGAAAGATCACGGCTCGTGGATGACATGTGCAGAAACTCTGGTCGGAGTCAAAATACCTGTTGACTCGTACGACGAGCGGGGTAATATGGACGGGTTACTTGCAGAGCCCCGTGAATCTCTGTAACAACACGTACTGTACATGGAGGAGTCTAAGTGATTTCGAAATCGACTCACTACGCCAAGCAGGGCGAGGTCCAGCGCAACTGGGTTCTCGTCGACGCCGATGGTGCTGTCCTGGGCCGTCTTGCCACCCAGATCGCAATGATCCTGCGCGGTAAGAACAAGCCCCAGTTCACGCCCAACAGCGACTGCGGCGACTTCGTTGTCGTCATCAACGCCGATAAGGTCCAGCTTACCGGTAACAAGGCCGACACGAAGACCTATTATCGCCACAGCGGCTACAACGGCGGCCTCAAGGCTGAGAGCTTCCGCCAGGCTATGGAGAAGCACCCGGAGAAGGTCATCGAGCGCGCCGTTCGCGGTATGCTGCCCAAGACCACCCTCGGCCGTGCCCAGATGACCAAGCTTAAGGTCTACGCTGGTGCCGAGCATCCGCACGCTGCCCAGAACCCCACGAAGATTGAGCTGGAGGCTTAAAGATGGCTGAGAACACCGTTGTCTACCAGGGTACCGGCCGTCGTAAGAACGCCGTCGCCCGCGTCCGTCTCGTCCCCGGCACCGGCAAGGTGACCATCAACAAGCGTGACGCCGAGCAGTATTTCGGCCGTCATCAGCTCGTTGAGAACGCCCTTGCTCCCTTCAAGGTGACCGACACCGCCGGTCAGTTCGACGTTATCGCTCTGTGCGATGGCGGCGGCATCTCCGGTCAGTCCGGCGCTCTGCGCCTGGGCATCGCTCGCGCTCTTCTGAACGCTGGCGACTACCGTGCTGACCTCAAGAAGGCCGGTTTCCTTACGCGCGATGCTCGCGTGGTCGAGCGCAAGAAGTACGGCCTCAAGAAGGCCCGCCGCGCTCCCCAGTTCTCCAAGCGCTAAGGTTTTATCTCCTTTCGAGATACAATGTACAAGCGGGGCCTGCCGATTTCCTCGGCGGGTCCCGCTTTTCTTTTTCGACTAGGGTGGGCGGTTGCATATCGCCTGCTAGGGAAGGAGCGATCCTATGCCCCAGAACATCTTCGGTACCGACGGCGTCCGTGGCGTCGCCAATGCCGACCTCTCGTGTGACCTCGCGTTTCGCCTGGGCCGCGCGGCGACCAAGTTCCTTGGTCCGGACATCTGCATCGGCCGTGACACGCGCCTTTCGGGCACCATGCTCGAGAGCGCTCTGACCGCCGGCATTATGGCCGAGGGCGGCCGTCCGCACTGCTGCGGCGTCATCCCCACGCCTGCCGTGGCACTGCTCACCGTTCAGAACGAGCTCGACGGCGGCATCGTCATCTCCGCTTCGCACAATCCGCCGGAGTTCAACGGCATCAAGTTCTTTAGCCGCAAGGGCATGAAGCTCCCCGATGCTGTCGAGGAAGAGATCAGCGCCTGGGTCATGTCCGAGGAAGCCATGGCTGCCGATACGCTGCCGACCGGCGCCGGCGTGGGCCACATTATCAAGATGAAGGACGCCCGCAAGGCATATGTCGACCACGCCATCGATACGCTTGATGGCCTGAGGCTCGACGGCCTGGTCGTTGCCGTCGACTGCGGCCATGGCGCTTCTTGCCAGACTACGCCCGCCGCGCTGCAGCGCCTGGGCGCCACGGTGCACGCTATCAACACCGATTACTGCGGCACCGACATTAACGTTGAATGCGGCTCTACGCACCTCGAGCCCCTGCGCGAGCTCGTGCTGCGCACCCATGCTGACATCGGCCTGGCCCACGACGGCGACGCCGACCGCGTACTGTTCGTGGACAGCGAGGGCAATGAGATCGACGGTGACTACATCCTGGCTATCTGCGGTTCTGACCTTGCCGCTCGCGGCAAGCTAGCCAACTCCGAGATCGTCTCGACCGTCATGTGCAACCTGGGCTTCTCCATCGCTATGAAGGAGCAGGGCTTCGAAATGGTTCAGACCGCTGTGGGCGACCGTTATGTTCTTGAGCGCATGCTCGCGGACGGCGCCGTCATCGGCGGCGAACAGTCCGGGCACATCATCTTCCTGGAGCACAACACCACCGGTGACGGCCTGGTGACGGCCCTGCAGCTGCTGGCCGTGCTCAAGCGCACCGGTCGTACCCTCACCGATCTTGCCGGCATCATGAAGAAGTACCCGCAGGTACTCGTCAACGTGCATTCCGACAACAAGGCCGGTCTGGACGATTGCCAGCCCATTTGGGACGCCGTCGCTGCTGCCGAGAAGGAGCTTGACGGCCGCGGCCGCATTCTGGTGCGTCCGAGCGGTACCGAGCCACTGGTCCGCGTGATGGCCGAGGCCGAGACGCACGAGCTGACCCAGCGCGTTGTCGACGACATCGTCGAGGTTGTCAAGCGCGAACTTCCCTAATGGTCAAAAACCGTTGCCGAGTGGTAAACTGTTAAGGTTATTTTGATTGATTGGTATGTCCGAGGGGGAGCATGTTCACTAAAGTCCTAAGGTCTTTTGGTATGCGTGGTCGAGTCCTTACGCTGGATGCTCCCATCTCGGGCGACGTCATTCCGCTTTCCGAGGTAAACGATCAGACGTTTGCCACCGGCCTTTTGGGCCAGGGCGTTGCCATTCAGCCCACCGGAACGCGCGTAATCGCGCCGGCTGATGCCAAGGTCGAGGCCATTTTTCCCACGGGGCACGCCGTTGCGCTTAACACGGTCGATGGCTTGGACGTGCTCATCCACGTTGGTTTGGACACTGTTCAGCTCGAGGGCAAGCACTTTACCGTACATGCGCAAGTGGGTGACATCGTCCATAAGGGCGATGTACTCATTGAGTTTGATCGCGAGGCAATTGCTGCCGAGGGCTACGATGTGACGGTTCCCATCTTGGTGTGCAACTCCGTTGAGTTCTCGAGCATCAAGGGCTCCGTTGGCGTGCATGTCGAGGAGATGGACCAGCTCATCGTTGCTCGCGAGCGCTAGCAAGTGCACGTGGCCATTAGCCTACAATTCAAACACGTTTACGGAGGGCGCCCTTGAAAGAGGACGCCCTCCGTGGCAAGATGGGATTCGTCCGAAGCTAAACGGCTTTGGGTCACCGTGGACGGGCAGGGGCCTCGACGCGGCTAGACACGAGACACATACATTACGCGACCTCGCCCTGGTGGCCGCACACGTTGGTTGCGGCCGACGCGGGCCGCGGGCAAGTGCTTGTAAGGGAGCCTTGCCTCTCTTGTACGAGAAAGGACGCGTAATGAAGATCATTAAAGCTAAAGACTACGAGGATATGAGCCGCAAGGCCGCCAATATCATCTCGGCCCAGGTTATCCTCAAGCCCGACTGTGTACTGGGCCTTGCCACCGGCTCCACCCCGATCGGTGCCTACAAGCAGCTCGCTGCTTGGTACAAGAAGGGTGACGTCGACTTTGCCGAGGTCAGCACCTACAACCTGGACGAGTATCGCGGCCTTTCGCACGACGATCCCCAGAGCTATCACTACTTCATGCGTGAGAACTTCTTCGATCACATCAACATCGACCTGAACAACACGCATGTGCCCGACGGTTCCAACCCCGACGCCGCCGCTGCCTGCTCTGAGTACGACAAGATCGTCGCCGCCGCCGGTTACCCGGATCTGCAGCTGCTCGGCATTGGCAACAACGGCCACATCGGCTTCAACGAGCCCGATGACCACTTCTCCAAGGGCACGCACTGCGTCGACCTCACCGAGAGCACCATTCAGGCCAACAGCCGCCTGTTCGACAGCATCGATGATGTTCCCCGTCAGGCCTACACCATGGGCACTCAGACCATTATGTATGCCCGCATGATCCTGGTTGTCGCCAACGGCGAGGCCAAGGCTCAGGCCGTGCACGATATGTGCTATGGTCCGGTTACGCCCGAGTGCCCGGCTTCGATCCTGCAGCTGCACACCAACTGCGTTGTCGTTGCCGACGAGGCCGCCCTTTCGCTCTGCGAGTAGCGCGAATCCTGCAGCTCGACATAGCCTTGCCTAAGGCCTCCGCTTTGCGGGGGCCTTTTTGCTATCCCTTTTTGCCCACTCGACCAAAAACTTGCCGCAAGCTTGACGAATGCCGGATGTCCAACAGCCTGATTCATTCTATACCAGATTCTATGCAAAAATGCCACTAGAAGGTCGTAGACGGTAGAGGGTGCTAGGCGAGTTGAATGACATAGCTGAACCTTGTTCATCTGCGTTACACTGCCGCTTAGATGGGACAAGCTGACAAGCTCATTTACCTGCTTAAAGACCGATTAGTCGGGGGATTAATAACAATCGGCCCTCGCTGTACAAAAACTTGCCGCTTGCGTACCAAAAGACAACCTAAAACACAAGGTCGCTCTATTCATGGCGCGGCTTGTATGGTCTTGCGGCTACAGTGTCCATACGGTCGAGTTGAGGAGCGGGCATGGTAAACGATTTGAGCAGTATAGACGAGCTCGAGCTGATGCCGCTGGGCGGAGGCTATATGGTGCGACGCGAACGCTTGATGAATGAGCTTATCGCCAAGGGCCGAAAGGCCGGCATCGTGGTTCTTTATGCGCCCGACGGGTTTGGGAAGACCTCGGTGCTGCTGCAGTACACCCATGAGGTTAAATGCGACCCGACGCGAGGCCCCGTGCGGATTATCGAGGCCGATCGCGCCACTGGGCGCGAGGTGTTTATGCAGCTCGAGGTGGTTACCGAAGAACTCAAAGACAAACCGCACTCCCTTATCGCGATTGATAATGTGCCAAACCTCGATCAGCACGATACCGAAGACCTCATCGACAGGATTCGCGGCCTGCGCGCTATGGGGGTAGGGGTCTTTATCTCCTGCCGTCCTTCAAATCGTCAGCTGATTCATGGGCTGGGCGATTCGGTCAAGATCAATGCGCAGATGCTCAAGGTGCATGCCTATGAGTATTCGGCGTGGGCATCGGCGTTTTCGATCAGCACATCGCTTGACTTCTATCAGCTCACGCAGGGCGTGCCCGAGCTCGTCTCGGCATTGCAGACGGGTCTGTATGGCCAAGGTGACGTAGCCGGCCTGCTCGAAAACGAGATTGTCAACGTATATGGCGCGGCACTTGTCGACCTGGCTTCGCTCGACAATAATGCGCTGTTTTGCGTGGCATGTCTCATGGTTTTGATGGGCGAGGGCAATATCGCAGAACTCGAGGCTTGCGGGGTGAGGCTGTCGATGGTCGATCAGTCCTACTTTGTACGCGACTACCCGATCTTTGGCTTTGATCCCGCCGAGCGGAGTTTTACGTGTCTGGGCACGGAGGATAACGGACGCTTGCGTTTGCGTAAGTTGGTGGCCGAGGTTCGCCCCGAACTTGTTCCGAGGGCAGCCCGGATTTTGCTTAAGGCGGGCCGATGCGATGCGGCGATGGGCCTGGCGGACGCCTTTTTGGACCGTGAAGCGGTCCTTGAACTTGCTGGGCAGTATGGGGTCGATCTGGCTCTGACGGGGCACGGGGCCGATATCTGCCGAGCGGCGCTGGGCACGATCGATGCCGACGATCCGGCTCCAGAGCCAACGCCTGCCGAAGCGCTTGGCGTATATCTGGCAGCGGTCAGCGTGTCCAATACAAAGCTCGCTCGCTATATGGCATCGGTCGTCGAACGCGGGGGCGAACGGGCGGCCTGCGAAATAGACCCTGTTTCATGGAGGGTGGCCCAGACACTGACGGCTGTTTGCTATGGGGACAACGGGCTTGGGCTTCCTACGAACCTGGCCGTGCCAGAAATCGAGACATCCCATACCGCACTCGATATGTTGTCTGCGCATGTCGAGGTCAAACGCTGTCTGACCGAGCGGGGAAATGACGGCGGCGTTCTACAACAGCTCAAAACGAGCAAGGCCTACGACTGCGAGCTCGACATCGCGGGGATTGTTATACGGGCCGATAGCATGCTGGTGGAGCTCTTTGACGGGTCGTTTGCGGGAACCGACGAGCGCGACGACGAGATGACGGTGGTGCGGGAGGCGCTCGACGTACGTGGGCTTAGGGCGATGGCCATCTGGGTGCGCATGGTGTTGGCGGCACGGCGGCTCCTTTCCGGCTTGCCGGTAACCGACGATGCGGCGTTCAACGAGCTCGATCGTTTTGCCGTGCGCATGCGCGACAACCAGATTCAGCTGTTTGGCCTGTTGCTAGAAGGCTGGCAGTCACTGGCAGAGGGACGGCCGGTTAATGCAAAGTTCCGTGCGGTCCAAGTGCTCAAACTTGCCGAGGAGTCGATTGCGTACATGCGCGATAACGCATTGCTGCTGGAGCGCGCGGCATATCTGCGTAACACCTCGATGGTTTCGGTGCGCGAGGAAGCGGAGCTACTCGATATAAGCCAGACGCAGGTTGGTGGAGCGGAGGCCTGGATGGTGGCGCTGCATTTGGCCTGTGCGGGCCGAGACAGCGACCTTGCGGCCTGGATGTCCATGAATCGCGCGGGGATTCTAGAGCCATCGTATCGGCTCTTTGCGCGCCTTGCCATGCATTGTCTGGGCGAGCCGGCGGCCAGGATACGCAAGAAGCTTCCCGTGCGCGAGCTGTCGCGGTACTCGCTGCGCGACGATTTGGAAGGGGAGGGCGAGCGTCTGTTCCAGGCCGGCGAGGTTGAAGCCGTTGATACCATCGACCATATCGAGATTCGCATGTTTGGTGCGTTTCGCGCCGAGCGCGACGGGTTTCCCATCACGGACAAAATGTGGCGCCGCAAGAAGGCGGCGACGCTTGCCGAGCGGCTTGCGCTGGGCATGGATGCGCTCGTCGATCGTGAGACGCTGGCCATGGAGCTGTGGCCCCATGCCGAGTTCAATAGCGCCCGCAATAACCTGTACTCGACGATATCGCGCTTGCGGTCAGCTTTGGGACCGACGCCGGATGGCAAGTCGTGTGTGCTCATCCAAAATGAATGCATCGGACTCAACGGCGACTACGTCAAGACCGATGTACGGCTGTTTGACCAGATAAGCCGCGAGGTTTTGGGAAATCGCACGGGTGCGCGCGGGCCCCATTTAGTTGAACTGTGCCTTAAGATTGAGCAACTTTATGCCGGACCGCTGTATGTTCCCAATGGCTGTAATCCCACCTACTTTTTGCGTATGCGACGCATTATGCAGTCAAAGTACATCGATTGCATGATTAAGGGAGCAAATGCCGCTCTAGAAGAAAACGATCTGCAGTCGGCGATTTGGCTGGCGGAGTCGGGGCTTCGGCAGGAAACGGCGCGCGAGGATATGGTGCGCTGCGCCATGCGCGTCTACAGTGCGGCGGGCCGGCGGCGCGATATTGTCGAGCTGTACAGCGGGCATATGCACCATCTGAGGGAGCAGGTCAATGGCGTGCCCGAGCCCGAGACGCGGCGTCTATATGAGCGCTTGGTGGAGGGGCGGCTCAATCGCGTGCTGGTCGAGCGATAAAAAACGGGCGCCCGAATCAATCGGATGCCCGCAGACTACTCGGTATGGCCAGTCAGTTTTAGACGAGCTTGATCTTCTCGATGTCCTTGCGCGAGGACTCGCGATACAGCGAGAACTTGCGGCCGATGACCTGGACGACCTCGGCGTGACAGCGCTCAGCGAGCTCTTCGGCGGCTTCGCGGGCGGAAAGGCTGGAGCCATCGAGCACGGAGCACTTAACGAGCTCGTGCTTCTCCAAGTAGGCGACTGTCTGCTCGACGGTGCCCTCGTTGACATCGGACTTGCCGATGATGATGGCGGGGTTGAGGTGATGGGCCATGCTGCGAAGCTGCTTGACCTGTGCTCCTGTCAGTGCCATGGGTTCTCGCTTTCTATGTATGGGGCGCCCCGCGATGGGGCCTTAATCTACGTGAGCTGTCCCACGATAGCGCAGGAACGGCGTGGTGTGGAGCGCGTTTGCCCAGTTCAAAAAGAATGCGGATGCCGAGTGAGTGGGCGGTGCGGGCTGCGAACAGGCTATGAGCTGGGCGCAGAGACCGGCTCCCATGCAATAAACGCCCAACGAACCTTGCGGACATGATCGAGCATATAGCGCCCCTGCGGCACGCCCTTGGACCCCGGCTCGCCGGCATGGGGGTTCTCGATCATGTGCTGGGCGATGTAGTCGCGCAGACGGTCGATCTTATCCTCGTTGCCATGCTCGAGCATGCGAGAAAAGTCCGCCACACCTGCCTCAAGGCTATCGAAGGTATCGCGACGAGGCGATTCAAAGTACGTAACCTGCGGCAGGGCGCCCATTTGAATGAGGATGTTGAAGGCGTACACAAAGCCATTACTGCAGGTAACCGAGGCACCAATGGCGTTCATCAGGTGCAGATCATAGCGCGGGCTGGAGTTGGCGACCATCGTGACAGCACAACGCCGACGAGCCGTACGATCAAGCTTGGCAAGCGCGCCTTTTAGATTGGTCGTCGTAACCGACCGACTGGCAAAGGCAACATCCACCGCTTTCGCGACCGGTCCAACCAAATCCCAATCATCATCCCAAGCAAGCTCAAGCGGTGTAATGCGATTCTCGAGCCCATAGTACTCAATGCCAGCATCAAGCGTGCCCAACATGGCAGGAGAGAAGTCGGCAGCAATCACGGAATGCCCAGCCTGAGCAAGCGGAATAGCAATCGACCCAGCCCCGCACCCCATATCGAGCACCGACTCGCCGGGCTCAAGCGCCAACAGCTTTATAAAATCCCGAGCATAAGGGGCAGTCTCCAACGGCCGAAAATGCCGAGCCCTTTTATCCCACTCAAAAGAATCATCAGCCCGCCGCCGATCAGCTTGCAGACGCATCCACTCGCCATTCCAATCAGCAGAAAGAAGCTCAGAGCGAGCATCCCCATCAACCACGGGCCAACCTCCTAGCAACAAAAAAGCGACTCCCCCCAAAAGAAGAGCCGCAACCAGCATATATCAGAAAAAGAACCGTTCCAACGCCAAACCGCCCTCACAACCAAGGCGGGCAGGAGCGAAGCGACTGCCATACGGGATAGAATCCAACTGAGGTCCCGTTGTGCGGGAGCCCCGGGGAGGGCAAATATATAAGGTCGATCGCGAGTTCCGCACGAGCCGGAGAGCACTTAATGTGCTC
>CABUSR010000043.1 GCA_902494245.1 uncultured Collinsella sp.
AGGGCCTGGACCTTCTCGTCGTGCCCTCCGCCGAGCTCTCCCGCGGCCGCGGCGGCCCGCGCTGCATGAGCATGCCCTTCTGGCGCGAGGACCTCTAAGGTCTTCAAGGACCCGTATAGGTCTTAATACATACATCTAGCTGCCATTAGATGTCTCCCATTGGGGCGGTGCGGATATTCGCACCGCCCCAATCTTGTATGAGGAACGTCAACACGAATGGATGACTGCTTTTGTAAGGAGCATGGCCATGGACATCAAGACGATTGGCGTTGAGGAGTGGCTTAACGTTTGGGAGAAGAGCGCTACGTGGGATATCGCCCAGTCGACCATTACCTCGCTTACCATGGGCGAGCTGCGCGCGCTCGACGAGCAGGACGGCGCCATGTTCTATGAGCGCCTGGATCGCGAGAAGATGAACTACGGCTGGATCGAGGGTTCGCCGGAGTTTAAGGCCGAGGTTGCCAAGCTGTATCGTCGCGAGGTCAATCCCGATCACATTCTGCAGACCAATGGCTGCACGGGCGCGAACCTCAACGCCATCATGGCCGTAGTCGAGCCCGGCGACCACGTTATCGCCGAGTGGCCCACCTACGCGCCGCTCTACGAGATTCCGCGTACGCTCGGCGCCGAGGTCGAGTACTGGGAGCTTCGCGAGGAACTCGGCTGGAAGCCCGATATCGAGGAACTCAAGCGCTCGGTACGCCCCAACACCAAGCTCATCTGCATCAATAACGCATCGAACCCCATCGGTACGGTGCTTGATGCCGATACGCTCGGCCAGATTGCCGAGATCGCCCGCTCGGTAGGCGCCTATGTGCTGTGCGACGAGGTGTACCTGCCGCTTGAGAACACCGAGGACTTTTTGTCGATGGCCGATGTGTACGAGAAAGCCATCGTCACCAACTCGGTGTCTAAGACCTATTCGACGCCTGCGGCCCGCGTGGGCTGGGTTGTGGCAGACGAAGAGGTATCTAACCGCATTCGCACGTACCGCGACTACACCATGATTTGCGGCGGCGTGTTCAACGACGCCCTGGCGACCTATGTGCTCAAGCACAAGGACAAGATCCTCAAGCGCAACCGCAAGATCGTGTTTGGAAACCGCGATATCGCACAGGCTTGGATTGATACGCAGCATCGCGTTTCCTGGACGGCCCCACAGGGTGTGTCCACCTCGTTTATCCAGCTGGACATTCCCGAGCATGACGAGGAGTTCTGCAAGCGCCTGCTGGCCGAGAGGGGAGTGCTGTTGGTTCCCGGTAGCCGCTTTGAACTTCCCTGTGGCGCACGCCTGGGCTACTGCGCGAGCGAGGACGTTCTGCGCGAGGGTCTGAGGCTTCTGGGCGAGGCACTGGCGGAGTTCGATCGCTAGGATCACGACGCCCTTCGTAGGCCGTTTTCAAATTGGCCGACGATAATCGAAAACGGATCTGTTTCCCTAGGGGAGCGGGTCTGTTTTTCTATACCGAGAAGTCAAGTTGTTACAAATGAGGCCGTAAGGCGAGCCGGTATCCGATGGGCCTTATACTGAGCTTCCGGTGAACGGTATCAAGCGTCTGGTAAACGGTAATTTGTTACCAGAAATGAATAGGACAAACTTTTTTCTGAATAAAAATGAAAATGGTTGAGACGCGGTATGAATCGCTAATTCTATTCATAGCTTTATTGGAAATATGCAATTTGAGGGTGGTTTAATAAAGTTAAGTTCCATTTGTTATTTGGATTGAAAACGCGTTTAAGCACGTAAATAAACTTTATTAAATCAAAGTGTGCCATGCGTGAAGTATATGTGTATGCCGTTCACCCCTCATATAAAACCGTTCGGGGGCGAGGTGGAAGTATGAACTGATTTTGGATATAAATATGTCGTCAGCAATAACGCCTCACACGGAGGGGCGCTAACGAATCGGCCCTGACAGGGGCCCGAAAGAAAGGTAGGAGGCCATGACGAAAGGTCTGCACGTGCCTTCCGAGATCGGCAAGCTCAGGAAGGTCTGCCTGCACCGCCCCGGCGACGAGCTCCTCAACCTGCCGCCCGACGAGCTCGAGCGACTCCTGTTCGACGACGTCCCGTTCCTGGAGGTCGCACAGCAGGAGCACGACACCTTCGCCCAGATCCTGAGGGACCAGGGCGTCGAGGTCCTCTATCTGGAGAACCTCGTCGCGGAGGTGTTCGACCAGGTCCCCGGCGCCCGCGCCGAGTTCACCGACCAGTACATCGCCGAGGCCGGCGTCCGCGGCCAGCACATGCCGCAGATCGTCCGCGAGAAGCTTGACTCCATCGAGGACAACCTCGAGTTCGTCAAGAAGACCATGGCCGGCATGACCAAGGCCGAGATCGACCTGCCCCTCACGGCGTCCACGACCCTCGACTCCCTGGTCAACTCCGAGTCCGAGTCCGACCTGATCATCGACCCGATGCCCAACCTCTACTTCACCCGCGACCCGTTCGCGGTCGTCGGCGAGGGCGTCAACCTCAACCGCATGTACTCGGTCACCCGCAACCGCGAGACCCTGTACGGCAAGTACGTCTTCAAGTACCACCCCGACTACAAGGACGTCTCCCTGTACTTCCGCCGCGACTGCCAGTTCCACACCGAGGGCGGCGACGTGCTGAACATCAACGAGAAGACCCTCGCCGTCGGCATCTCCCAGCGCACCCAGGCCGCAGCTATCGACGTCATGGCCCAGAACATCTTCTGGAACTCCGACTCCAAGGTCGAGCGCATCCTGGCCTTCGACATCCCGGTCTCGCGCGCCTTCATGCACCTCGACACGGTCTTCACCCAGATCGACGTCGATAAGTTCACGATCCACCCCGCCATCATGGGCACCCTGCGCGTCTACGAGCTGACCGCCGGCAAGAACCCGGGCGACGTGAACATCCGCCTGATCGAGGACACCCTCGAGCACGTCCTGGAGGACGCCACCGGCGTCGACCAGGTCAAGCTGATCCCCTGCGGCGGCGGCGACCCGATCGCGGCCTCCCGCGAGCAGTGGAACGACGGCTCCAACACCCTGTGCGTCGAGCCCGGCAAGATCTGCGTCTACGCCCGCAACACCGTCACCAACGACGTGCTGTACAAGGAGGGCCTGGACCTTCTCGTCGTGCCCTCCGCCGAGCTCTCCCGCGGCCGCGGCGGCCCGCGCTGCATGAGCATGCCCTTCTGGCGCGAGGACCTCTAAGTCTTTCCGTTTCCGGTGCGGTCCCCCTACAACCGCACCGGTTTTGCCCGTCAAACGGGCAACACTAATACTTACGTAATTCATTTTTTCGAAAGGAAACGAACCATGGGTGTTAACCTCTCCGGCCGTAGCTTCCTCAAGCTCCTCGACCTCTCCACCGAGGAGATCGAGTACTTGCTCAAGCTTTCCAAGAACTTCAAGGACATGAAGCGCGCTGGCGTTCCGCACCGCTATCTCGAGGGCAAGAACATCGTTCTGCTCTTCCAGAAGACCTCCACTCGTACCCGCTGCGCCTTCGAGGTCGGCGGCATGGATCTGGGCATGGGCGTCACCTACCTCGATCCCGGTTCGTCGCAGATGGGCAAGAAGGAGTCCATCGAGGACACCGCCCGCGTTCTCGGCCGCATGTATGACGGCATCGAGTTCCGTGGCTTTGCCCAGGACGACGTCGAGGAGCTCGCTGCCAAGTCCGGCGTGCCCGTGTGGAACGGCCTGACCACCGAGTGGCACCCCACCCAGATGCTTGCCGACATCCTGACCGTCCAGGAGAACTTCAACTACGACATCAAGGGTAAGACCCTCGTCTTCATGGGCGACTGCAAGAACAACGTTGCTCGCTCCCTCATGGTTGTCTGCTCCAAGCTCGGCATGAACTTCGTGGCCTGCGGCCCCGAGGAGTGCATGCCCGCCGACGACGTCATCGAGGCCTGCAAGCCCATCGCCGAGGCCAACGGCTGCACCATCAAGCTGACCACCGACGTCAAGGACGGCGTCACCGGTGCCGACGTTATCTACACCGACGTGTGGGTCTCCATGGGCGAGCCCGACGAGGTCTGGGCTGAGCGCATCGCCCAGCTCACCCCGTATCGTGTCACCTCCGAGGTCATGGCTATGGCCAACCCGGGTGCCATCTTCCTGCACTGCCTGCCCAGCTTCCACGACACCAACACCACGATTGGCGCCGAGAAGTGCGAGCAGTTCGGCATCACCGAGCAGGAGGTCACCGACGAGGTCTTCGAGAGCCCCGCTTCCAAGGTCTTCGACGAGGCCGAGAACCGCATGCACACCATTAAGGCTGTCATGTACGCCACGCTCAAGTAAGAGCATCTAGCATCTCGCTCGGGGTGTCTTGCTGCACACCCCGAGCGGCTTTGTCTGGTAAATATCTCGCGTCGGGCGGTGGGCACGGCACGGAAGATCCGCTTCGCGCGAGAAAGTTAAATGATTTATGAAGGGGGGATGAGAACTATGACTGAGACCGCTAAGAAAAAGCGCGGTATGCCTTCATCGTTCACCATTCTTCTTGCTCTGCTGGCAATTGTTGCAGTTGTTACCGTTATCGTCTCCGGCACGTCCGGCGGCGCGGTTACTGCCGCCCGTCTGAGCGATTTCTGCACCGCCCCGATTAAGGGCTTCGCTGACGCTCTGCCCGTCTGCCTCTTCGTTATGATCCTGGGCGGCTTCCTCGGTATGATGACCGAGACCGGCGCCCTGGACAACGGCATCGCCGTCCTGGTGCAGAAGCTTAAGGGCAACGAGATCATGCTCATTCCTGTCCTTATGCTCATCTTCTCCCTCGGTGGTACCACCTATGGTATGTGCGAGGAGACCGTTCCCTTCTACGCCCTGCTCGCCGCTACCATGATGGCCGCTGGCTTCGACCCCATGGTCGGTGCCGCTACCGTCCTGCTCGGCGCTGGCTGCGGCTGCCTGGGCTCCACGGTTAACCCGTTCGCCGTCGGCGCTGCCGTTGACGCTCTGACCGGCGTTGGCATTGAGGTCAACCAGTCCATCATCATCGGCCTCGGTGCCGTCCTGTGGATTGTCACTACCGCTATGTCCATCGTCTTCGTGATGAACTATGCCAAGAAGGTCAAGGCTGACAAGGGTTCCACCATCCTGTCGATGCAGGAGCTTAAGGACGCCGAAGAGGCTCACGGCAAGGCTGCTTCCGAGGTCCACAAGGAGGTCAAGCTCACTGGTCGTCAGAAGGGTGTTCTGATCGCCTTCGCCTTCACCTTCGTCGTCATGATCGTCGGCTTCATCCCGCTGGCCGACCTCAACGAGGGCGTCGCCAACTTCTTCGACGCTGGCGCTGTCTACGACGCCGACGGTAACGCCGTCGTCCAGGGCTGGTCTGCCCTGATCACCGGCCTGCCCATTGGCCAGTGGTACTTCGACGAGGCTTCCACCTGGTTCTTCCTCATGGCCGTCCTGATCGGTATCATCGGTGGCCTGTCCGAGAAGCAGATCGTTAACACCTTCATCACCGGCGCTGCCGACATGATGTCCGTTGTTCTCGTCATCGCCCTCGCCCGTGGTATCTCCGTCCTCATGGCTAACACCGGCCTCGATGTCTACGTCCTCGACGCTGCCGCCAATGCTCTGGCTGGCCTGTCCGGCGTGATCTTCGCTCCCATGAGCTTCCTGGTCTACTTCGGCCTGTCCTTCCTGATCCCCTCGACCTCCGGTATGGCCACCGTCTCCATGCCCATCATGGGACCGCTGGCTGTTAAGCTCGGCTTCTCGCCCGAGGTCATGGTCATGATCTTCTCCGCCGCCATCGGTGTCGTGAACCTGTTCACCCCGACCTCCGGCGCCATCATGGGCGGTCTCGCCCTGGCCAAGATCGAGTGGACGACCTGGCTCAAGTTTGCCCTTAAGCTCATCGTCGCGCTCTCCGTCGTCTGCGCCGTCATCCTGACCGTCGCCTGCGTGCTGCTCTAAGTACCCAACGGGTACCCCACGGAAACCTTGACGATCCTGTAAAGGATCACCTGGTCATCGTCTGTCCGGTGGGGTAAACCCACCGGTAGACTCCTACCTTTAGCCCCCTTCCGTTCCGTGCGCGGGAGGGGGCGCTCTCATGTTGCGCGGTTCTACGAACCGCGCAACCAGTCGACGCTGCGCGCTGCCCAGGACGACAATTTGTCATTCAAAAGGCAAGGCATGACCAGAAGGTCTATGCCTTGCCTTTTTCATGCCAACTTGTACGTCCTGGACGTCGCTCGCTGACTTATGCTCAACCTGCGACGTTCCCCTTAATTGGTGCAGGGGGCTGCTTGTTCGCTCTGGTACCCGTTCGCTGTCCGTTCTCTGCCCGCGACGTTTCTGTTGTTGGTGCAAAGGGGTCAGGTTACTTCGCGCCAAAAGGGGAAGTTGCGGTGGAATAGTTCCTGTTTGGCCGTCATGAGGGGTTAAACAGGAACTATTCCACCGCAACTTATCGGTGGCGTGTTTGGTTGGTGCCTGTTGATGGTCTGGGTATCGGGGAGGGCGGGCTCCGCTATAATCGCCTAGAACATTAAATGGAAACGGGACGGGAGCCATATATGCGCCAGGGTTTCGACAACGCGAAGTATATCGAGCTGCAGGCCGCTCATATTAAAGAGCGTATCTCGCAGTTTGGCGGCAAGCTGTATTTGGAGTTTGGCGGCAAGCTGTTTGACGACTATCACGCGAGTCGCGTGCTGCCGGGTTTTGAACCGGACAGCAAGTTTCGCATGCTCAAGAGCATTGCCGATGACGTTGAGGTCATCATCGCGATCAACGCGAACCACATCGAGAAGAATAAGGCCCGTGGCGACCTGGGCATTACCTATGACGAGGACGTCTTGCGCCTGGTCGACCTGTTCCGCGGCAACGGTTTTGCTGTCGCGGCCGTGGTTATCACCCAGTACGCCGGCCAGCCCGCCGCCGATGTCTTCCGCAATCGCCTGAACGCGCTCGGCATTCCCGCCAAGCTGCACTATCCCATCGAGGGCTATCCCCACGACGTCGATCTGATCGTGTCCGACGACGGCTACGGCAAGAACGAGTTTGTCGAGACCACCCGTCCGCTCGTCGTGGTCACCGCGCCGGGTCCTGGCTCGGGTAAGCTCGCCACCTGCCTGTCGCAGCTTTATCACGAGCACAAACACGGCACCGCCGCCGGCTACGCCAAGTTCGAGACCTTCCCGGTCTGGAACCTTCCCCTCACGCATCCGGTCAACATCGCCTACGAGGCGGCCACGGCAGATCTCGACGACGCCAATATCATCGACTCCTTCCACTTGGAGGCCTACAACAAGACCACGGTCAACTACAACCGTGACGTCGAGGCTTTCCCGGTGGTCCGTGCTCTGATGGAAAAGATCCTGGGCAAGAGCCCCTACCAGAGCCCCACGGACATGGGCGTCAATATGGTCGGTTTTGCTATTACCGATGACGATGCCTGCCGCGACGCTTCCAAGATGGAGATCGTCCGCCGCTACTTTACCGCGGTCGAAAATGTGCGCCGTACCGGCGTGGGCGATGAGCAAGTCGACCGTCTCAAGATCATTATGAAGAAGGCCGGTATCGACAAGAACTACTCGCCGGCACGCTCGGCCGCCCTTACCAGGGAGCAGCTGACGGGTGGCCCCGTAGGCGCCATGGTCATGCCCGATGGCTCCGTGGTGACCGGCAAGACTTCCACGCGCCTGGGCGCCGCGAGCTCGCTCATCATGAATGCACTTAAGCATGTCTCGGGCGTTGACCTTGAGCTCGAGGTCATTAGCGATGAGGCGATCGAGCCTATCAGCAAGCTCAAGACGCATTTCCTGGGTAGCAAGAACCCGCGCCTGCACACCGACGAGACGCTTATGGCGCTCTCGATCACCTCGGCAACGAGCGAGACGGCGGCCCGCGTCCTTTCGGGCCTGGAGCAGCTGCGCGGCTGCGATGCCTTCTTTAGCGTGATCATCTCGCCGACGGACGAGACGGTGTTGCGCAAGCTGGGCATCAACGTGTGCTGCGAGCCCAAGTTCGAGCGCCGTGGTTTCTTCCACCGCTAAGCCTGGATTAATTGGTCTGAAAGGGGCGCATCGGGTATGCATTCGGTGTGCCCCTTTTATCAGCAAAGCTACCGTTTAACCTAAAAATAGCCCGTTTACCTGCCTATAAGCGATTTGGGCGGTATACAATAACCCTAACTGTTTCATCCTTTTGCGGGGATGCCGCATGATGGATGTTGCCGGCCATCATGGGGTGTGCCGGTCGCGCACGGTGCAGGTGATGCCCGTGCTCGGTTTGAGGAGGCTGCCATGGCTGGCAAGGGTCGTGCGAGTGTCAACGATATGAAGCGTGTCGAGGTGCAGGTGCTGATGGAGATCGCACAGCTGTCCGAAGACAACGGCGGATTTTATGGCTTTTCGCGCAAGACGCTTGCCGAGCGTGTGGGGGTGTCTCCGTATCGCGCCCGCGCGGCAATTGAACGCTTGGAATCCGAAGACATCATCGAGGTCGTCTCGCGCTACAGCGACGACGGCGGCCAGCTCGCAAATGGTATTTGTCTCACGGAGCGTGGCGAATGGTATCTAGAGGGCATCCGTGCCGGTATGCTCGTGAAGGACTTGATCGAGGATGAAGCCGCCGATCGATAACAGCGTGCATTCATAGTGGAAACGACGCCGCCTGGGCAACCGGACGGCGTTTTGTTTCGAGATGGAGAAATGCGATTGCGCGTAAGAAAAAATGCGTGCGGCGCGCGTCGCGAGTATTACAATGAAGACCCGTAAGATGTGTATGGACAACTTCTACGGGAAGCGCAGGTAACTCAATATGACCAAGCATGTGTTCGTAACCGGTGGCGTGGTTTCGTCCCTGGGCAAGGGTATCACCGCGGCCTCGCTGGGCCGTCTGCTCAAGTCGCGTGGCTACAAAGTAACGATGCAGAAGGCCGATCCGTATCTGAACGTCGACCCCGGTACCATGAGCCCCTTCCAGCATGGTGAGGTCTTCGTTACCGAGGATGGTTACGAGTCCGACCTGGACCTGGGCCATTACGAGCGCTTTATTGATGAGAACCTGACCCGCGATTCCAACTTTACGACCGGCGCCATCTATAAGAGCTTGATCGCCCGCGAGCGTCGCGGCGACTTTTTGGGCGGTACCGTGCAGGTGATTCCTCACGTCACCAATGCCATTAAGGACAAGTTCCGCCGCATCGAGGAGCAGACCGGCTCCGATGTAGTCATCACCGAGCTGGGCGGCACGATCGGCGACATCGAGTCCCAACCGTTTGTCGAGGCCATCCGTCAGTACCGCAAGGAGGCCGGCCCCGAGAACGTCTGCTACATCCACGTGTCGCTCGTTCCCTATATCGCCGCCGCCCACGAGGTCAAGACCAAGCCCACACAGCATTCCGTCAAGGAGCTCCGCAGCTTTGGCATCCAGCCCGATATTATCGTGCTGCGCTCCGACCACCATATCGATGACGCCATCCGCGGAAAGATCGCAAGCTTCTGCGACGTCGACACCGATTGCGTCTTTACCAACGAGGACTGCGCGAGCATTTACGATGTTCCGCAGCTGCTTGCCGAGCAGGACTTTGACCTGCGCATTTGCGAGCGCCTGGGTCTGGACCCGCGTGAGCGCGACATGAGCGAGTGGAACGAGTTCCTGCGCAAACAGAATCACGCCAACCATCACGCCGACAAGGTGAAGATCGCCGTCGTGGGCAAGTACACGCAGCTGCCCGATGCGTACCTGTCGGTTATCGAGGCCCTGCACCATGCGGGCGTCTTCTACGATCGCCATGTGGACGTCCAGCTGGTCGACGGCGAGAGCCTCGACGAGCAGAATGTCTCCGAGGTTCTGGGCGACGCCTCGGGCATCCTGGTCCCCGGCGGCTTTGGCAAGCGCGCCCTGGAGGGCAAGATCCTCGCGGCCGAGTTTGCCCGTGAGCACAAGATTCCGTATCTGGGCATTTGCCTGGGTATGCAGGTGGCCGTGTGCGAATTTGCGCGCAATGTCGTCGGCCTTGCCGGCGCCAGCTCCTCTGAGTTCGATCCGGATGGCCCGTATAGTGTCATCGATCTGATGAGCTCGCAGGAGGACGTGACCGAGAAGGGCGGCACCATGCGCCTGGGCGCCTATCCGTGCAAGCTCGCCGCCGATACCCTCGCGCGCGAGGCATACGGCGAGGAGCTCGTCTACGAGCGTCACCGTCACCGTTTTGAGTTCAACAACGCCTTCCGTGACCAGCTCGAGGACGCCGGTCTGGTTATCTCGGGCCTTTCGCCCGACGAGCGTCTAGTCGAGATGGTCGAGCTGCCGCGCGACGTACATCCGTGGTATGTGGCCACCCAGGCTCATCCCGAGTTCAAGAGCCGTCCGACCAACCCGCAGCCGCTGTTCCGCGAGTTCGTGCGCGCCTCGATTGGCCAGCATGAGGGTGTCGACCGTCTGCAGGTGACGCCCAAGAACCTCGCTACGGACTAAGGGTGCCGGAGAACCAGGAACATACCGAAGCTACTCCCTCGTCGCTTGCTGTGGTGGCGGGGGAGTATCTCGATTACCTTGCGGTCGAGCGGGGTTTGGCGCGCAATACGATTGCGGCCTACCGTCGTGACCTGACGACGTACTGCGCCTATCTGGAGCGGGCTGACATTGCGTCTTTTGAAGATGTGAGCCGTCAGGTCGTGGAGAGCTTTGTTGCCGATCGCCGCGACGGAGGCTATTCCGACGCCTCGGTGGAGCGCGCGCTTGCTGCCGTGAAGGGCCTGCATGCCTTTTTGGTGCGCGATGGGGCCGTGGCCCAAAACCCGACGGCGGCGTTGCGCCTGCCCAAAAAGGCAGATCGCCTGCCGGAATACCTTTCGGTGGAGGATGTCTCGGCACTGCTCGATCAAGACTTTCCCGAGGGCGAGATGGGGCTGCGCGATCATGCCATCTTGGAAGTGCTTTACAGTTGCGGCTTGCGCGTGAGTGAGCTGGTTGGGCTCGATGTGGGCGATATCCATATCGATGACGGGTTTGTCCTGGTGCGCGGTAAGGGCTCCAAGGAGCGTCTGGCCCCGTTGGTGGGAAGCGCGGCTCGCGCCCTGACACACTATATAGGTGACGGGCGCACTCTCCTGGCCGCCCATGCTCACGGGACGGAGACCTCGGCGGTCTTTTTAAATAAGAACGGACGTCGCCTGTCGCGCCAGGCCGTGCATGCGATATGCGAGCGGTACGGGCGCCAGGTGGGGCTGGTGGGGCTCCATCCCCATACCTTGCGCCACTCCTTTGCCACCCACATGCTCGCGGGCGGTGCCGACTTGCGTGTACTGCAGGAGATTTTGGGCCATGCCGATATTTCGACCACGCAGGTCTACACGCATGTCGACCGCACGCAACTGACCGAGGTCTATCTGGCGGCGCATCCGCTGGCACATCGCTAGCACCTCGCTGACCTGCATATTTATAAATATTAAAGGGGATGGGCCCCAGATTGCCGAGACGCACTTTTGCGCGCATGGGCAATCTGGGGCCCGTCCCATTTTTCGCCAGACACCGACGCGGTGGTGGGCCGTGTGTACCGTGGGTGGGAGGAGTTTGGGGGCGATGTGAACGGCGTGTAAAGGGACGTAAAAATCGCCTCAAGGTCAACTTGAAGGTTGAGGTTCGCGGGCGTGGTTCTACAGGTGGCATCCCACCTTTGCTGCAAACACAACATATTGTGTTTTCGAACATATGCTCGGGGGTGTTTTACAACATATTGGGGGTGGAGTGGTGGGGCGGGGTGGGGGATGGGGTGGGGAAAGGTCTTGAAAAATGGGGCGGTTCCCCATATTATTGATGACGTCGACAGGCGGGGTGGTTCCCCGCGTACGTGCCATCTGAGTAACCGAGGGGAGGGCGCACATGGGAATGACGGGTGCATACGAGCGCAATCTCGATGCAAAAGGCCGTCTATCCCTGCCTGCACCCCTTCGCGAGGAGCTTGGAGAGCACGTTCGCGTGTTCAAAGCCCTGGATGTCGATGCTCTGTACGTGTTCTCTGCCGAGGCCTTCGATAAGTGGGTCGAAGGACTCTTCGCGGGTCGTGAGGGCCACGAGGGTTTTAACCCGCGTGACATCAACGACCAGAAGCTCATGAGGGCGATTAACAAGCGCACCACGTCGATGGATGTGGACAGCGCGGGTCGTATCGGTCTTTCTGAGTCTCTCCGCAAGCAGGCGAACCTCGACCGCGAGGTCACGGTTGTGGGCAACTACGACCACCTTGAGGTTTGGGACCGCGCTACGGCCGATGAGGACGATGACGACGAGGCCCTGCTGGACCTCTTCTTCTCGTAAGGGCAAGGCACGAGTAACGGATGGAGCGTGGGATCTTGACACAAGAATATCGGCATGAACCTGTCATGCTCGGCGAAGTGCTTGAGTCGCTGCAGCTAAAGAGCGGCTCCGTCGTCTGCGACTGCACCCTTGGCGGTGCCGGCCATTCGGTAAAGATGGCCGCGCAGGTGGGGGAGACCGGCCTTTTGCTCGGCGTCGATCAGGACGACATGGCCCTCGAGGCCGCTGGCGCCCGTCTGGACCGCGAGGTTCCCGGCGTACCGCACCAGCTGCTGAAGGGCAACTTCGGCGACTTGGACGAGCTGCTTTGCTCGGCCGAGGTGCCCGGGGTCGATGGCTTCCTGTTCGACTTGGGCGTTTCGTCGCCGCAACTCGATATCCCTGGCAGGGGCTTTTCGTACAACGAGGACGCCCCATTGGACATGCGGATGGATCCGGGTAACAACACCTTAAACGCAGCTGAGGTCATCAACACCTATAACGAACACGACCTCGCCCGGATTCTACGCGTCTACGGCGAAGAGAAGTTCGCCTCGCAGATCGCGCGCGAGATCGTGCGCCGCCGCGAGCATGAGCCGATCGAAACCACAGGCCAGTTTGTCGAGATCATCAAGGCTGGTATCCCCGCTGCCGCTCGTCGGCATGGCGGACACCCAGCCAAGAAAAGTTTCCAGGCCATTCGCATCGAGGTCAATCACGAACTCGATGTGCTCGAGCGAGGGCTTGACGCCGCCACAAGGTGGCTCAACCCGGGCGGACGCATCTGCGTCATCTCGTATCACTCGCTCGAGGACCGTATCGTAAAGAACCACTTTAAGGAGATGAGCCAGGGGTGCACGTGTCCGCCGGAGATTCCGGTGTGCGTGTGCGGCAACGTGCCGATACTCAAGGTCATCACCCGCAAACCCCTGGTTGCCCAACCCGATGAGGTTGCGCGCAACCCTCGGGCGAGATCAGCCAAGATCCGCGTGGCGCAGCGTCTGTAGACGCGACTGCGCGATATTGGACCTCCCGCTCGTACCACAAACGAAGCTTAAACACACTACCAACGTACTCGGGATGGGAGGCGGCATATCATGGGCTACAACACTTCAAACGCAGCACTCGCCTATGATATGAACGCCATGCCCGCCTATCGTGAGGCACCGCAGGCCCCCGTTGCTCCCCGCGAGCAGCGCACACCGCGCTTTGATGTCTACACAGGCGCGGGCCGTCAGGCAAACCAGGCGGTAAGCCCGGTTTTCATGAGCGTTCTTAAAACGTTTTGCATCATTGCGGCCATCTTCATGACGATCGGTGTCGCCCGTGTGGCGCTCGCCGGCATTACGGCCCAGGTGCTCAACAGCAACGCCGCGCTTACCAACACGCTCGAGAAGGCGACCGACGAGAGCTCCGACCTGGAGGTCATGCATTCGGTCTATGGTGCCGACACACGCATTCGCGACCTTGCGGGCGCTTATGGCATGGTGGAGCCCAGCGAGAGCGTTACACTTGATTTTTCGCAGGATGCAGCCGCGGGCGCTAGCTCGACCGCGACCGCTCAGTAACAAGACGGTAGCTGAGTATGACAAATGACTATCGCCGCGGCTCCGACGGGGGTCGCGGTTCTGGACGTCCCTCATCGCGGGGACGTTCTGGTTATCAAGGAACGGGTCGGCCATCTTACAACGCGAGGCCGTCCTATGGCAACGACCCCGCGTCGCGTCTCCGTGGCTCGAGTGGTCCTCAGATGCATAACACCAGACCGCGCAAGAGCTCGTCGACCGAATGGCTCACGGGTACGCCGCTGACCCGCCGCAAAGCCGTCATGGGCTTTATCGGGTTTGGCTTGGGTTTGGGCGTCCTTCGCCTTGCCGACTATCAAATCGTGGAAGCCGATAAGCTACGCGACCGTGCCGATGCACGTCGCTTGCTTGCACAGACGCTGTATGCCAAGCGCGGTACCATCTACGACCGTAACGGCAACGTGCTGACGTCGTCGGTCGAATGCCGCAACATCGCCGTGAATCCTCAGCTTATCGAGGACGTTGACAAGACGGTATCGGCGCTGGTCAAAGCTACGGGAATCGATAAAAAGACCTGTCGCGAGCTCGTTGAGTCGGATGGCACCTGGG
>CABUSR010000044.1 GCA_902494245.1 uncultured Collinsella sp.
AGGATGCCACGGGCTTGCCCGATAGCGACCAGCGCGGTCTTGCGCTGGTGTTCGCTGGCTTGCCCAGTATGGTTGACGATCTGCTCGAAGAGCCGAGCGTGACGTTTTTGCGGCGTGCCCAGCAGCGTACGCTGGAGGCGATATCTTTGCCCAAGGTACGCGATTCGTATATCCAGACGGTCAAAGACGCTGGTCTTTACGTTGACGCGGAGACAGCGGACCTTGCGGCGCACAAGAGCATGGGGCATCCCTATATGGTTCAGCTGGTGGGATATTACATGTGGCGGTCTGCTGTCCGGCGTAGCTCGCAGGTCATCGAAAGGCGCGATGTCGAGGATGGCCATGCGGATGCCGTCTCCGAGTTCTACGAAGCGGTTGACGCGCCTCTGTATTACGGGCTGCGCAGTCCACAGCGCCTCTTTATCGAGGCCATGGCGGTTGAAGAGGGCAAACCGACGCGCATGGCGGATATCATTGAGCGCTGCGAGCGTACCCAGAGCTGGGCGAGTAAATATCGCGCAAGCCTGATTCGCGAGCGCGTCATCGAAGCTGCCGGATACGGCCTCGTCCGGTTTACCGTGCCCATGCTGGGCGCGTACATTCGCGATCGAGTTATATGGCATGAGTAGGGTGATAAAGGTGACGGAACAGAAGATGAGCCCGCAGGCTATCGAGGTACGTGGCGCACGTGTCCATAACCTTAAGGACATCGATATCGATATTCCGCTGGGAAAGCTCGTGGGTATTGCCGGCGTATCAGGTTCGGGCAAGAGCTCTCTGGCGCTGGGGGTTCTTTATGCCGAGGGCTCGCGTCGTTACCTGGAGGCGCTCAGCACCTATACTCGACGTCGCCTGACGCAGGCCGAGCACGCTCAGGTGGACGAGGTACTGCACGTGCCGGCGGCGCTCGCGCTGCACCAGCGTCCGAGCGTGCCGGGCGTGCGCTCGACCTTTGGCACCATGACCGAGCTCAACAATAGCCTGCGTTTGCTCTTCAGCCGCTGTGCCCATCACGTGTGCCCGCATTGCGGGGCGCGTGTGGAGCCGAGCCTTAACGTGGCTGCGGGCCTGTCGCTCACGTGTCCGACATGCGGCCGCGAGTTCTACGCGCCGAGTGCCGAGGATTTGGCTTTCAATAGCGGTGGTGCATGCCCCACCTGCGGTGGCACCGGCGTCATGCGCGAGGTGGACGAGGCGAGCCTGGTGCCCGACGAGTCAAAGACTATCAACGAAGGTGCGGTCCTTCCCTGGGGCACGCTCATGTGGGATCTGATGAAGCAGGTGGCCGGCGAGATGGGCGTACGCACCGACGTGCCGTTTAACCAGCTCACGCCTCAGGAGCGCGACATCGTGTTCCATGGTCCGGCGGTCAAAAAGCACATTCTCTACGTTCCCAAAAACGGCGAGGGCGCCACGCCGCTCGACTTCACCTATTACAACGCCGTCTATACCGTGGAGAATGCGCTTGCCAAGGTTAAGGACGACAAGGGGCTCAAGCGCGTTGCGCGCTTTCTGCGCGAGGGGCCATGCCGTGACTGTGGCGGCACGCGCCTCTCCGAGGCCGCACGCCAGCCCCAGGTACGCGGTATCAATCTGGCACAGGCGGCGGCCATGACATTGGGCGAGGCGATTGAGTGGGTGCACGGGGTGCCCGCATCCTTGCCGGCCGAGATGCAGCCCATGGCAGTGGATATCTGCGATTCATTTTTGAGCACGGCTCGTCGCTTGGTCGACCTGGGGCTTGACTATCTCTCGCTCGACCGCGCCGGCGCCACGCTCTCCACGGGTGAGCGCCAGCGCGTCCAGCTCGCCCGCGTGGTGCGCAATCGCTCGACGGGCGTGCTCTATGTACTGGACGAGCCCTCGATTGGCTTGCATCCTGCCAATGTCGACGGCCTGGTGGGCGTGATGCGCGATCTGGTGGATGACGGCAACACCGTGGTTGTTGTCGACCACGATACGCGCGTACTGGCGGAAGCCGACTATCTTGTCGAGATGGGCCCCGTTGCCGGAGCAGGCGGCGGCAATGTGATCGCCGCTGGTACGGTAGACGAGGTCGAGCAATCGCAGAGCAGTCGCATCGCGCCGTTTTTGCGCGCCGAGCCCAAGCGCTTGCGTCCGCAGGTGACTGACGACGAAATGTTCGACCAGGGCCATATCCGCATGGCGACCGATGCCATCCATACCGTCAAGCCGCTCGAAGTCGATATCCCGCGCGGTCGCTTGGTTGCGGTTACGGGTGTTTCGGGTTCGGGCAAGACGACGTTGGTGCTCGAGACGCTCATCCCGGCACTCAAGGCGCAGGCAGCTGGCGAGCGCCTGCCGGGGCACGTGCGTTGGGTCGATGCCGAGGGTATTGCCCGCGCAAACCTGATTGACGCTACGCCCATCGGCGCCAACGTGCGCTCGACGGTAGCGACTTATGCCGACATCCATGATGAGCTGCGCCGCGCTTTCGCCCGTACGCCCGAGGCCAAGGCGGCCGGCTACAGGGCGGGTGCCTTTAGCTATAACACTGGCGCCTTGCGCTGCCCTACGTGCGATGGCACGGGCTCGATATCGCTCGATGTGCAGTTTTTACCTGATGTCGAGATCGTCTGCCCGGCATGTCGCGGTTCGCGTTATGCAGACGCGGCTTCGCATATCCATCGCGAGGGCAAGGACGGGAGTCTGCTTACGTTGCCGCAGCTCATGGATATGAGTGTGGACGAGGCCCTCGACGCCACGGTGGGACTCAAGAAGGTTCAGGCGCGCTTGCGGACCTTGCACGACTTGGGCTTGGGCTATCTCACGCTCGGTGAGCCCACGCCGGCGCTCTCGGGCGGCGAGGCACAGCGTCTTAAGCTTGCGAGCGAGATGGGCCGCGTGCAGGACGATGCCGTATTTGTGTTCGACGAGCCCACGATTGGCCTGCATCCGCTCGATGTTCAGGTGCTGTTGAACGTGTTTGACGGCCTCGTTGCCAAGGGCGCCACAGTTATCGTGATCGAACACGATCTCGACCTTATCCGCAATGCCGATTACGTGATCGACATGGGCCCGGGCGGTGGCGATGCGGGTGGGCAAATCGTCTGCGCCGGCACGCCGAGCGACATCGCGGCCTGCCCCGCAAGCATCACCGGCCGCTATCTATAGACAATGAGGCAAAGGGACGGCCTCTTTGCCTCATTGATGCCTATTTCACGCATTGAGCCGCGAGATAGTCGCGGAAGAATGGCAATTCAAATGCGACGAGCCCTCGTCCTCGTTCCCCGATGATGCCGGCATCTATCATGCGGCGTCGGTAGCGGGAGACCTGCTGCGGCGAACGCTTAAGGCGCTCGATAAGGTCGGCGGTGGTGGACTCTTCTTCGTCATCGAGCATGGCGATGAGGAATCGCTTGTCCTCTGCGGTGAGTCCCCGATAGGTTGCCGCGAGGATTCGGTCGTCCATCTCGTCGCGCGCGATTTTGATTCCCAGGTCAAAGTCGCGTGACGAGATTTCCTTCGAATCGCTTGTGAGATCCCAGGCACGGTAGCCTACGAGTTGCAATAGGAAGGGAAAACCAGAGATCGAGCGAACGGCTCTATCGATTCCCTCAGCATCTGCCAGACGATCGTTTTCCTGGATTGTGCGAATCAAAGCCTCGCGCACGTCATAGTCGGCAATGCGACCCAGATGATATTGTTGGGCGCGGCGAAGGAACGAGACCGTCTTGTGGTTCAGCAACGTCGAGACGTTGTTGGGAAGTCCCGCCATGAGCAGGGCGACGCGTTTCCCATCGGTCACAAAGTGCTGATACGTGGCTGCGAGCTGGATCATCTCGTCGAGTGTCGGGTCCACCTCGTCAACCGTGACGAGCAGACCGGTGCCCGCCTCGTTGAGCTGGTCGATTATGTCGCTCATGCGATAACGCCAGGTTGAGGCACCGTGAACGCGATTGACCTCGATGCTGCCGAGCGGTGCAATTCCGAGACCGGTGACTTCGAAGTTCTTAGACGGGTCGATAAGATGGCCGGCGGCGCGTTTCGTCCCGAACTCGATTTCCTCAAGCATTCCCGGGAGCGCGGTCGTCTTTACGGCTATCCAGCCGTGGGATTCCGCCCTTGTCGCGAGCGACGACATGAGAGCGGTTTTACCGGTTCCACGCGCGCCTGAGAAGATCGAGGTCAATTCTGGGCGCCTGCGCTGGCTCAAGAAGGCACGGTCCAAATCCCGAATAATCTGTTGTCTGCCAGCGAGATGGGCAGGAACCTCACCAAAACTGGGGGTAAACGGGTTCTCGAGATATTTCACAAGGCTCTCCTTTCACATCGCCATTTAACTTCATTTTACTTTAGTTAATTCTGATTAAAAGTGAGGGCTCTTTATCTAGAGCATCGATTAGGCGTGTGTGCCATCGGCGTGGCGCTTGAATGTGACAAAGGGACGGTCCCTTTGTCACATTCCCGGAAAGCCTGTTTGGCGCAGGGCTTCGTAGAGGACGATGGCGGCGCTGTTGGAGAGGTTGAGTGCGCTGATGCGGTAGTCGTCCGGGTTGACGAAGTTGCCGCAGATATCCTGTTGAAGGATGGTCTCGTGGCTGTCCTCGGTATGCCCGAGCGATTCCTCGTGAGCTTCCCAAGCCTCGGCGTTATCGAGTGAGTCGCAATCGCGCAGCATGGGGATGCGCTCGCAACGCTCGGGCGCCGCGGCAAGCAGTGGCTCGGGAATGCCCGAGCTCTCGCTGCCAAAGACCAAAAAGTCGCCGTCGCGGTAGGTGCTTTGCGCATAGGTACGGCGCGCCTTTTTGGTCAGCAGATGCAGGCGGCCATCGGCGGGGGAGAGACCGTTGCGCGCAAGAAAATCCTCCCAGCCGGCATAGGTCGTCACATCCAAGTTTTGCCAGTAGCCCAGGCCGGCGCGACGTACCGTTTTGTCGTCGAGCGAAAACCCCAGCGGCTCAACCAGATGCAGACGGGCGCCGGTGACCACGCAGGTACGGCCAATATTGCCCGTATTGGCCGGAATCTCGGGCGCATACAGCACAATGTTGAACATGAATCTCCTTGGCTCAGAACGAAAAACCACCACGAAGGGGACAGGCACCTTCGTGGTGGTTTGGCGGTTACGTGGGCGGAAAATGCCCGCTTGGATAAACCTAGGCGCGGTGCCAGTCGGTCAGGCAGGCATCGAGGGAGGCGATGAACGCATCCTTGTCCATGTGACGGCCGATGATGCACAGGCTCGTCATACGGTCGCCCGTCTCGTCGTCCCAAATCTGCATGATCTCGGGGTTCTCGTCGATAATCTTCTGCTTCTCGCCCTCGGGCGCCGAGTCGACAAACAGGCCGTTCTCCATCAGACGCATCTGGTGGCCGGCCTGCTCAAACATGTAGCACATGTCCGGATTGCCGGTCTGCCACAGCGGACCCTTGACGCGGATGACCTCGTCGGGCCACTCCTGCTCAACAAAATCGGTGAACTTCTGCAGGTCAAACGGCTTGCGGCGCGAGTAAACAAAGGTCTCGATGTCGTACTCGAGCACCTCGGGGTCGTCGTGCTCCTCGGGATGCTCCATGGCCTCGATCCAGGCGGCGGAGTTGTAGGCGCGCATAAAGTCAAAGCGGTCGGTGTCGAGCAGCTCCTCCATAGGAACCTCTCCGTTTTGGGCCTCGACGATCACGGCGTCCTTCTGCAGGCTGCGCACGATGGCCTTGAGCTCGGCGATCTGCTCAGGCGTCACGGTATCGGTCTTGTTGAGGATCAGCGTGGAGCAAAACTCGATCTGCTGGATGAGCAGGCTCTCGATGTCGTCCTCGTCGATATCCTCAGCCAGCAGGTCGCGGCCGCCGTTGAACTCGTCGTACATGCGGGCGCAGTCGACCACGGCCACGATGTTGTCGAGCGCGAGCTTGGGCTCGCCGCCCACCTTGGCCTCGTCGCAGAAGCTCGAGATGGTGTAGGCGATGGGGATAGGCTCGCAAATGCCCGAAGCCTCGATGATGATGTAGTCGAAGTTGCCCGAATCGGCGATGCCCTGCAGCTGGTTAGCAAGGTCGTCCGAAAGCGTGCAGCAGATGCAGCCGTTGGTGAGCGGGATGAGGTCATCGGTCTCGGAAAGGCCGCCGTCGGCGATAAGGCTGGCGTCGACGTTGATCTCGCCGATATCGTTGACGATCACGGCGGCGCGGATGCCGCCGTCGTTAGCGAGGATGTGGTTGAGCAGCGTGGTCTTGCCGGCACCGAGGTAGCCGGTAAGCATGATGATCTTCACGGGTTTGTTGGGCATGTGCCCTCCTTTGTTAGACATGGCTTACAGTTAAATCTTATGCCAAACGCCTGCTCTTATACCCACGCGCCGGCAAATAACACAAGCTACTCCCAGGCTCCCCATACATCGGGGCAATAACCGACGGTGGCCTTTTTGCCGTTGCGTACGATGGGCTCGGCTAGAACCTGCTGGTTCTCGAGCAGCTTGTCGAAGCGCT
The DNA here is from genome assembly GCA_902494245.1 of uncultured Collinsella sp. Taxonomy (GTDB): domain Bacteria; phylum Actinomycetota; class Coriobacteriia; order Coriobacteriales; family Coriobacteriaceae; genus Collinsella. Next base: position 6,451 of record CABUSR010000044.1, read on the forward strand.
GACTGGGGGTAAGGTGCTGGATGAGCGCGAGCGTCTCCTCGTCCTTGGCTTTGGGGTTGAGCAACTTGTCGATACCGCCGACTGCCTGCATCACGCTCGTGAGCTCGCCCTTGCTCATCTCCTTTTCCTTAAGGTCGATAAACTGCACCTTAATGCGGCGCTCTTTGAAGAAGCGCTGTGCTTTCTTGGTATCGAAGGACTTTTTGGTGCCAAAAATCTGCACGTTCATGTATTTGTTCCGCCGTTCTACCTGATGAAGTTGGTCGTTGCTCGATCTGCCTCGGGTGCGTTGATGCCGGCGGCCTGTCCTGCCTCGATACAGCGAAGGAGCCAGGCCATGTTTTTGCCGATGTTGCGCATGGTGGCAAGGCCCTCGGCGTCCCCATTGGCGTCGCCGGGCACGCGACCAAACACGTTGTTCCAGTAGGTGGAAGCAACTACGGGCATCTGGTTGATGGTGAAGTACTTGTTGAGTACATCGAACGTGGTCGACGTACCGCCGCGACGGGCGACGGCGATGGCGGCGCCCGGCTTGTGTGCAAAGGCTTTGCTTCCGGCATAGAAGGCGCGATCGAGGGCCGAAAGGATGCGGCCGCTGGGGTGCGCATAGTAGACGGGCGAGCCAAAGACAAAGCCATCTGCCTGCTCGGCGGCAGTGATCAGCTCGTTCACCACGTCGTCGTCAAAGGTGCAGCGACCGCCAAGCTTGCCGCACTGGCCGCAACCGATGCAATCGCGAATGGGCTTGGCGCCCAGCTGAAACACCTCGGTATCAATGCCTTCTGCATTGAGCTGTTCGGCGACCTCGGCGAGTGCACGGGCGGTGTTGCCGTTTGCCTTGGGGCTGCCATTGACCAAAAGAACCTTCATCACAAACTCCCTCTGCTTTTGGTGACTTCTGCAGAGGATTATCGCACGATGGGGGAGGCGGCGCGGGCGCGGTGCTAGTCCAGTTTGGTACCTGGCACCTGCACGGCTTTCCCGAGCAACGCTTTGAGCTCGTTCAAAATGGAAACGGGTTGTCGATCGACAGCGTCCAGATGAAGCGTCGCTACACGAATGGGTGGCTGATATTCAAGCGAGCCGATGAGCACGGGGGAACCCAGGAACCGCTCGATTTCGTCTGCGATCGAGTCGGTCTCTTCGGGGTCAAAGTCGTCGAAAAGCGCCACGAATGTCGGCCCCGTCGAGCGGAACAGGCGACCCTTGCCGCGCGAGCATTCCATAAGGCAGGCGGCGCTTTCTGCCAAAACGCGGTCGCCTGCATCGAATCCAAAGCGGGCATTGACCTCGGCGATATCGTCAACCTTAATGGCAATAAAGCCTGCCTCGCGCGCCACGCGACGCATTTCGCCAATGGCGTTGACCAGGGCGTGAATATCGCCCAGGCCGGTCACGGAGTCGGTCGTATCCGCTAGGCTTCGGTTGATGATGATGCCCACATACATGTTGGGCTCGGTATCGGTGCCGTCCAAGCGGTAGCCCGTGCAGTCGCAAAGCACGTATTTTCCGGTGGCGTTCATTACGCGATACTGCATGTAGTGGAAGTGCCACGTGCCGTTTATCACCATGTCGAGCTCGGCGCGTACGTTGTCGCGGTCCTCGGGATGAACGCGGGCAAGCCACATATCGACCGAATTAAAAGGGTGCTGGGAGGGCAAGTCAAAATCGCGCACGGCGTTAACCGACCATTGCGATTCGCCCGTATCGAGGTTAAGGATGAACGGATAGCGCGTCTCGGAGCTCATGGAGATCGCTTGGAACACCCGGTCGTTGCAGGGAAGCTGATCGACGATTGGGCGTTGCGGCGCGTCATTGTCTTTCGGCTGCTGCACACGATGCATAAGCTTATAGCGATACATCTTGCGATCGGCATCCATCGTCATCTGGCGGCGCGTGTCGCCGGCAAGTGGATCGACGCGCGAGCAGCCAAAGCTAAAGCTGCCGATCATGGGCGCCTTGCCGCCTGAGCTCGCCTCGATCAGCCCGGCACGTACCTGCTCCAAGCGCTGCTCGAGTTCAGTCTCGTTTGCGGAGGGCGAGATAAGCACAAACTCGTCTCCACCGATGCGGAACAGCATCTCATCGTGCTCCATGGTTTCGGAGAGCGTGCGGCAGATGCTCAGAATATAGCGATTGCCTTCGGCGTGGCCAAACCTATCATTGCAATGGTTTAGATGGTCGATGTCAATATAGGCGCAGGTGAAGGGGTCGCCTTTGTGCCAGAGTTGCTCGACGTGACGGTCGAGTCCGCTGCGGTTGCCCAAGTTGGTGAGCGGGTCGATATAGGCGTTGCTCTCAAGCAGCCGGCGCTCTTGTTGCAGGATGGCGTGCGTCTTTTGCAGTTGCTCGCCAACGGCGCGTAGCCCAGCGGGCAGCGCGGCAACATCGAGTTCGGCGGTAGAGATGCCATTCGCAAGCCGCTGAAGATAGGCAATAATCGATTGCTCGCCCAGGCGATATGACTCGTTCATGATGGATACCCTCCTTGGACGGAACAGCGGTTTGTATCATATCCCCAATTCGGTTTGAATTGGGGATATAAGTTGGCTAATGGAGGCAAATCCCCCTGCTCGGCGGTGGCGTTTTGCGCGCGAGCGTATCAGTTGTTATTGCCACCATCGAGCAATGCCTCAAAATCCTTCGCCGGCATGGGACGGTAGTAGAGGAAGCCCTGAGCGTAGCGGGCGCCCATTTGTCGTAGCATGTTTGCCTGCTCATTTGTCTCGACGCCTTCAACCACGACGGGCAGATGGAGCGACTGCGCCATCTCGAGCATCGATGACACGATCTGCGCGCTGCGGCCTTGATCGCGGTCGGTGGGCACAAAGGTGCGGTCGAGCTTGATGACGTCGACGTTGACGTTCTTGAGCATCGCGAGCGTGGACTGGCCGGTGCCAAAATCGTCCATGTAGGTCGAGAAGCCACGGGTGTGCAGATCCGCGGTCAGCTTATCCACGGCCTCGGACTCTCCGGTATAGGCGGTCTCGGTGATCTCGATGTGCATGAGTTCGGGCGGCAGGTTGTACTGGGCGGCGAGCGACCCCATATGCTCGGCGACATCGCAGGCAAGAATGTCTACGCGCGACACATTGAGGGAAATCGGAACCACGCGAAGTCCTCGATTGAGGCGCTCGCGGAGCCACATGGCGACGCCCTGCCAAACATATTTGTCGAGCGTCACTACAAAGCCGCTTTCCTCGAGTGCGGGGATAAACGTTGCGGGCGAAATGAGAGAGCCGTCCTTGTCAATCCAGCGGATGAGTGCTTCGGCGCCAATAATCTCGCCGGTTTCCATATCGACCTGGGGCTGAAGATAGTACGTGATGCGACCATTTGACAGCGCGTACTGGAATTCGGCCAGCGTGCGGTTGAACACGATTTCGCGCTTGTACTCCTCGGGGCAAAAAATGGCAATGCGCTCCTTAAAGTCGTTTTTTGCGCGCCGATTGGTAAACATGGCCTTTGCCTGCGCATCGATGGTGATCTCCTCATTGGAATCGATGGGGTAAACGCCCATGGACGGCCAAAAACCTACGCCGCCATCATGCCTGGCTACTGCCTCGCGAACGCGGTTGTAGATTTGATGGACGGTGATGTGCTTAAAGGGGATGAGTACGCAAAAGTCATCTTGGCCCCAGTACCCTGCGACGCCCATGCCGGCATTCTCGATGTCCTTGAGGACCGTGCCCACATCGGCAAGCAGGCGGTCGCCTTCGGCCTGTCCATACCATTCGTTAAACAGGCGCATGTGGCCCATGTCGACCGTGGCGATGCACCAGGCGCCGTCGCGCCTTGCCTCGAGAAAAGCGTTGGCGCGCCGCATAAACTCGCTGGGTCGATAGAGGCCCGTGAGCGAGTCGATACGTTCGGCGATGGCGCTTTTGCGCTCAGCCTCGGGTATGGGGAGGCTGTTGTTGGGAACAAGCCCGCCGGCCGTGCGAAGGCGACGGTCGAGTTCGCCTAAAACGGCGGTCGCCTGATGGGTTAAGTGCTCGTAAAATGCCGGGACGACAAGACAGACGGGAGTAATGGTGTCGCCCGCGATTTGCACAGGAGCGAAAACGGCCTCTTTAAGGTGGCGGGTCAGTTGCTCGAATGCCTCGTGGTCCAAATCGTTGCTGAGCACGACAAACTGGACGCTTCGTGAACGGTAGACCCGGCTCCTGCCGCGGGTGATCGACAGCATGCGGCCCGCGTATTCGGCAAGCATGTTGTCGACAGCCTCGGCCCCGTAGAGCTCGTTGAGCTTTGTCGTGCCACGAACGCGCACCGCTATAAGCCCTGTCTTGCAACGGTCAAGGCGGCAGGTATCGATAGCGTTGACCAGCATGCGCTGCGTTCCGAGGCCTGTGGCGGCGTCGACGGTTTCGGCAAGTGAGTGGTTGACGAGCTCGCCGACATAGAGCGAGGGGACATTTCCGTCGCCGTCGATACGAAACCCGCGAGCACGGCAAAGGACGTAGTCGCCGACGGCGTTGCGCACACGATACTGCATGACGCGACGGTGCTTGGTACCGTTGTAGACTTGGTCGATGTCGTTGACGCAGGCCTCAAGGTCGTCGGGATGGACGCGCGTTTTCCAGTAATCGCGACAGTTGTCTATGTGCTCTGAGGGAAGGCCAAGATCGCGCAAGGCACCTTGTGACCAAAGGGTGCGATGTTTGTCCAAGTTCTCGATAAAGAAATAACGGCCCTCGTTGAGCATCGAAAAGGCGTCAAAAATACGATCGCTTATTTCGAAGTCGTCGGCGTGGACTTGCGTGATATTGCGCCGATCGAGGTGCATGGCATGACGTAGCTTGTAGTCGTACATGCGATGGTCGGCATCGAGTGTCATGCGATTGGAGGCTTCGCCCAGGGCGGGGTCGGCGTGTGCCACTCCGTAGCTAAACGAGTGGGGCATCTCGGAATCGTTGTTTTTGAGCAGGACCGTTCGGCAGTGTTCCAGACGTTCGGCGAGGTCGTCTTCGGTCGCAATCGTAGATAGGATGGCAAACTCGTCGCCTCCCAGACGAAATGCCGCCTCGTCTACTTTCATATACAGCTTAAGATAGAGGCTTACCTGCAAGATATAACGGTTGCCCTCGTCATGCCCAAAGACGTCGTTGCAGTGCTTAAGGTTATCGATATCGATGAACGCCATGGTAACGGGGGTGTCCTGCTCCCAGAGCTCCTCGAGGGAACGGGCAAAGCCGCCGCGGTTGCCAAGTCCGGTAAGCTGGTCGGTAAAGGCGGTCCTAATCAGATCATCCTGACGCTCGAGAAGGTCACGGACGGTCTTTTCGAGCGTTTCGGTGTAATTGCTGACAGTATCCATGTCGTAAGCGGCTTTCTGAGGTCGGGCGTATTGCGTCGGGCGAGCTCGTTGTGCACACGCGTTGTTGTTCGGCGCTTTGCGTGTATCCAGGCCCCCGCCTTGCTGCGTTGTTGGGTTAATTTACCGGCTAATGTTCGCTGTTGATAACTGCTGAGTAGTATAAACAACAGTGCAGAATTATATATGGGTGTACATGCTACGGGCGGCTATTATTCGCCAAACCGTAACGCCTGGGTGCGCATGAAAAATGCGACTGGGGCGGTATATGTTGACGGGTATACTTGTCCCGGTTTTAAACGCAGGAACGGAGATGGTCGCATGACACAGCCAAATATGACGCGCACGGTGGGGCTTGCGCTCGAGGGAGGCGGCTACCGCGGTATGTATACGGCGGGCGTGCTCGACGTTTGGATGGAGCACGGTTTGACCTGCGACCATATGGTGGGTGTCTCGGCGGGCGCGGCGTTTGGCTACAACTTTAAATCGCGCCAGATCGGCCGTGCCATTCGCTATAACAAGGCCTATTGTGCCGATAAGCGCTATGCGGGTGTAGCAAGCTGGCTGCGGACCGGCGATATGTTCAATGCTGATTTTGCCTATCACGAGGTGCCTATCGAGCGCGATCCCATTGACTTGGAGGCGTATCGCGCCTGCCCTATGCGATTTACGTGCGTGTGCACCGATATCGAGACGGGCAAGGCCGTCTACCACGACCTGCCCTATGGCGACGAGCGGGATATCGAGTGGATCCGGGCATCGTCGGCGATTCCCGTGGCGACGCGTCCCGTTGCTATTGACGGGCATAAGTATCTGGATGGTGGCGTGGCTGATTCTATTCCCAGTGCATGGCTGTTTGCGCAGGGGTATGACCGCAATATAGTGGTACTCACGCAGCCGGCGGGCTTTGTAAAGCAGCCCAACAGCGTGATGCCCATGCTGCGGCGCGTGTTCCGTCACTACCCGGAGTTTGTCGCAGCGCTTGAGCATCGGCATGAGGTTTACAATGCCACGCTCGATGACCTGGCACGTCGTGAGGCTGCCGGCGATATCTTTGTGGTGCGTCCGAGCGAATCGGTGAAGGTGCCGTCGCTATGCCGCGAGCCCGATGAGCTCGAGCGCATCTATCAGGTCGGCCGCCGCGATGCGGAGGCGACTTTGCCGGCGTTGGAAGCGTATCTGGCGGGGTAGAGGCTGTGGCGGAAAGCGCATCCCGGAATGGAGGTCCAAACTGGGATGCGCTTTCTATTGCTAAAGATGTGAGGCTGCGGATCAGCTGCTCGGCCTGAGCCTATGCCTGCTGCCAGGTGTCGACGAGCTCCTTGGCGGCGGCGTAGGGGTCGTCGGCACTGCAGACGGCGCTCACCACAAAGAAGCCATCGACGCCGGTGGCCTTGAGCTGCGGCAGGTCGGCCGTCTTGACGCCGCCGCCCACCACGATGGGCACGGGGCTTGCCGCGTGGAGTGCGGCCAGGTCCTCAAAGCTCTTGGTGATGATGGAGCCATCGGCTGCGCGTCCGCAGTCGCGCTTGGTCTCGGTCTCGTGGAGCGGGCCGATGCCCAGGTAGTCGACCAGGCTCATGTCGGCGGTCTTGACGTACTCGAGCATCTCCTCGCAGCGGGCCGAAAGGCCCACGATGGCATCGGGGCCCAGCAGCTTGCGGCAGACCTCGACGGGAATATCGCTCTGGCCCACGTGCACGCCGTCGACAGCGATGCCCTGCTCGCGCGCGGCGAGTACGCAGTCCAGGCGGTCGTCGATCAGCAAGGCGACCTGACCGGTCTTGCCGGCCTGCGCGATAGCCTGCGCGGCGTCGCCGGTCAGCGCAATGATCTCGCGGGCACTTGCCACCTTGGAGCGCACCTGAATGCAGGTAAAGCCGGCGTCGAGTGCCTGGGCCACCACATCGCCCACGGGGCGTCCCAGCGTGTTTTCGGGGCCGAGTACCAGATAGGCCGAGATATCAAGGTTGTCGCGGATGCTCATCGTGCTTCCTCCTGCTTTTTGATCTGCGCTTCCATGCGCTCAAGCTTGCCGGTCATGGTGTCGGTAAATCCGGGCCGAATATCGGCTTTGAGCACGACTTCGGTGCGGATGCCCTTGCTCGCCAACACAAAGGTTGCGTCGCGCACGACCTGCATGACCTCGTCCCAGTCGCCCTCGATCTCGGTGAACATCGAGGTGGTGCGGTTGGGCAGACCGCTGTCGCGAATGACGCGCACGACCTCGGCGACCTCGGCGGATAGCTCATCGCCGGTGCCGCACGGGGCGATGGCCACAGCGACGAGCGTGTTCACGCCGGCATTGGTTGTGGGCTCGGACATGGCCTATGCCTCCTCGAGCTCGAGTTGGTTATCGGCAATGTCCTGGGCGGTTGCGCGGTAGAGCTCGTCGATAAAGGCGACCTTAAAGCTTGCCGGGGCATCGGCGACAGCGGCGGCGCGCGTGCCGGCAACGTTGTAGACGGCGGTGCCGCAGACGGCTGCCGTAAAC
>CABUSR010000045.1 GCA_902494245.1 uncultured Collinsella sp.
GATTGAAGGGCCTGACCCCGGAGGAGTTCCGGAATCAGGCCCTCGCGGCCTAGTCGCTATTTAGGGCGTCCAAGATTTGGGGCGCAGTTCATACAACGGAGCCGGGCCTTAGTCGTTAGAACGGTGGAATATTAGTTATTCCACGGTAACGCTTTTCGCCAGGTTACGAGGTTGGTCAACGTCGCAACCTCGCAGGATGGCCACCTCGCGAGCAAGCAGCTGCAGCGGGACACTCGCCGTAATGGGGCTGAACACGTCGCGGACGGCCGGCACGCGAATGATGCAGTCGGCGATCTTGTTGATTTCCTCGTCGCCCTCGGTGGCAACGACGATGACCTTGGCGCCGCGCGCCTTGCACTCCATGAGGTTCGACACGGTCTTGTCGTAGGTGGCACTCTTGGTGGCCACGGCGATGACAGGGAAGCCCGGGTCGATCAGGGCAATGGGGCCGTGCTTCATCTCGCCGGCGGCGTAGGCCTCGGCATGCAGGTAGCTGACCTCCTTGAGCTTGAGCGCGCCCTCGTAGGAAATAGCGGCACCCATGCCACGGCCCACGAACAGCGCCGACTGCGCGTCCTTGCACAGCAGGGCGGCCTCATGCACGGCCTCGGTCTGGGTATCCAAAATCCACTGGATCTGCTCGGCCGTATCGGAAAGCTCGCGGAACAGCATGCGCGCCTGCTTGGTGGTCAAGCGGTACTTGACCTGCGCCAGCAGCAGGGCCAAAAGCGTGAGGCTCACGACCTGACCGATGAAGCTCTTGGTCGAGGCGACTGCAATCTCCTTGTTGGCCTTGGTGTAGATGACACCGTCGCTCTCGCGCGCCACCGGGCTGCCTACCACGTTGGTGATGCCGAAGACCTTGGCACCCTTGATGCGTGCGTCGCGAATGGCGGCAAGGGTATCGGCCGTCTCGCCCGACTGGGACACGGCAACGACAAGCGTCGTCGGCGTAATGATGGGATTGCGATAGCGGAACTCGCTGGCCGCCTCAACCTCGGTAGGGATGCGAGCCCAGCCCTCGATAAGGTTCTTGGCAATGAGACCGGCATGGTAGCTGGTGCCGCAAGCGATCACGTAGACGCGGTCGATATCGTTGAGCTCCTCGAGCGAAAGGCCCAGTTCATCGATATCGAGCTCACCGGCGGGGGTCATGCGGCCCACCAGGGTATCGCGCACGACGCGCGGCTGCTCATGGATCTCCTTGAGCATAAAGTCGGGGTAGCCACCCTTTTCGGCCATGTCCAGATCCCAGTCGATATGGGTAACCTTGGGCTCAATCACATTGCCGGCCTCGTCGGTATACTCGACGCCTGCGGGCGTGAGCTTGGCAAACTGGCCGTCCTCGAGCACCACGACGTCGCGGGTTGCGTCGATGAGCGCGATGACATCGGAAGCAACATAGGAGCCGGTTTCGCCCACGCCGACTACGATCGGGGAATCCTTGCGGGCCACGGCGATCACGCCAGGCTCATCGGCGGAAACGGCGGCCAAACCATAGGCGCCCACCACGTGGGTGCAGGCCTCGCGCACAGAGGCCATCAGGTCATGTGTCTCGGTATAGGCCTCTTCGATCAGATGTGCGAAGACCTCGGTATCCGTCTCGCTCTTAAAGTGATGGCCGCGGCCCTCCAGCTCCTCGCGCAGCTCGGCGAAGTTCTCGATGATGCCGTTGTGGACGATGGCGATACGACCGTCGCAGCTGGAGTGGGGATGGGCGTTAACGACCGAAGGCTTGCCGTGAGTGGCCCAGCGAGTGTGGCCGATGCCGCAGGTAGCGTCGCTGTCGATATTGGAAAGCTCGCTCTCCAGGCCCGCGACCTTGCCCACGCGGCGGATGACGTCGAGGTGCGCCGCGGCGCCCTCGCCCACCTCGAGCGCGACACCCGAGGAGTCATAGCCGCGATACTCCATACGCTTAAGACCCGTGACCAGGATGTTCTTTGCAATATCAGAGCCGGTGTAGCCGACAATTCCGCACATAGGATAAATCCCTTCGTCCGCGTGACTGCAAAACGTCCACGCACATGGGGCGCTGAGACGTATAACGTTCGAGTATTGTACTCACGCAGGCGCAAGCTGATATACCAGAAGTGGTATCTCAACTTGAATACCACTCGATACACACACCCCAGCACGAAGGGGGCAGGCGCCTTCGTGGTTGTTTGGCCTGACAGCATCGTTTGCCCAGATAAAACCTGCCAAAATAAACCTGTCCCTAATAGGCAGGTTTTGACACCTCAGGGGCGGGCGATGCTACAATCTGGCTTGTACTTGAAACGCATCAAAGGGGCCGCTATGGCAAAGGTTAAAATCAGCGACGTCGCGCGCGAAGCCGGAGTTTCGTTGGGCACGGTTTCCAACGCGCTCAACCACCCCGAAAAGCTGCGTCCCGAGACCCTCAAGCTCATCAACGAGACCATCAATCGCCTGGGCTACCTGCCCAACCAAAGCGCTCGTCAGCTTGCGGGCGGCGCCACCAAGTCCTTTGGCCTGGTGCTCCCCCGTCTCGATCACGGTTTTTCGCTCCAAATCGCCAGCGGCGCCCACAACGAGGCTCGCAAGCACGGCTACGACCTGCTCATCGCCAACGCCGATAACGACGATATTCTCGAGGACCATTACCTGCGCTACTTTATGGGCACCCAGATGTCCGGCGTCATGGTTCAGCCCATGGCGTCCCCCGACTGGCACCCCGCCATGACCAAGATGCCCGTGCCGATCGTCCATCTGGACATCCATTGCTCCGAGCCCGGCTACTACGTAGCGGCCGACAACGAGGCCCAGGGTCGCATCATTGCCGAACTCGCCATCGCCCGCGGCGCGCACCATATTGTCGTCGTCGGCCGAGCTGCATTTATGCAACTCACCCTGCGCGTCCTTGGCATTCATAAGGCGCTTGCCCTACATCCCGACATCAAGATCGAAGTCATTGACGCCGGCGAGTGGAACACGGCGGCCGACGGCTATGGCATCGGCAACCAAATCGCCGAGCGTCCCGCCGACGAACGTCCCGATTTTGTCGTCGGTCTAACCGACGTGCTGGCCTCGGGTGTCGTTTCGGCACTGGTCGACAAGGGCATCTCTGTCCCCGGGCAAGTACGCGTAGCGGGCTGCGATGGCAACCCGCTCGCTTGGAGCGGATCGGTCCCGCTCACTACGGTAGCGCCCCCGGGCTACGAGATTGGCCGCAAGGGTGTCCAACTGCTCATGGAGCAAATCGAGAACAAGGCCCCGGCAAAGACCAAGCATATCCGCGTCGGCTCTGCAGCGCGCACCGTCACCGCAGTCACCTCCGCCGAGGATATCAACCGCCAAGAACTGGTACGTCCGTTCCTACTGGAGCGCGCCAGCACCCAGGCAAGCACCCAGACCGACGCCACGGCCATCAATCTCGGCGCGTATCTATAGCACGCCCGCAAGTATGCTACGTCGCCGCTTAAGCAAAAGGGGCCCGACCATTGCCGGGCCCCTTTTGCTTAAGCGCAAACGTAGGCAATTGCTCGTTTCAACGCCGCAATTGTCTAACGCACGGCCTTGACCGCCGCCGCCAGATCGAACAACGTATCAAGCACGGCCTCGCAGCCATCCACCACGTCTTGCGGCAGCGGCACGATATCGGGAACGGCAAAGACATGGCAACCGGCCGTAATGCCCGAGACGCAGCCGTTGCGCGAATCCTCGACCACGGCGCACTCCTCGGGGGCAAAGCCCGCGCGCTCGCAGGCAAGCAGATACATCTCGGGGTCGGGCTTGCCGTGCACGACGTCCTCACCGCAGGTCACCGTTTCAAACTTGTCAAAAAGACCGACCATCTTAAGGTTGCGCTCGGCCGTAACGAGGCGCGACGACGTCGCTAGGCCCACGTGATAGCCCGCAGCCAGCAGCTCGTCTATGCACTCGGCGGCGCCGGCCTTAAGCTCCAGATCGGTCTTGACCATCTCGTCGCGAATCTCCTTGTGGCGGACATAAATCGCCTCGGTGGTTTCGTGGCTGCCGTAATGCTTATCAAGGATGTGCATGACATCAGGTAGCGTGCGGCCGATAAACTGATGGATCAGCGCATCATCAATCGCGACCCCCAGCTCGGCGGCGCCCGCCTTCCATGCCTTGATGCCCAAACGCTCGGTATCGACCAGCGTTCCGTCCATGTCAAAAATAACAGCCTTGATCATATCGATCCCCTCGCCGGATTGCATTACCGCCACTCTACCGCACTTTACAAACTTGTATATAACGTATATAGCATATTGCACTTTCGTTACATAGATAGAAGTCTTATGGCGAGTGGCTCGGTAGGATTATAGTTTCATCCGAGCTTTAATAACTGTAAGGAACTTTCATGCTTTCAGACACCGCCGCACCTGCAGAGGAGCTTCAGTACAAACTCGCAGCGCTCGAGCAGCTGCTTTTGGCATACGGACGCGTCGCCATCGGCTTTTCCGGCGGCGTCGACAGCAGCTTTTTAGCCGCGGTCTGCGCCCGCATCATGCCTGGCAGCACGCTTCTCGTTCACCTCACCACACCGCTCATCGGCACGCCTGAACAGGCTTCGTTTGAGCGGTCCGTTGACGGGCAAGCCAACGAGGAGCCGCACTTTAAGCTCCCCGTGCTCAATCTTTCGGTCGATCAGTTGCAGCTCCCCCAAGTAGCCTGCAATGACGCCAATCGATGCTACCACTGCAAGCACGCCGGCTTTACCGCCATCGTCAACCACGCCAAGTCGCTCGGCTTTCCCACCGTCATCGACGGCAGCAATGCAAGCGATCGCGGTGACTACCGCCCTGGCATGCGCGCGGCAAAAGAGCTCGGGGTACGCTCCCCTCTCATGGAGGTCGGCTTTACCAAGGACGAAGAGCGCGAGCTGCTGCGCGCATGGGGCTATCCCGTTTGGAACCTGCCGGCGGGAGCCTGTCTTGCCACGCGCGTCCCCACGGGCGAGGAGCTTACGCGCGAGAAGGTCGATTTAATCCGTGCCTGCGAGGACTACCTACACGATCTTGACCTGGCGCAGGTTCGCGCGCGCTTGGTCGGCGGCTGCATGCATATCGAGGCCGCCCCCGCAGATGTCACCAAGATTGCCGCCCTCGGCGGCAGCGCCGTCGATGCCGAGGGCAAAACCCCGTTGCCCGCCGTCATCGAGTCCGCGCTGCGCGAGCTGGGCTGCGGCCACATCTTCCCCGAGGTCACCCCCTACATCCACGGCAACATGAATCTTTAGGTTACGCCGTTTTACAAACGGCGTAACTGCTCGGCGCTGCGCGGGCTCCGGGCACGGCAATCTGACGTTCAACTTCACGGGCGCGACCAAAAGGTCAGCGCCCGCTTGTTTCACGTCACCTTGCCGCACCCGGAGCCCGCTCGCTCGCATATGCTCAACCTGCACTGCGTTAACTGACCTGCCAAAAAGGGACAGGTTTGTTTTGGCAGGTTTTATCTGGGGAAATATCGCGAGGCAGTCGCCCCCCTAGCACCCATCTAACTTCGAGAGACACAAGAGGGGCGACTCGGCTGCATCTACTTCTTCCGATAGCGGCGGTTGCGGCTCGTCGATGAACCCATTACTTCGATGAGCCCTTTATCCGCCATTTTTGGCAGATGGTAGCGGACGGACGAAATTTTGACCCCCGATGCAACCGCTATTTCTCGCGCCGTCATATCCACTTCGGCGCTGAGAGCCTCCAGGATCCTATCCGCTGTCGAAGCTGACGGTTCTCTGCTCATATCGATAATCTCAAACGTGTCTTTGCCACATTTTGACAGGACATGTTTATCGACAAGGTCCCCGCAGATCAGACGAATGTCATCCGAATCCCACTTCAGGGCCTCTCGTATTTTTTGAACATCGCATACGCACCCATGCTCCCGCATAAACATGAGCAATGTTTCTTCGCGATCCGTCAGCTCGGCGCCCACATGGCTCTGAATCCACGTGCGGTTTTCAGCAAGCTCCGCCCCGTGCCGGGAAAGCAGCACCGTAAACGAATCAGCCTTAACGATAAATTTCGGCCTGCCAAGCGAACGAGACTCCATCTCGCGAATCATAGCCGGGATACCAGATCCCTGGCTTTCCGCAACGGCCCCCTCGGCATGCTCTAACGGCGTCGCCCCCATTAGGCTCATGAGCTTTGGGTTTCGGCAGCGCGATTCCCCGTCTGCAAGATTGTCCACCGTCTTTCCGCCCCAAAGCCCGCCAGGGTTTTTGATCTCTATTCTGTCTGGATAGATATCGACACTCACGGCCTGCCCCACAAACATGGGCGAATATTCTCGATGGATGCAGGCATTTGCCAAGGCCTCGCGCAAAACCTCCTGGGGAACTTCCCAATCCTCCCTTCTGCCAGCGCCTTGCACTATCGTCGCTTTGCGCAAGTTTCGTCCAATCGCGGCAAGGGCATCTTCGATGCAAGCCGGAATCGGGCCATCGCACAACTGGCGGTCAATAAACCGGGGTTGCCCGGGTGCAGATTTTTCCACATCGGAATGAACGGCGACATCGATCATCAGTTTGGGATAGAACTGCTGGGGGTAAATTCCCGCCGACAGAAGCCCCGCGAGCTTCACGGCACCATCCTTTGTAGTGATATTGAGTCTGACCAGCTGCTTTTCCAGCGTATCGGCCCCGCGCAAAACGCGCGGGGTCTGCAGCCGGCGATTTGCGATAATAGACCGCACGACATCTGGATCCAAATCCTCGACCGTTGCCTCCGAAACCACCGTGCCGTCTGCATCGCTCGGAAGCAACGCACTCTGCAGCTCATATAGCTCAGCGGGTGACATCTTGATATCTTTATCATCCACGCGCTTGTAGCTACCGTTCTGCACGCCGCGCGCGCCGATATAGCAAGGCTTCGCTTTAAGCTCAAGTTCAAAGATGCGCACCAGAAGCACCTGGAGCCCGTCGACCTCGCCTCGATCAAGCTCGTACCGCGGCGCATGGGTCACCACTGCCGCTGAGCCTCCGTCTCCGATACCCGAAACAAACTGATCGCGCACCCTATCGATAGCAAAGTTAGCCGAAGGAACAAATCCTTCGGCTTCGTTCAGGCCCAAAATAATGAGCCCACCCGCAGTGTTCGCAAAAGCGCTCACTGTCTCCCATACGTCTGCGCTCAATTTATTCGTGCAGGCTTTAACTTCTACCGATGCGTCATCAGTCCCCCGCCTGCGAAGGCGCTCAACAATAAGGCCAAGAGGTTCATCCAGCAGCATTGGCATTCCGTCTCTCTAAAACGATAGATTTATCTCTCTAAAGTATAGCTTATCTCTCTAACTTTAGAGAGATAAGCATCTTATTTTAGAGAGACATTTAGAGAGACATTTAGAGAGACGAATGCGACCTCTCTAATCATGGGTTCCTCTCTTTAAAGTGCGCACATCCCAACCGTACCTTAAGCTGCGGTGAAATAACTCACGATTAACCTGCCAAAAAGGGACAGGCTTATTTTGGCAGGTTTTATCTGGGGAAACGCCGAATAGCCCCACATCAACAACTGCTGCAGCTCCATATGAGACAAATGAATCTGTAGCGTCTATCCCAAATCTTGAGTATTTGTTCGATAGAACGACCCTCGGCGGCTCCTGCTAGACTGGTAGATTCCCAACCGTCCATCCAGGAGCCTCAATGTCGCGCAAGTCCGCCTACAAGCAAGTCCTTTCCATCGGCACCGCCGTGGTGCTGGGGTTTGCGCTGTTTACGGGATCGCTCGACGGAGCTCCCAAGCTGCTGTCGCCGCAAAGCGATGAACAGGCGGTAGCTCTGGCCGAGAAGCAAAACGAGAGTCCCAAGCGCACCGGCAACGAGGCAGACCTGGTCGCCCGGCTCGAATCGGGAACAGCCAGCTCCGAGGACTCCGACGATGGCTCTGAATCCGCCGCAATTGACACCGGTGACGACACTTCCACAGGCAGCGCCGCCACCCCCATCGACGAGGTCGAAAACCCCGACCTCAACCGCGCCCGCGGTGTTTATCTCAGCAGCATTCCCGACTACGCCGGCAACCCCTACGTTGCCCTTCGCGCCGACAGCACGCACCCGCTCGGCACACCATCATTCACGCTCGATGAATACGAGCGCGCTACAGAAGAGGGTTGCTTTAAGAAGTTCTCCAAGCTCGACAGTTTGGGCCGCACCCGCAAAGCGCTCGCCTGCGTAGGCCCCGAATCGCTCGGCCAGGGCAAGCGCGGCGATATCTCGCGCATCCACCCCGCCGGCTGGCGCCAGCAGCGCTACGACTTTATTCCGGGCCAGAGCCTCTACAACCGCTGCCACCTTATCGCCTGGTCGCTCTGCGGCGAAAACGCCAACCGTAAGAATCTCCTCACCGGCACGCGCTATCTCAACGAGACGGGCATGCTACCGTTTGAAGAGCAGATTCTCAACTACATCCACGACACGGGCAACCATGTTCTCTATCGCGTCACGCCCATGTATAACGAAGAGGAACTCGTCTGCCGTGGCGTGCGCCTTGAGGCGCAATCGGTCGAGGACCACGGCAAGACCCTCTGCTTCCACGTATACTGCTACAACCTGCAGCCGCACGTGCAAATCGACTACGCCACCGGCCGCAACCAGACCTCGGGAGACTAGGGCCGACCAAGCTGCCCCAAAACCTAACATGATCCGTTTTCCTCCGTCCCCAAGGGATCAAAAAGAGCCGCCCCGGTTACCCAGGGCGGCCCTTGCATCGGCATGCATGTTGCAGGCAAAACCACGCGTTACTTGGCGCGGCCCTCCTCATAGCGCTCGACCAGCTTGGCCTGAACGTCATAAGGCACCTGCTCATAGCCTGCGGGCTTCATGGTAAAGTCACCCGTGCCGCGCGTGATAGAGCGCAGGCGCGTCGAGTAATCCGTCAGCTCGGCCAGCGGCGCCTGGGCAATAACCACGGTATCGCCGCGCTCATCGGTCTCCATGCCCGTCACGCGACCGCGCGATGCCGAGATGTCGCCCATCACGGCGCCGGCGTAGCTCTCGGGGATAGTCACCGTGATTTCCTCGATGGGCTCCAGCACCACCGGGTCGGCATCGGCGCATGCCTTGCGCAGGCCGATGCGAGCCGCCGCGCGGAACGCCATCTCGTTGGAGTCGACGCTGTGATACGAGCCGTCGTACACAGCCACGCGAATGCCCGTGAGCGGATAGCCGGCAATGATGCCGTCCTTCATGGTCTCCTGGACGCCCTTGTCCACGGCGGGGATCAGCGAGCGCGGAATGCGGCCGCCCACGACCTCGTCCACAAACTCATAGCCGTCGCTCGTGCCGTCGGGCCCAATGAGCGGCTCCACGCGCAGCCAGCAGTCGCCGTACTGACCGGCGCCGCCGGTCTGCTTCTTATGGCGGCCCTGGGCACTTGCCGTACGGCGAATGGTCTCGCGATACGGAATGCGGATCGGCACGCTCTTGGCCACGACTTTGGTGCGATCCTCCAAACGGTTGAGCAGCACCGAAACCTGCGCCTCACCCACCGCCGAAATGATGGTCTGGCCGGTCTCCTCGTCACGATCGATGCTCATGGTCGGATCAGCCTTGCACGCCTTCTCGATAAACGTATAGAGCTTCTCTTCGTCGCCACGATTCTCGGCCTCGATGGCAATGCGGTACTGCGAGTTGGGGAACTTAAACGCCGCCGCCTCGACCTTACCGGTAATGGAGAGTGTGTCACCCGTCTCGGCAGCCAGCTTGGGCGCCACGATGATGTCACCGGCATAAGCGTGGCCAACCTCGGTCATATCGCGGCCGCACATCACATACAGGTGGGCCAGACGATCGCTCTTGCGGGTACGCGCGTTGATCAGCTCAAGGCCCGGCTCAAGCGTGCCCGTCAGCACCTTGATAAAGCTGATGCGACCCTGCTGCGGATCGGCCAGCGTCTTAAACACAAACGCCACCGGACGGTCATCGTCACTCGAGATCTTAAGCGAATCGCCGTCGATAAGCGGCATCTCGCCGTAGTCGGTCGGCGCCGGGAAGTACGTCGCGATGTCGTCCATCAGCGAGTTGACGCCCTGCTCCTTAATGCAATCGCCCGCAAAGACCGGCACAAAGATGCGCTCAGCGATCGCCTTCGACAGCAGGCCTTCAAGCTCCTCCTGCGTCAGTGTCTCCTCGCCTTCCAGGTATTTCATCATAAGCTCGTCGTCGGCCTCGGCAACGAGTTCGCACAGATGGTCATGGGCCTCCTCGGCCTGGGCACGATACTCCTCGGGAATCTCCGACTCAACGGCTTCGGTGCCGTTGCAATGGCGCGCCTTCATGCGCACCAGGTCGATGATGCCGTCAAAGTCCTCGCCCTCGCCCCAGGGAAGGGTCACGGCGCCCAGGCGCGTGCCAAAGCGCTCTTGCAGCAGGTCCATGGTGGTCGTAAAGCTGGCCTCGGAGCGCGACAGACGGTTCACGAACACCGCACGCGCCAGACGTAGATCCTCCGCCGCATACCAAAGCTTGACGGTCGTAGGCTGCGGGCCGGCCTCGGCGTCAACCACAAACAGAGCCGTCTCGCAGACGCTCATCGCAGCAAAGGCGTCGCCGATAAAATCGGGGTAGCACGGAGCATCGAGCACGTTGATGCGGGCGCCCTTCCAGTCGATCGGCGCGATGGTCGTCGAGATGGAGAATGAACGCTTGACCTCTTCGGGGTCATAGTCGAGTGTGGGCTTGGTGCCGTCGTGGCCGCCCAGGCGGGCGGTCTTACCGGAAAGGTGGAGCATGGCCTCGGCGAGTGAAGTCTTGCCCACCCCGCCTTGGCCTACGAGCACCACGTTCCTTACATTGCCGGTCTTGGGAGCACCCATGATGACCTCCTTGCAGGGCCGCGCGCAATGCGCGACGCCAACGGGGAGAGTTCGCGGTCGGTGCCGTCCCGGGAGCAGCATGGTCGGCAACCGAGCCGACTCACCCTCCAAATGTCCTATGCCACCACCCTACCCTCACGGGCGGCTGTCCATGCATACCTTTCGGCGCACGTATGAATACGGGCGGCGAGAGGAAGGGGGACGCATGCGAGGCGATTATTGGACCCCGCCGATGCAAATAAAATGCCGCCGCGGGCCGTAAGACCTGCGGCGGCTTCGCCTCAATTAATAGTTGAGCAAATAGCTGAGCCTACCCCTCGATACGGCTCAAGAACTCACGGGTGCGCTGCTCACGCGGATGGTCGATGACCTGCTCGGCAGGACCCTCCTCGACAATACGACCGCCGTCCATAAAGACCACGCGATCGGCAACATCGCGCGCAAACTGCATCGCATGGGTCACGATCACCATCGTCATATTCTGCGCCGCCAGGTCTTTAATGACACGCAGCACCTCGGCCGTTAGCTCGGGATCGAGCGCCGAGGTCGGCTCGTCAAAGAATAAGATTTCCGGATCGAGCGCCAGGGCGCGGGCGATACTCACACGCTGTTGCTGACCGCCCGAAAGCTCACACGGAACCTTGTTCTCGTTGCCCGTAAGCCCCATCTGCGCGATCAACTCGCGCGCACGAGCTTCCGCCTGCTCGCGCGGGCGCTTAAGCACGCGGATCGGCGCGTCGATGATGTTTTTCATCACGGTATAGTGCGGGAACAGGTTGTAATTTTGGAACACCAAGCCGAATCGCGAGCGTGCCCGCTTGGGCACATCGCCCTTCGCATAGACCGCGCCCGAACCCGCATCCGTCGCAACGGCAAGGTCACCAAACGAGAGCGAGCCTCCGTCGAGTGTCTCGAGCAGCGTGGCACACCGCAGCAGCGTGGACTTGCCGCCACCCGAAGGCCCGATAATCGCCACGACCTCGCCACGCTTGACCTCGAGCGAAATATCCTTGAGCACCTCATTGCCGCCAAACGCCTTGCGCGCGCTTTCGATTTTCATCACTGAGTTAGTCATGATAATAGTCCAGCTTCTTTTCGGCGGCGCCCAGCAGCATCTCGACCACAAAGTTAAAAATCCAGTAGATCAGCGCCGCAATCGCAAACGGCACCATGCTCACCTGCGAGGCGACCAGCGCCTTGGCCGTCGAGAACATCTCACCCACGCCAATGGCAAACGCCAGCGACGTGTCCTTGACCAGCGTGATGATCTCGTTGCCCATCGCCGGCAGAATACGCTTGGCGACCTGCGGCATCACGATATACAGAAACGTCTGCACGCGCGAGTAGCCCAGCACCTCGGCTGCCTCGTATTGACCACGCGGAATGGACTGCAGGCCCGAGCGATAGATCTCGGCAAAGTAACCGGCGTAGTTGATGATGAACGCCACGACGCACGCCGTCCACTTGGAATCGGGCGTGAGCGAAATGCCAAACACGTAGTACGGGGCAAAGTAGATGGCAAACATCTGCAGCATGAGCGGCGTACCGCGCATGACCGAAATGTAGATGCGCGCAATCCAGCGAAGCGGCACGATTTTGCTCATGCGCATAAACGCCACGGGGATTCCCAGCGGAATCGACCCGAGCAGCGTCAGTACAAACAGCTGCAAACTGACCAAGAATCCCTGGCCAAGCATCTGCATCATGACCTGAATAGACATTACTTGAGCACCCAATTATCGAAAGATAGACCATAGCTTGAATACTTGTCGCAGAGATCCTTAACCGTACCGTCATCGTAGAGTGCCTTGAGCGACTCGGTCACGGCGTCGGCCGACTTGGTGTCGCCCTTCTTAAAGCCGACGGCGTAATGCTCGCTGGACAGCGGCTCATCAAGCTGCGTATAGGTATCGGGCTTGGCGGCAAGCTGATACTGGGCAATCGAAAGATCGCACGCCACGGCATCGACCGCGCCGCTCTCGAGCTGCATAAAGGCCGTGTTGTACTCGCCGATCGTGTCGAGCGTGGCAAACGTCGCCGCCAGATCCTTCTGGTCACCCTCGAGCACATCCTGCGCAGCGGAATCGGTCTGGGTAATCACGGTCTTGCCGGCAAGATCGTCCCAGCTCTTGATGCCTGCATCCTTCTTTACCACCAGCACCTGCTCGTTGAGCATGTACGGCTCGGAGAACGTGTAGTCGTCCTCGCGGCCCTCCATGGTAAAGCCGTTCCAGATGCAGTTGATGGCGCCCGAGTTAAGCAGCGTATCCTTGGCGTCCCAGTCGATGGCCTCGTATTTGACCTCCCAGCCCTGCTTATCGGCAACAGCCTTGGCCAGATCGAGATCAAAGCCGGTGTACTCGCCATCGTCGCCCACAAAGCCGTACGGAGGATAGGACTTATCAAAGCCCACCACGAGCTTCTTGGACTCCGCAGCGCCCTTCACATCCTTGGCTGCGGCAGAACCGGCAGCAGAGCCCTTATCGGCACCGCCGCCACAACCAACCAGGCCAAGGCCTAGAACCGTGGCGAGCGAGCCGGCTAGACCAACAAACTGACGACGAGACATATCGGTGTTCATGGTATTCCCCCTTGATGGCACTTTAGTTAAGTAAAGTGAGTCGTGTAACGTCCAGAATCATACACTCTACCTTGATAAAGTACAAGGGAGAGGTTGCCCGGCGTGGGCGGGGAGCGGCGCGTAATTAAGTTTCCTGCTCTACAGTCCTGCGCAAGACGGAAAGCACGCATGGAGCACTAGGTTGGAGCACCCGGCTGAGTGGCGCCCGGCGCGGAGTTTAATTTGCTGCTCTACAGTCCTGCTCACGACGGAGGCCACATTAAGTGGCCTCCTGTTCGTGCGGAACTCGCGACAAATTAAACTCCGCGC
>CABUSR010000046.1 GCA_902494245.1 uncultured Collinsella sp.
CCAACGGCAAGTCGGTCGGATTGGGTATCGAGCTTCCGCACGAGCATGGGCTCAACAAATACGTGAACCTCGGCATGGACTTCCGCTACTTCTTTGTGCGCAAGACCATGTTTGTCAAATACAGCTCGGGCGCCATCGTGTTTCCCGGTGGTTTTGGCACGCTCGACGAGATGTTCGAGGTACTCACGCTGGTGCAGACGCACAAGGTTAAGCGCATGCCGCTCGTTTTGGTAGGCACCGAGTACTGGCAGGGCCTGTTCGACTGGCTCAACGGCCCGGTGATGGACGCCGGTATGATCAGCCCGCTCGATCCGGAGCTGGTGCACATTACCGACGACCTCAACGAAGCCGTCGACATTGCGCTCGGCGGGCTGATGTAGAGCAATCGTGCCCACCGCGACATGGATCTGCATGGCAATCTGATGCTATCTAACGGCAGTTTGCCATCTAAACTGGGTATACTGATGTAAAAGATGAGGCGAGGAGGTCGCGTATGTCTACTGCAACGGTTAAGCCCACGACGGTTCGCATCGAAGAGGGGCTCAAGGAACAGGCGACTGAGTTCTTGGACTCAGTTGGCTTGAGTCTCAATTCGTATCTCAACCTTGCTGTTCGGCAGCTGGTAAATCAGCGAAAGATTCCTTTTGAGATTGTAGGAAGGGCGGAGGTGCCCAGCGAGGCGACGAGGCGTGCCATGGTAATCGCCGAGGCTCATGAGTTGGGGATTTTGCCGGACGATAGCCCGTCATTCAACGACGCTGATGAGCTCATGTCATTTCTTGATGAGGAATAGCGATGTTCGAGATCAAAGTCGAGGCTCAATTTAAGGCGGACTACAAACGAACGATGCGCATGCATCCGCAGCTAAAGAGTGAGTTTAAAGCGGCGGTTGCAGAGCTTGTGGCTCATGGGTCGCTTCCGGCGGAGTACGGCGCCCACGAGCTCTCAAACCCGGGCGGCAATTACAACGGCCACATCGAGTTCCACCTATCCGATGGCTTGGTCGATGTGGTCGTTCTATATCTGCCCCATAAGACTAACCCAGTGATCAGGCTGGTGCGAATGGGCACTCATCAGGAGCTTTTTCAGGGTCCGCTGGGCTGATCGCCGATTTCTAAGTTGCGGTGGAATAGGGACTGATTTGCGGCTGATAAGCCAAAAACAGTCCCTATTCCACCGCAAGTGGTAAAGGTGCCCCTAGTGAATGGGCTGGTAGCGGGGGCAGTAGCTGATGGCGATGGCGTCGACGCCTACGTGGGTGGCGATGGTGCAGCCGATGGGGCCGGTGCCGGCGTCTACGTAGTTCTGGCCTGCGAGCGCCTGGTTGACGAGCTCGTGCTCCTCGGCGGCGCCGGTCGTGAGTACGCGCACGCTCGAACCCGGGTGTTCAGCCAAAAACGCGAGGCAGTCGGCCATGGTGTTGGCGACGATGCGCTTGGCGCCGCGGCCCTTCTTGATGGCCTTGATCTCGCCCGATTTCCACTCCGGCGAAACGGCTAGGCGAATGTTGAGCATTTGCGTGAGCTGGCCGGCGAGTTTAGGTGCGCGGCCGTTCTTAACGAGGTTTTCGAGCGTGCGGGGAATCAGCAGCAGGTGGGCGTCGGGCAGCGTCGCGCGGATCTGCGCCTCGGTCTCGTCCAGGCTGCGGCCGTCCTCGCGCATGGCGAGCGCATACTCCACCAGCAGGCCCTCGGCACCCGAGCCGGTGCGCGAATCGATGCAGCGCACGTCGAGCTCGTGGGTATCGGCCGTCAGGCTGGCGTTGGCATAGCAGGCAGACCACTCGCTGCATAGCGAGATAAAGATGGCGCTGTCGTGGCCGTCGGCGCGCACGCGGTCAAAGAGTGCCTTGAACTCGCCGGCGCTCGGCTGCGAGGTGTGCGGCAGCTGCTCGGTGCCGGCCATGCGCGCGACGTACTCCTGGGCGGTAATTTGCACCTGGTCGAGCAGGTCCTCGCCCTCGATAATCACATGCAGCGGAATCACGTAAATGCCGAGCTCTTGGGCGCGGGCGGGGGAGATGTCCGACGTGGAGTCGGTTATGATGGCAAAAGACATAATTGCACCTTTCATTGGGGCGCTTGCGCGCCGCCTTCTGAGAGCAAAGTGCGACAAGTATAGTAGAGTCGTTCCACATTACTAGGTTCAATTGTTGAATAGTCAACAGTTTGAAGTGTCGGTGTGGAAATCGTCAACTGGGGAAGAGGAATGCCGATGGAGGCGTTGGAGATATGCAGACGGCCGGTCGTGCTGTTCGATTTTGACGGCACGGTGGCAGATACGGGCCGGGCGGTGATGACCTCGACGCGCAAGACGCTGGCTGCGCGCGGGCTTTCTGAGGCGCAGATGGGTGACCTGCGCCGCATGATCGGGCCACCCCTGTGGAAGAGCTTTCACGACTTTTACGGCTTTTCCCGCGAGGAGTCGCTGGTTGTGGCCGATGAGTACCGCGCCTTTTTTGATGAACTGGGACCGGAAGAGTACCCCGTGTTCGATGGGATTCCCGAGCTGCTGGATGGGTTGACCGCCCAGGGCAAGCGTATGGCTGTGGCAACGTCGCGCATGGAGGCAAAGTGCATCGACATGGTGCGTGAGCTCGGGCTTTCTCAGTTTGAGGCGGTGATTGGCATGAATCCGCCGCAGGGGCGCGAGACCAAGGCCGATTCGGTCCGCGATGCCCTGGCGGCTCTGGGTGCGGCGGCCGACGATGCCGTGATGATCGGCGATCGCTTTAACGATGTGGAGGGTGCGCACGCGATGGGTGTGCCGTGTATCGGCATCTATTCGGGCGCGGCGGCGCTGGGGGAGCACGAGGCCGCGGGTGCCGATGCGGTGGTGCACTCGGTGGCCGAGCTTGCTAAACTTTTCGCTATATAAGTATGTGATGTGAGGGGCGGGCACGCTCGCCCCTCATTGGTAAGGAGGTCGTCCATGAATCAGGTGGAGCAGAGCGTCGCTGAGTATGTCGACGAGGTCTGGGAAGATGTCGTCGCCGATATCGAGCAGCTGGTGAGTTATCCGTCCGTAGCCGTTGCTGCCGACGCAGAGCCCGGTGCGCCGTTTGGCCGCCCGGTCCGTGATGCGCTCGATTGCGCGCTCGGCATTGCGCAGAAGCTCGGCTACCAGACGAGCGACGACGAGGGCTATGTGGGCATTGCCGATATCCCTGGCCGCGGCGACAAGCAGCTCGCGACCATCTGCCACGTGGACGTGGTTCCCGCCGGTCCCGGTTGGAACACCGACCCGTTTGCGATGGAGCGCCGAGAGGGCTGGCTGCTCGGTCGCGGCGTAATCGACGACAAGGGCCCGGCGGTGCTGTCGCTCTACGCCGGCGCCTATCTGCTCAAGCACGGCATTACCCCGCGCTATACCTTCCGCGCGCTGCTGGGATGCGATGAGGAAGTGGGCATGTCCGACGTTCACCATTATCTGGAGAACCACGCGAACCCCGACTTTCTGTTTACGCCCGATGCCGAGTTCCCGGTTTGTAATGCCGAGAAGGGCCAGTTTGGGGCGACGTTTGTGAGTCCCAAGATCGACGGCGGGCGCATTGTGTCCTGGAGCGGCGCCGAAGCGAGCAACGCCATTCCGTCGCAGTCTATCTGCGAGCTTGCGATTGCCGCCGATGAGCTGCCGGCGCCTGTTGAGAACGCCGACCGCCTGGAGATCACGGCGCTCGGCAACGGGCATGCGCAGATTTTCGCCCACGGCATTGGCGGTCATGCCTCGATGCCCGAGGGAACAATCAATGCCGTCGGCCTCATCGTGGCGTATCTGCGCGAGGCCGAGGATGCGTTTGGTGCGCGCGACGAGCGCCTGCTGACGCCTGCCGAGCACGAGTTTGTCAAGTTTCTGGCCTTTGTGCATGCGGACGCCTATGGCCGCGGCCTGGGAATCGATGCGACGAGCCCGGCGTTTGGCCCGCTCACCTGCAACCCCGGCGTCATCCGTGTGGTGGATGGCCATATCGAGCAGGTCATCGACGTGCGCTTCCCCGATAGCACGAGCGCCGATACCATCAGCGAGCAGCTCGAGCCGCTCGTGGGGCGCTTTGACGTGACCTGTCGCGTGGGTCATGCAAAGGTGCCGTTCTCGGTCTCTGCCGACGATCCGGCCGTGAAAGCGCTGATTGATACCTATAACGAGTTTACGAGTAAGCATGCCGAGCCCTTTGCCATGGGCGGCGGCACGTACGCGCGCAACTTTGCCCGCGCCGTGTCATTTGGCCCCGAGGAGACCGGCCTGGAGTTGCCCACATGGGGCGGCCAGATGCATGGCCCCAACGAGTGCGCCAACGAGGAACAGCTCAAGCAAGCGCTCAAGATCTATATTGTTGCGATCTTAAGGCTCAACGAGCTCGAGCTTTAAGGTTGCGGCGTTTTGCCAATCTAAGTTGCGGTGGAATAGTTCCTAGAATCGGCTGCCTAACAGCCAAACAGGAACTATTTCACCGCAACTTTGCTTTTATTGGTGTAAAAGGTGCGCCATATTTGGCGCTGGATTGTTATTCGTTTGTAAAGCCCTGCCGCGCTTGCGGTAAGGGTTTATCAAATGCCCGTAAGAAACCGCAGTTGGCGCGGGTGCTGCCCGGTCGGGGTCGTATCTTTCCAAACAGCAAAGCGGGCAGGGTGCCCGCGATTCGCATGTACGAAAGGAAGATCATGCTCGATCAGGCTTATTCTCGTCGTCAGTTCCTCGGCCTTGCTGGTGGTCTTGCCAGCATCGTCGGTCTCGGTCTCGTTGGCTGCGGCGGCGCAGGCGCATCCGACGCCGCCGACAAGGGTAGCGCCGCTGCTGCCGAGTCCGTCTCCGGCGAGGTGACCTACGACGGTGCCTCCTCGTTCCAGGCTCTCGTCGAGGCCGCTGCCGAGAAGTTCATGGATGCCAACCCCGACGTCTCCGTCTCCGGCTCGGGCAACGGTTCGGGCAAAGGTCTGACCGCTGTTGCCGCCGGCACCGTCACCATCGGTAACTCCGACGTCTTCGCCGAGACCAAGCTCGAGGCCGACCAGGTCAAGAACCTCGTCGACCACGAGGTCGCCGTCGTGGGCATGGGTCCCGTCGTCTCTAAGAACGTGAAGGTCGACGACCTGTCCCTCGAGCAGCTCAAGGGCATCTTCTCCGGCCAGATCACCAACTGGAAGGAGGTCGGCGGCGACGACGCCAAGATCGTCGTTCTCAACCGCAAGGCCGGTTCCGGTACCCGCGCCACCTTCGAGGCTGCCGTCTTTGGCGACGAGGCAGTCGACTTTAAGGGCGACGCCGAGCTCGACAAGTCCGGCGATGTCCAGACTCAGATGGCCAGCACCGACAACGCCATCTCCTACCTCGACTTCTCGCACTTCGATGACTCCAAGTTCAACGCCATCAAGGTCGAGGGCGTCGAGCCCAAGAGCGCAAACGTCACCGACGACTCCTTCAAGATCTGGGCTACCGAGCACATGTACTGCTCCAAGGACGCCGACGAGGCCACCACGGCCTTCTTGGAGTTCATGCTTTCCGACGACGTCCAGGGCAAGCTCGTCGAGGAGCAGGGCTTTATCCCCGTCTCTGCCATGAAGGTCGTCAAGGACGCCAGCGGCAAGGTCTCTGCTAAATAAGTAATCGCCCCCGGAAAGGTTTGCAATGGCAAAACAGCTGCCAAAGCGCGACCTTGAGAACGTGGGCCTGGGCGTCACGGGCGCGTGCGTAGCGCTCGTGACGCTTGTCGTTGCCGCGCTTATCTTCATGGTCGCCCAAAAGGGCCTCTCGGCTTTTCTCAAGGATGGCGTTTCGGTTGTCGAGTTCTTCACCGGCACCAAGTGGGACCTGGCCAACACAGCCGAAAACGGTCTGCCCTATACCGGCGCCCTGCCCCTGATCGTCACCTCGTTTGCGGTCATGGTGCTCTCCACGCTCATCGCGCTGCCCATCGCCATCGGCTCCGCCATTTTTGCGGTCGAGATCCAACCCAAATTTGGTTCCAAGGTCTTTCAGCCGCTTATTGAGCTTTTGACCGGCATTCCCTCGGTCGTCTTTGGACTGATTGGCTTTCACGTGGTCGTCGGACTTATGAAGTCCGTTTTCCACGTGAGCACGGGTCTGGGCATCCTGCCCGGCGCCATCGTGCTGGCTGTCATGATCCTGCCGACGATGACCACCCTTTCGGTCGATGGCCTGCGCGCCGTGCCCGACGGCTACCGTCAGGGCTCGCTCGCGCTGGGCTACACCCGCTGGCAGACCATCTGGCACGTGGTGCTCAAGTCCGCCATGCCGTCGCTCATGACTGCGGTCATCCTTGGCATGACGCGCGCCTTTGGCGAGACGCTCGCCGTGCGCATGGTCATCGGCGGTATCGAGGCCATGCCGACGTCGCTGCTGTCGCCGGCCTCGACCATCACCACCACGCTCACCACGTCCATGGCGGTCTATGCCGAGGGTTCGGCCCAGGACGATGTTCTGTGGGCGCTCGGTCTGCTGCTGATGGGTATGAGCCTCATCTTCATCCTGATCATCCACATTATCGGCCGCAAGGGGGCGAAGGCTCGTGGCTAGCACGCGCATCCATATCGACGAGGCGAGACTCGGGCGCGTCCAAAAGCAGGATCGCATCGCCACGGGCGTGCTGACGGCAATCATCGCCATCGTCATGCTCATCGTCGTCTCCATGGTGGCCTACATCCTGTTCGAGGGCATCTCGACGCTGTTCCAGCCGGGATTTCTCACGCAGCCCGCGCGCGCCAACGGAACCCAGGGCGGCGTACTCTACCAGCTGTTCGACTCGTTCTATCTGCTGCTGATCACTCTGGTCATCTCGGTGCCCATCAGCCTGGGCGGCGCGGTCTTCCTGGTCGAGTACGCACCCGACGGTCCCGTCCGCGACATTGCCTCCACTGCCATCGAGACGCTGTCCTCGCTGCCTTCCATCGTTGTCGGCATGTTCGGATTCCTGGTGTTCTCGGTGCAGCTGGGCTGGAAGTACTCCATCATCTCCGGCGCCGTCGCGCTCACCATGTTCAACATTCCCATCCTGGTGCGCGTGATCCAGCAGGCGCTCGAGGACGTGCCGCAGGCCCAGCGCGATGCGTGCCTGGCCATGGGCCTTACCCGCTGGGAGGCCACGCTGCACATCCTGATCCCCGAGGCCATGCCTGCCATCGTGACCGGCATCGTGCTTTCGGCCGGCCGCGTGTTTGGCGAGGCCGCGGCACTGCTCTTTACCTCGGGCATGAGCTCGCCGGTGCGTTTGAACTTCTTGAGCTTTAACCTGTCGAGCCCCACCTGCGCCTGGAACGTGTTCCGCCCCGGCGAGTCGCTCGCCGTGCACATCTACAAGATTTACGGCGAGGGCAGCCCCGAGGCCCAGCAGATCGTTTGGGGCACCGCTGCACTGCTGATGATCTGCGTGCTGCTGTTTAACATAGTTGCCCGTATCGTGGGCAAGCAACTGGCAAGGAAGATGACGGCCGAATGAGCGAGATGAATGCAACGCCCGCAACCGAGGCGGCCACGTCCGAGACCCAGGACTTTCTGTCGAGTGTGGGGGAGAGCGAAAAACGCGTGCGCGTGAGCGGCAGGGCCGTGAGCGACGAGGTCGTGCTCTCCACCAAGGACGTCAACGTGTACTATGGCGACCACCATGCGCTGCACGATACGTCGCTCGACTTTCACAAGGGCGAGATCACGGCGCTCATCGGGCCTTCGGGCTGCGGCAAGTCGACCTTCTTGCGTAGCCTCAACCTGATGAATCGCGAGATTCGCGGCTGCCGCGTGGAGGGCGAGATCAATTACCGCGGGCGCAACGTGAATACCAAGACCGAGAACACCTACGAGCTGCGTCGCTCCATTGGCATGGTGTTCCAACAGCCCAACCCGTTCCGCAAGTCCATTCGCGACAACATCACGTTTGCGCCTAGGCGCCACGGCATCACCGACCGTGACGAGCTCGACCGCATGGTCGAGGAGAGTCTGCGCGGCGCGGCGCTGTGGGACGAGGTCAAGGACAAGCTCGACAAGAGTGCCTACGCGCTTTCGGGCGGCCAGCAGCAGCGTCTGTGCATCGCGCGCACGCTGGCGCTCAACCCCGACGTGATCCTGTTTGACGAGCCCTGCTCGGCGCTCGACCCCATCTCGACGCTGGCGATCGAGGACCTTATGTCGTCAATCGTTGCCGACCGTGCCATCGTCATCGTGACGCACAACATGGAGCAGGCGTCGCGTGTGTCCAACCGCACGGCGTTCTTCTACATGGGCGATATGGTCGAGTACGACGAGACCGACGAGATTTTCCAACGGCCCAAGGATAAGCGGCTGAATGATTACCTCACCGGCATGTTCTCCTAGTCCGGGACATGCTTGAGGCCCGTGGCGGCCACGGTCGCCACGGGACTGATTGGAGGGGCGGGTCATCTCTTGCGGGAGATGGCCCGCCTTTTTGCTCTGCGACCGAAGCGACCACCACAAAGGGGACAGGCACCTTCGTGGTGGTTTGGGGTGGGGCTCGCTGCTATCATGGACAACGTTGAATTTCTACGAAGGAGCAGGGCATATGGCGATTCTTTTGGGATGCGATTCCATCAGCCTAGAGTTTCCCACCAAGCATATTTTCGATAGCGTGACGCTCGGCGTGGGCGAGGGCGACCGCATTGGTATTGTTGGTAAAAACGGCGACGGCAAGTCGACGCTGCTGAGCGTGCTCGCCGGCACGCTGGAGCCCGACGATGGCCGCGTGACGCATCGCCGCGGCACCACGATCGGTCTGCTCGGCCAAAAGGACCAACTTGTCGACACCGATACCGTGCATCATGCCGTCGTGGGCGACACGCCCGAGTACGAGTGGGCGTCGAGTCCGCGTACACGTCAGATTCTCGCTGGCCTTATTAGCGATGTGCCCTGGGAGGGCACGGTGGGCGAGCTTTCGGGCGGCCAGCGCCGTCGCGTGGACCTCGCGCGCCTGCTGATCGGCGACTACGACGTGCTTATGCTCGACGAGCCCACCAACCACCTGGACATGCGTACCATCAACTGGCTCGCGCGTCACTTAAAGGCCCGCTGGCAGCGCGGTCAGGGCGCCATGCTCGTGGTCACGCACGATCGCTGGTTCTTGGACGAGGTCTGCACCAGCATGTGGGAGGTCCATGACGGCCAGGTCGATCCCTTCGAGGGCGGCTATTCGGCATACATTTTGCAGCGCGTAGAGCGCGACCGCATGGCCGCGGTTACCGAGGAGCGCCGTCGCAACATGGCGCGCAAGGAGCTCGCGTGGCTAAGCCGCGGCGCCCAGGCGCGCTCCACCAAGCCCAAGTTTCGCGTGGATGCCGCTCGCGAACTGATCGCCGACGTGCCGCCCGTGCGCGACGAGCTGGAGCTCAAGCGCCTGGCGGTGAGCCGCCTGGGCAAGCAGGTTATCGACGTGGTCGACGTGGACGCCGGCTATGCGGATACCGATGGCGCGCCCAAGCAGGTACTTTCCGACGTGACCTGGCTCATCGGTGCGGGCGACCGCTATGGTCTTTTGGGCGAGAACGGCGCCGGTAAGTCGACGCTGCTCGACGTGATCCAGGGCAAGATCGCGCCCCTGCGCGGCCGTGTGAAGATTGGCCAGACGGTACGCTTTGGCGTGCTGTCGCAGCAGCTCGAGGAGCTCGAGCCCTACATGGGCGACACGATCCGCGAGGTGCTCGGCAACTATAAGAAGTATTACGTCATCGACGGCAAGGAGACCTCTCCCGAGAAGCTTTGCGAGCGCCTGGGCTTTACGACGCAGCAGCTCTGGAGCCGCATCGGCGACCTTTCGGGCGGCCAGCGCCGTCGCCTGTCGCTGCTGCTGACGATTCTGGACGAGCCCAACGTGCTCATCTTGGACGAGCCAGGCAACGACCTCGATACCGACATGCTGGCGATTGTCGAGGACCTGCTCGACGGCTGGCCGGGCACGCTGATCCTGGTGACGCACGACCGTTTCCTCATGGAGCGCGTGACCGACCAGCAGTGGGCGCTGCTCGATGGTCACCTGACGCATATGCCCGGCGGCGTGGACCAGTACCTGCGCCTGTGTAACGCCACGGCCGAGGGCGAGCCCGTGGGCGCACCGAGTGCCAAGACCGGCACGTTCGACACCGGCGCCGCAGCGGTTGCGGCCGAAAAGCCCAAGACGAGCGGGCAGCCCAACGGTCTTTCCAACGCCGAGCGTCAGAAGCTCCGCCGCGAGGTGAGCTCGCTCGAGCGCAAGATGGAGACGCAGCGCGCCCGCGTGGAGGAGGCCGAGGCCGCGATGGCCCAGGTCGACCCCACCAACTACACGGCGCTGGGCGAGCAGCAGGCAAAGATCGACGAGGCCCACGCCGCCATGGACGAGCTTGAGATGGCGTGGCTCGAGGCGAGTGAAAAGCTCGAGGGCGAGGAGTAGACGAGGATGATCAAAGCCGCGTTTTTCGATATCGACGGCACGCTGTTGAGCTTTAAGACCCACCGGATTCCGGCGTCGGCGCAGCAGGTGCTCGACAGCTTTCACGAGCAGGGGATTGCGTGCGTGATCGCCACGGGCCGTCCGACCTACCAGATGCCCGATTGGCTGTTCGACCTGGGCTGGGATGCGTACATTACGCTCTCGGGCCAGCACTGCTTTGATGCTGAGGGTGTTTACCGCAGCTGCCCGATCGATTCGGACGACGTCGCGGTGATTGTGGACCAGGTGGCGCAGGGGCGCTATGACTCGCTGTGCATGCAGGGCGAGAACTCGTTTGTGAACCGCCTGTCCGAGCGCGTGGTGACGGCCGGCAGCAACGCGGGAATCGTCTACCACGAGGAGCCGTTTGAGCACGCATTTGACGCGCCGGTTTACCAGTTTTGCGCCTTTGTGGATCCGGCTGACGAGCATATTGTGACCGATGCGGTGTCGCATTCGCTCACTACGCGCTGGTGCGATCTGTTCTGCGACATTATTCCCGCTAACGGCGGCAAGGACCTGGGCGTGGCGGCGACGCTGGAGCGCCTGGGCATCGATGCGAGCGAGGCGATCGCCTTCGGCGACGGCGAGAACGACCTTTCGATGTTCTCGGCCGTGGGCACAAGTGTGGCCATGGGCAACGCGCAGGAGACCGTGAAGGCCGCGGCGACCTACGTGACGTCCGCCGTGGACGACGACGGGATCTACAACGCCGCGAAGCACTTTGGGCTGCTATAGCTGCGGCTCGGCACTTGGGGACGTTCCTTTTCTGCCGGCAGTTGGGGGCATTCCTTGTACGTTGCGTGCCGTGTCGCTCTGCTTGCCCCGCACATTTTGTGAAACACGGTTAACTTTTTAAACAACGTAGTAAGACATGGGCAACTTTTGCGGTAAAGTAAGCCAAGGAAAGTATCCAAAGGCTAACTAACAATCATCGCGAAAGGCGGCCCATGGCCCTACGTGAATCTGGAGAAGATTATCTCGAATCTATTTACGTGCTCTCGGAGCGCCAGGGCGTCGTTCGATCGATTGACGTTGCCGAATACCTGGGCGTAACCAAGGCGAGCGTCTCTAAAGCCATGGCGACGCTGGAAAACAGCGGCTATGTCGAAATGGGCAAGCGCGACGTTCATCTGACGGAACGTGGTCTGGAGGTCGCTCGCCAAATGTGGGAGCGCCACTGCTTTTTCGTGCGGTTGCTCGAGGAAGCCGGTGTTTCGGCGGATGTCGCGTCGCAAGAGGGTTGCCACATGGAGCACTGCCTGAGTGAGGAGAGCTTCGAGAAGCTGAGGGCGATGTTGGGACGGGAAGATGCGGCCGGCGCAACAACGGAAGCCTAATTGACCCCCAGGAGCGCGGAGTTCGCGCAAAGCGCGAACCAGCGAAAGGGGGATAGGGGATTCGAACAACAACGAGTCCGACGCAGTCCAAAGTGGAGCATTCGGTGCGCGACGCCATCACAGCTGAGCTATCTCTTCGTTTCCAAAGAGGCGCGCCTCCCGCGCCAAAGGCGCGGGACAGCGACCGGGACCAGTGGCCCCACCAACTAAGTCCAACTCAGACAAGGAACCCCGCCAGCAAGCGATGCCCAAGAACCGCCAGCAACGTTACCGCAGGCCGGGACCGGGCTTGGTTTTGAAAACATTCCGCAGACCAGAAGTGCCCCCGTTCGTAGCTCCGAAGGAGCAGAACGGGGGCACTTCATTGGTCGAGGACGTTTTCAAAACCAAGCCCGGTCCCGGCCGGACAGCCCACGAACGCTACAGGTTCTTGACACCCATCGCGCGCATGGCGTTCAGGATGGCGATGATTGCCACGCCTACGTCGCCAAAGACCGCAAGCCACATGTTGGCGATGCCGAGCGCCGCAAGCACCAAAATCAGCAGCTTAACGCCCAGCGCAAAGATGATGTTCTGCCAGACGATCGCCATGGTCTTGCGCGCCACACGGATCGCGCGGGAAATGTTGGACGGCTTGTCATCCATCAGCACCACGTCGGCGGCCTCAATCGCGGCATCGGATCCCATGGCGCCCATGGCAATGCCCACATCGGCGCGGGTGAGCACGGGCGCGTCGTTGATACCGTCGCCGACAAAGGCGAGCTTGCCCTTACCGCTTTCGGCCGCGAGCAGCGCTTCAACACGCTCGACCTTGTCGCCCGGCAGCAGCTGCGCATGGAACTCGTCGAGGCCGAGCTGCTTGGCCACCGCAGCAGCCACTTCCTCGCGGTCGCCCGTGAGCATAACGGTGCGCTTGACGCCGGCGGCGTGCAGGTCGCGGATCGTCTGCTCGGCATCGGCCTTAACGGTGTCTGCAATCACGATGTGGCCGGCGTACACGCCGTCAACGAGCACATGCAGAATCGTTCCAACGACCTCGCAATCGGGCGCTTCGACTCCGGCCGCGGCGAGCATCTTTGCGTTGCCAACGACGACGTGCTTGCCGTCGATGGTTGCCGTCACGCCGTGGCCCGCGTCGTTGGCGGAGTCGCTCACGCGTTTGGGGTCGACCTCGCCCTGGTAGGCGGTGCTTACCGACTGCGCGATGGGGTGATCGGAGAACGACTCCGCAAGGGCTGCGACCTCAAGCAACGACTGCTCGGTATAGCCAGCCTCGGGGTGCACCGCGACCACCGAGAAAGTGCCGTTGGTGAGGGTGCCTGTCTTGTCAAAGACGACGGTGTCCACGTCGGCGAGCGTCTCGAGGTAGTTAGAACCCTTGATGAGAACGCCCAGTTTGGAGGCGCCGCCGATGCCGCCAAAGAAGCTCAGCGGCACGCTGATCACGAGCGCGCACGGGCAGCTGACGACCAGGAAGGTCAGGCCGCGCAGAATCCAGTCGGACCAGGCACCGGTGACCAGGCCGCCGCCAAGGGCGAGCACCGCGGCCGCGCCGGTGACGGCGGGGGTGTAGACGCGGGCGAAGCGTGTGATGAAGTTCTCGGTGCGTGCCTTCTTTTCGCTGGCATTCTCCACGAGCTCCAGGACGCGCGCGACGGTGGACTCGCCAAAGGGCTTGGTGGTGCGCACGTGGATGAGGCCCGTCATGTTGATGCAGCCGCTGATGATATCGTCGCCGGACTTGGCGGGGCGGGGGACTGACTCGCCCGTGAGCGCGGCGGTGTCGGGATGGGTTTCGCCATCGCCGATGACGCCGACGATAGGCCCGGGATCGCCGGGATTGAC
>CABUSR010000047.1 GCA_902494245.1 uncultured Collinsella sp.
CATGCGAATGGCATCGGCCGGGCACGCCACGCCGCAGGCACCACACGCAATGCAGAGCTCGGCATTGTGCTCGGGCTTGCCGCGCATGTCCTTGTTGGTGGGGAACGGCGCAAACGGATACTTGACCGTCGCGTCGCCGGCCTTGGCGTTAACCTTCCAAAGCTTCAGCATATTAGAGCGCCTCCTCATCGAGCGGAGCGGCCATGGTGCCCTCGCCCGCAAGCGGCGACTTGTCGCGCCAGACGTTCTCGAACTGTTCCTTGTCGAGCACGTGGTCACGCTTGGCGGCGATATCGGTCACCGTCACGCGGTCGGTGCAGGAGTAGCACGGGTCGAGCGAGCCGACGATCAGCGCCGCGTCGCCCACGGTGTTGCCGCGGAACATGTAGCGCAGGACCGGCCAGTTGCTGTACGTGGCCGCCTTGGCGCGCCAGCGGTAGCACTTCTGGTTGTTGCCGAGCATAGCCCAGTGCACGTCCTCGCCGCGCGGCGCCTCGGTGGCGCCGATGGCGTACTTGTGCGGGGTGTACTCCCAATCCGTAGTGAGGATGGGGCCCGACGGGCAGTTCTCGAGCATGGTCTCGATCATGTCGATCGAATCGTAGACCTCCTGGATGCGGACGGCGGTACGGCCGAAGGCATCGCAGGTGTCTGCCGTGGCAGCATGCATCTTTTGGATGTCCGGATCGGCATAGCCGTCGAAGGGATGGTCAAAGCGCACGTCGCGGGCATAGCCAGAGCCACGCATGAGCGGGCCGACCGGCGAGAAGTCGCGAGCGATCTTGCGGTCCAGAATGCCGATACCACTCGTACGCTCAATAAAGTTGGGCGTGGAGAGCAGCATGTCGACGAGTTCCTGAACCTCGGAGCGCAGCTGGTGGATGGTCGTGAGCGTGGAGAGCTTCTGCTCGGCCAAAATGTCGCGACGCACGCCGCCGATCACGTTGAGGCCGTAGGTCTTGCGGTGGCCGGAAAGCTTCTCGGCCAGGTCCATGGACTTCTCGCGGACGCGGAAGAACTGCTGGAAGCCGGAGTCGAAGCCCGTGTAGTGCGACGCCAGGCCAATATTGAGCAGATGCGAGTGCAGGCGCTCGACCTCGAGCATGATGGCGCGGATGTACTGGGCGCGCGGCGGGACATGAATGCCCTGGGCGCGCTCGACGGCCTCGGCATAGGCCACCGAGTGGGCGCAGCCGCAGATGCCGCAGATGCGGTCGGCGAGGAACGTCACGGCGTCATAGTTCAGGCGCGTCTCGGCGACCTTCTCCATGCCGCGGTGCACGTAGAACAGACGGTAGTCGGCATCGACGATCGTCTCGCCCTCAACGAACAGGCGGAAGTGGCCGGGCTCGTCGGAGGTGATGTGCAACGGTCCCATGGGGACGAGCGTGGTCTCCTTGCCCTTGGTGTCGGCCAAGAATTCGTAGTTTTCCATGTCGCTCGCGGGAGCGGGACGGAAACGGTAGTCCATGGAGTCCTTGCGCAGCGGGTACAGGCCGCTGGGCCAATCGTCGGGCAGCACTAGGCGACGACGATCGGGCAGGCCCTCGGGAATCAGGCCGAACATATCGCGCAGCTCGCGCTCGCCCCACACGCAGGCGGGGACGAACGGCGTCACGGACGGGAACGTCATCTTGGCGGGGTCGACCTCGGCACGCACGGTAACCCAGCCGGGGTCCTCCCCCTCCATGGAGATGACGTAGTACACGGCGTAACGGCCGCACAGGGAGCGCTCGTCGTTGCCGACAATCACGGGAATCCAGCCGTAGCGCTCGTAGTACAGGTAGTGGACGGCCTCGGGCAGACGGTCCAGCTTGACGGTGATCGTCAGCTGGTCCTCGCACTGCCACTCAACCTTCTCGATAGCGCCCGGCACTGCGGCGCGCAGGGCCTCGACGTGGCTTTCGCAACGACGAGCGTAGTCCTTCTTTTCAGGTTCTGCCATGGTGCTAATTCACCTCGCTTGTCTTGGTCTGGGAACTGAACACCATGCGGTAGAGAGGAGCCTCGTGGAGCTCTTCGACGCTCTGGTTCAAAACGACGGACGTTGCATCCTCGACGCCGCTCGTGATGGCGACCGGGGTGGCGATACCGAACCACATGACCACGATCGCGAGGGCGATCTCGGGGATGATCATGAGGGCGGGCACCTCGTGGCGCTTCATGCCCTCGGGCGCCTTGCCGAAGATGGACTTGAGCGCGATGCCGGTAAGGGCAAAGTACACGCCGGTGAGGCCAATGGCCACGAGCACGACCACCCAGATGAGACCGGACTGGACGCCAGCCACGAAGGTGAGGAACTCGGAGATGAACAGGGCGAACGGCGGGAAGGCGGCGAGCGCGAGCAGGGCGATGATGGTGAGCGCTGCCGTGACGGGAGCGATCTCGACGACGCCCTTGATCTTGTTCAGGTCGCGGGTGTGGTAGATGTGCTGGATGTTACCGGCCATGCAGAAGGCGAGCGCCTTCGTGAAACCGTGGAAGATGCAGTGCAGCAGGCAGGCGGCGATACCGAGCGGACCACCGATACCCAGGCACAGCGCGACCACGCCGACGTTGTCGACGGAGGAGTACGCGAAGCGGCGCTTGATATCGTCCTGCTTAAAGATGCACAGGGCGGCCACCAGGATGGACAGCGTGCCCAGGATGAGCAGGAGCGTACGCGGATAGGTGTCGCCCACCGTGATGATGGACAGGGAGTAGAAGCGGATGATCACCAGCATGGCGCACTTGAGCAGCACGCCCGAGAGCAGCGCGGAGACCGGGCTCGGAGCCTGGGAGTGCGCGTCGGGCAGCCAAGTGTGCATGGGGAACAGGCCCGCCTTGGTGCCGAAGCCGATGACGATGAACGCGAACGCGAGGCGCACGAGCATCGGGTCGAACTGGTCGGCGTAGGGCATGATGGAGGTGAGGAAGGCTGCCTCATGCGCGTTGGGCATGATATCGGCGGCGTTCGCGTAGATGAGCAGCGTGCCGAACAGGCCGAAGGCCACGCCGGCGGTGCAGACCATCGCGTACTTCCAAGACGCCTCGAGCGCCTGCTTGTTCTTGTAGATGCCCACGAGGAACACGGTCGACAACGTGGTGGCCTCGACCGCCGCCCAGGTGAGGATGATGTTGTTGGACAGGCAGGCGAGCAGCATCGTGAAAACGAACAGGCTAAACAGCGCGTAGTACTGCTTGGTGCGCTCGGCCGGCATGGTCTTCTCCTCGATATCGATCTTGATATAGGAGATGGAGTACACGCCGGTGATGAACCCGATGATGCCTACCAGAAGGACGAAGATCGACGAGAGCGAATCGAGATGAAGCCACAGGCCCAAAACGTCGATATTCTGCCCGCTCGAGAGCATGGTTCCCGCGGTGACGACCGAAAGGACGAGGGTCGCCGCGACGGAGATGGTGTTGAGCCCCGCAAAGACGCTGTAGGACGTCGTCTTGGGGAGCGCAGCCATAATCAGGGAGAACACGAGGGGACAAGCGAGCAGGGCGACCGTCAGCATTGAAACATCCATGGCCTACCCCTTCAATTCGGTCAGGTCGTGGGAGTCGAGCGACTTGGTGTCGTTCCAGATCCTCACGACGACGGCGGACATGATGATGACGGCGAAAATGGCGTCGGTGGCGATGCCGATCTCGATGATCTCGGGGGCCGTGGGCGCGAGCAGGGCGAGCGTCACGTGGCTACCGTTCTCCATAAGGCAGTACCCGAAGATTTGCTTGAGGATGTTGCGCTGGGAGATGATGCACGTGAGGCCGACGAAGAAGTGCGCGAAGCTGATGGCGAGGGCCGGAGTAGCCACCTCAGCGGTGGGCAGGCTCAGGCGCGTGACCACCGCGAAGCAGATGGCCACCTCCAGACCGGTGAGGATGATGGTCCAGGCCGGCTTGATGGAGGAGGTCAGCGTGCTATCGGCAGGCGAACCCATCTTTTTGTAGGCACGGTTGAGAATGAACGGAACGAGGATCACCTTGGTGACGAAGGCCGACGCGGCCCACATGAGAAGCTCGGTGGCACCGGTGGTGAGGCCCAGGGTGAGCAGCACGCCCACCAGGACAACCGACTGGATCGCGTACCACTTAATGGCGGACGGGATGGTCTTCGAGACGACCACCATGGTGGAGGTCACGATCAGAAGACCGCCCAGGATATTGACTAACGAATAACCCATGTCCTACCTCCTAACCCATCCAACTAGAGGACAGAGGACCGGCGACGACGACCATGATCATGAGGACGACGAACACGAACGCCATGGCGCGCGGAAGGGGCTGGCCGGCGGCCACGGTCTCGCTCGGCTCACCGGGCAGGACCTTACCCATCCAACGCAGGAACCATGCGAAGGTGGCGACGGTCTCGACGACCATGACGCACACGAGGACGAAGATGACCGTGTTGGAAGCACCAACCGCGAAGCCACCGGAAATAATCTGGAACTTGGAGAAGAACGTGCTCATGGGGGGCACGCCGGCGATAGCGGTCGCGGCGACCGCGAAGCCCACGCCCGTGACCGGGTACTTCTTCATGAGGCCCTGGATCTTGGGCAACATACGGGTTCCCAGCGTGAAGCTGAGGGAGCCGGCGATGAGGAAGAACAGGGTCTTGGTGAACGCGTGGTTGAAGATGTGCTCGACGGCGCCGTTGAACGCCATCTGGCTTCCGAACACGGAGAGGCCCAGGCCGAAGAACACGTAGGCGAGCTGCGCGATCGTCGAGAAGGCGAGCAGGCGCTTCATATCCTTCTGGGGCAGGTACATGAGGAAGCCGAAGAGCATGGTCACGACGGCGTCGATGATGGCGACCCAACCGACGATCTCGGGGATATCGCCGGCACTCGCAAGAGCGCGGGCGAACACGCACACGCCGACCTTCACCATGGACGCGCCATGGAGGTAGGCGGAAACGGGCGTGGGGGCCTCCATTGCGGAGGGCAGCCACATGTAGAGCGGGAACTGGGCGGACTTGGCCCAAGCGGCGAACAGGATGAGCAGCAGCACGACGGTCTTCATACCGGAATCGAGCTGGGAGATCGCGCTCAGCGCGAACGTGCCGGTTCCGGCGAACAGGAAGGCCGCGCCGATGTAGAGTCCCAGAGCGCCGATATGGGTGATGATGAGCGCCTTCATACCGGCCTTCTTGGCCGTGGGCGTCATGTAGTAGCTGATGAGGCCCCAGGAGCACACGCCGGTGATCTCGAAGAAAACGAGCTGGCCGACGATGGTGGAGCTGTAGGCGAGACCGGCCATGGCGCCGATGAACGTGGAGAAGTACACGTAGAAGCGGCGACGGGGCGCGTCGGGATGCTCCTTGTTCTTATCGCTCATGTACGGGAACGAATAGATGACGACGAGCAGGCCGATAGCGACGAACGCGGGTGCGAGCAGCGTGCTCATCCGGTCGAATATGAAGCCCATGACCAAGGTCTGGCCCATACTCGCCCAGGTTACATCGACCGCGTTCATGCCGTTTCCGGCAAACGTCGCGGCCAAGCCAACGGAAGCGACCGTGGCGATGCCGCCGGCAAAGGCGCAGATCCATTTAGCGTAGGGACGCGGCAGCATGACGATGAGCAGGGAGCCCAGCATGGGGACGGCGATCGCCACCATGGCAAAGAGGGACAAGCTCGATTCGATTGACATAGTTTCTCCCTTCTCCCTACACGCCTACGACGACGAAGACGAACGCGAGGACCGCGATGCCGACGACGGCCCAGGTCTGGTTACCGAGCACCTTGAAGCGCGAACGGGAAACGGAGTTCTCGAGCACGCCGCAGACAACGAAATCGACCAGGCACTTGACAAGGAAGACGACGGCGCCCACGAGAGCGGTGACGCCGATGGTCGCGGGCTCTCCCCAGGGGATGAAGATGGAGGTGAACCAAGCGACGACCACGACCTGCTTCATGCCCATGGCGAGCTTCATCATGGCCAGGGACGGGCCGGAGAGCTCGGCGAGCGGGCCCTCCTGGAGCTCCTGCTCGGCTTCGGCCTGATCGAACGGAAGCTTGCCGAGCTCCATATAGCAGGCGGCCGCGAAGGCGACGCCGGCGAGGATGACGGCGACGACGCTCGAGACGTTGCCCGTAACGATGTGCTGACCCATGGTCGCAATGTCCGTGGAGCCGCACACGATGGCGACGGTAAACAGCGCGATGAGCATGGACGGCTCGATGAGCACGCTCATGAGGAGCTCGCGGATACCGCCGAAGCCCGCGTAGGCGTTGGAGGAATCCACGCCGGACAGCGCGAAGAAGAAGCGGGACAGCGCGAGCGCGTACATGATGGTGATGGCGTCACCAAAGACGGGCATGGGGCTCTCGAGCGTGAACATGGGCAGGCCCATGGCGAGCATGAACGACACCGCGAGGAACAGCGGCGGCATGATGCGCAGCACGAAGCTCGAGTCGGAACTCACGGACTCGGGACGCGCCATGAGCTTCGCGAGGTCCCGGTAATCCTGAAGGATGGACGGACCGCGGCGATTGTGCATCTTCGCGCGAATCACACGGGCGAGGCCGGAGAAGAAGGGCGCGACCAGCATGACCACGAGGCCCTGCGCTATCGCAAGAACGATGTTCATAATATCCTCTCCCCTCTCTAGACCATGACCACGGCGAGCACGAGGAAGACCACGAGCGCCGCGACGATGTAGCAGATGTATACGGAGTAGTTGCCGCCCTCGATCTTGGAGGCGAGGCCGGCCAGCTTATCGGCACCCTCGCTCGGTGCATCGACCAGGAAGCGGTCGGGCAGGGGCTCAACGCCCTGGGCGACACCGGTG
This sequence comes from uncultured Collinsella sp., assembly GCA_902494245.1. Taxonomy (GTDB): domain Bacteria; phylum Actinomycetota; class Coriobacteriia; order Coriobacteriales; family Coriobacteriaceae; genus Collinsella. The sequence continues at coordinate 6,782 of CABUSR010000047.1, forward strand.
AGCTTCTGGAACACGTGCGCGATGGACCAGCAGATCTTGGTGCATACCTCGCGCAGGGTGTAGAGCGGGCCCATGAAGAGCTCTACGTCTGACGCGAAGCTCGTGGCGACGACGGGCATGTGCTCGTTGGGCTCGTAGCCGCACGCCCAAGGGTCGGTCTTCTTAGCGGGGGCCTTGGTGCCGAGGCAGGACCTCAACACGAACGCGAGGCCGGTGAGGACCACGAGCGCGATGGCGATCGCGGGGGTGGAGGTGGCGGCACCGGAAATCTCGTTCACGAGAGACACGCCCGAGGTGGCTGTGACGGCGGAGCCGGCAAGCACGCTCTGGGCGACGTCGTCCAGAACCGGGGCGATGACCGGGGAGCCGATTCCCAGTACCACGCAGATGGCCGCGAGGAGCATCTGCGAGAACAACATCGGAGCCGGGGACTCCTTGGCGTTCGCGGCCTCCTGGGAACGAGGGCTGCTCGCGAACGAGACGCCGTAGGCCTTCACGAAGCACGTGACGGCCAGGGCACCGGTGATGGCGAGGGCGGCCGCGGAGGCGACGGCGAACACCATGACGACCGGGTCGGAGAGCGTCGAGATGTTGAACAGGGACTGGTAGGTGAACCACTCGGAAACGAAGCCGTTGAGCGGCGGGATAGCCGAGATGGCAAGGGCACCGATGAGGAAGCAGACGGCCGTGACCGGCATACGGCGGAACAGGCCGCCCATCTTCTCCATGTTGCGCGTACCCGTGGCATAGAGCAGGGAGCCCGCGCCGAGGAACAGCTCGCCCTTGAACATGGCGTGGTTGAGCGTGTGGTAGAGGGCGGCCATGAGCGCGATCGTCGCGATGACGTCGTTGCCCAGGGCGTGCGCCGTCATGGACGCGCCGACACCGAGCAAGATGATGCCGATGTTCTCGACGGAGTGGTAGGCCAGCAGGCGCTTAATGTCGTGCTCGTGGAGGGCGTAGACGACGCCCAGGACCGACGAGATGGATCCGAAGACCAGGACCATGAGGCCCCACCAGAGCTGGACGCCCGAACCCGCGAGCAGGTCGAGACCGACCTTGAGGATTCCCAGGATGCCGATCTTGATCATGCCGCCGGACATGAGGGCGGACACGTTGGACGGCGCCTCGGGGTGCGCCTGGGGCAGCCAGGAGTGCAGCGGGATGATACCGGCCTTTGCGCCGAATCCGAAGAACGCGAGGACGAAGCACGCGGAGGAGATGGCAGGTCCAAAGTCATGCGTACGGAAATCACTGAAGCTGAAGGAACCGCCCACGCCGTTGGTCATGAGCAGGAAGCTCGCCATGATAAGGACAAAGCCCACGTGCGCGATGACGAAGTAGAGCCAACCGCCCCTAATGGAGTTCTTGTTCTCCTCGATAACGACAAGGAAGTAGCTCGTAAGGGACATGAGCTCAAAGGCGACCAGGAACCAGAACACGTTGTCGGCGGTGATGACGAGCATCATCGAGGCGACGAAGGTGTTCATGAAGAAACCGGCGCGCCCGACCTTGCCCGGGTACTCATCGAAGTAGGACAGACCGTAGATGAAGCCCGCAAAGGCGAGGATTGAGATGAGGACCACGATCAGGCCCGCAAGGCCGTTGAGCAAGAGCTCGAGACGGGCGAACGGGAAAAAGAAGACCGTGTTGAGGGACGAAACGTCGCCAAGCACGGCCTCGAGGCCCGCGATGAACGACAGCACGGCCGCGACGGCGCCGATCAGGCAGCCGGCGGTCTTGGCGGCGTTATCGGCCTTGATCAGCAGAACCGAGGCGAGCGCACCGATGCACGAGACGGCAAGCGATGCGATAAACAGCGTCATGCTATCCATTGTTTACGCTCCCTTCTGCTTTCTCGGACAGGCCCTGGGCCACAGCGGTAACGTCGACGACTGGACCGTTTTCGATCGAGCGCAGGCGCTTGGCCTCGTCGAGCTCGCGATCGGCCGCGCCGCCCATGACGGTCAGCGCCTTGGTGGGGCACGCCGCCACACAATGCGGGCCGTCCGGATCGAAGGCACACAGGTCGCACTTGACGGCGCAGGTGTACTGGCCAGGAGCCCACGTAAGCAGGCTGCTCAGGGACTTAGGATACGAAGGCGTCGGGTCGCACATGCCTGCGACACCGGCGATAGACGTGCCATCGGGATGGATGGCTCCGAAGGGGCACGCGATGGCGCACAGCCTGCACCCGATGCACTCCTGCTCCTTGACGTGGATGCGATCGCCATCGTGCTCGATGGCATTCACCGGGCAAACCTCGGCGCAGGGAGCACCCTCGCAATGGTGGCAGGCAAGGGCGGCCGAAATACCGCCGGTCTTCACGAGCGCCAGGCGCGGCGTATCCTGAAGACCCTGCATCCGGTGGGCGTCGGCACAGGCGGACTGGCATGTTCCGCAGCCGATGCACCTCTCCGGGTTGATGTCGATGAAGCGGTTCATCCCCACTTCCTTTCAAAATAACGGGCCGGGCTCCCGAACGTACGGGACGCCCGGCCCAAAAAGCCAACGAGAACGGGACTACACGATTTGGTTCACGTGCGTCTCGTCGTCGAACTTGGCGGCGCCAGGCTCAACGTCCTGGGGAGCAGCGGCGTCCACCAGAGCCTGCTTGAGCTCGGTGTACTGACGCTCTACCTCGCCCTCTGCCCAAACCTGGTCGGCAATGGCGTCGACCTGGCAGGCGGAGAACTTGTCCTCGGGCGTATGCGAGACCGGGTCGACCTTGTGAATGGTCAGCTCGTTGCACTTGCCGATCCACCACTGGTAGGTCATGTAGACCGTGCCCTTATTGATGCGATCGCTCACGTCGGCGCGGCTGTATACCTGGCCGCGGCGGCTATGAATCGAGACGATGTCGCCGTTCTTGATGCCGCGCGCCTGGGCGTCCGCGGGATTCATGCGGACAAAGCCGGGCTCGTCGGCGAGCAGCGCCAGCGTCTTGCAGTTGCCGGTCATCGAGCGGCAGCTGTAGTGACCGACCTCGCGGACGGTGCACAGAATGAGCGGGTACTCATCGTCGGGAAGCTCGGAGGGCACCTCCCAGTCGTGCGCCATCAGGTTGGCGCGGCCGTCCTTGGTGGTGAACTTGCCACCAGCGAACATGTCGGGCGTACCGTGGTCGTTCACATCGGTGCTCTTGACCGGCCACTGGGCGTAACCGCCCTCGGGAGCCATCTTCTCGTAGGTCGCGCCCACAAAGTTGGGGCACAGGCTAATGCACTCGTTCCAGATCTGCTCGGTGTTGTCGTAGTGCATGGGGTAACCCATGCGCGTAGACAGATCCGCGAAGATCTCCCAGTCGTGACGGCACTCGCCCTTGGGCGGAACGGCCGCGTCAAAGTGCTGGAAGCTACGGTCGGATGCGGTAAAGACACCTTCGTGCTCGCCCCAAGAGGTGGCAGGTAGGATGACGTCGGCGAGCATGGTCGTCTGCGTCATGAAGATGTCCTGGCAAATGAACAGATCCAGCTCGGAGAGCGTCTTGCGCATTCCGGCCGAATCGGGCTCGGTCTGCACCGGGTCCTCGCCGTAGTTGTAGAAGCAGTGCACCTTGCCCTCGTCGACCAGGTGGCCCAGGTCGGTGAGCTTGTAGCCCTCCTCGAGCGGGAGCTTTTCCTCGGGCACGCCCCAAGCCTTGGCAAACTTGGCACGCACAGCCGGGTCGGTGACTTTCTGGTAGCCAGGGTACAGGTTGGGCAGCATGCCCATATCGCAGGAGCCCTGAACGTTGTTCTGACCGCGCACGGGCGCGAGGCCGGAATTGGGTTTGCCGATCTGGCCGGCAACGCAGGCGATGGAGGCGATGGTGTGCACCGTCTTCAGGTTCTGCTTCTGCTGGCATACGCCCATGCCCCAGCCAATGATGGCAGAGGGCTTCGCCGTGGCGTACATCTCGGCAGCTTGGTGGATCAACGCGGGCTCGACACCCGTGATGTCCTGTACGGATTCGGGAGTGTAGTTCTTGATGGTCTCCCACCACTCGTCAAAGCCGTTCGTGTGCTCGGCGACGAATTCCTTGTCGTAGAGGCCATCGTTGACCAGACAGTTGGCAAAGGCGTTGAGGAACGCAACGTTGCAACCGTTCTTGATCGGAAGGTAGAGATCGGCGATACGCGCGGTTTCGATATGGCGCGGATCGGCGACGATGATCTTGCAACCCTTTTCTTTGGCTCGCACGATACGCCTTGCGACGATGGGGTGCGAATCGGCAGGGTTATAGCCGAAGAGGAAAATGCAGCCCGCATCCTCCATACCGGGGATGGAGCATGACATGCAACCTGAACCAACCGTGTCCATCAGACCGAGGACAGTAGGGCCGTGTCAAGTACGGGCGCAGTTGTCTACGCTGTGGGTGCCGATGCACGCACGCGTAAACTTCTGCATGACGTAGTTCGCCTCATTGCCGCCGCCTCGCGAGGAGCCGGTGGTCATGACAGCGTTAGGACCATATTCGTCAATTATGGCCTGCATCTTAGATGCGGTGAAATCCAGTGCCTCGTCCCAGCTTACGCGCTCAAGATCCGCGCCCTTGGTGCGGCGGATCATCGGGTGCAGTACGCGAGGAGTCAAGATCTTGGTGTCGTTGATGAAGTCGTAGCCGCTCATGCCCTTAAGGCACAGCTCGCCCTGATTGGTGATGCCGTTGAGCGGTTCGGTACCCACAACCTGGCCGTTTTGGACCAAGAGGTTAAACTGGCAACCGGCGCCGCAGTACGGGCAGATCACTTTATGCTTCTCCATGACACCCTCCTTCCTTTCTCTGCTACCGAATACTCGGTACTTATTTGACAATCATTGGGCCTGTCGCCCGACGCTTACGCCTCGTTTTCGATGGTGGCGCGGGCACGCTCGGCAGTCAGTTCTGCCAGACGCTCCTCGTCTACCAGGGTGAGGCCCTTGGTCGGACACGCCTCGGCACACGCCGGACCGCCGGGACGGTCCACGCACAGGTCGCACTTGAGCACGAAGCTCTTAGTCTGCGAACCCACGCGCACGTCGCCCATCAAGACGGGGACTTGCGTGGTCGCCACGCTCACGGCGCCAAAGGGGCATGCCATGACGCAGCTCTTGCAACCGATGCAGTTGTCCTCGTTGACGCCGATGCGATGGTTCTTTGGATCAAAGAACAAGGCGCCCGTAGGGCAGGCCTTGGCGCACGGAGCGTCCTCGCAGTGGTGACATGCCACCGGCGCGGAAATCTCGTAGGTGCGCGTTACGCGTAAGCGAGGTGCGGCGATGTTGCCGGGAATATCGTGCGCCTCGATGCACGCCGCCATACAGGTTTGGCACCCAATGCAGCGTGAAGAATCAGCCACGACTCGTTTATTGCCCATGTTGTTCACTCCCTCCTGAATCCCATGCCGGAGAGACCCTGTCGACGTTGCCCCAAGCCGCCCGTGGCCTGGCATCGGCGTATCGAGCGCATGCGGCGAAACAGGCGCTTCGATAGAGTTCCTCCAACGATATACAGGCTAAATATACGCAGTTGCAGGTGGCAAACTTGAGCATAGGCCCTGCAATACGGGTGTATTGCAGGGGTTTGGGCAGGTTGGAATTATTCTCTAGAAGCTATAAAGGTGAGTGTATTACATGCGTATACCCAAGAAAGATTTCACGCTCGTTTCTGGTGAATGTAGTACGTTTGTAATGTTGTTCACACTCGATTACTCTAGTGCAATAAAGTAGTGGTTATAAGATTGGCTATTATAGCCAATACTGTATTTAATCATTCATATTGCACGCTCATTAAGGGAGGCCAGTGATGTCATCGACGCAAAAACGAGCCATCCTGCAGGTGCGCATTCGCGAAGAGGACAAACAGCATGCCGAGCGCCTCTACGACGCCATGGGCACATCGCTTGCCGAGGCCGTTCGCCTTTTTGTCGCGCAGAGCATTTTGATGCGCAAGCTTCCCTTTCAGCCGGTCGCCGTGCGCTCAAAGGACGGCACCGCCGCCTATGGATCGCTCAAAGCATATGGAGATCCCAATCGCCGCTCCGAGGAGCGCAATGCCTGGATTGAGTACCTTGCTACAGAAAGCGACGATTCGATTTTGGGTCCCGAGGAAGTAGATATCCATGAGTAGCGCCATCATCGACGAGACCGTCATCCTGCGCTACCTACTTGACGACGACGAAGTTCTGTCACCGCGTGCCGCCAAGGTCATCGCCACGCACACCGCTCGCGTCTACCCCGAAATCATCACGCGCGTCGTGGTCACGCTACGTGACGTCTATAAGGTTCCCCGCGTTGAGATTGCCGCGACCATGAAAAGGCTGCTCGATGACGTCATGGTCGACGAGCCCACCGTTGTCGCCCTTGCCGTCAAACTCTTTGGCAAGACCCATATGGACTTTACCGACTGCCTCCTCGCAGCCCGAACCGCCATCTACAACGATGATGTCGTGAGCTTTGGCAAGCCCATCATCCAAGGCATGATCGATTACCGCCGCAAGCGTCAAACCGCAACCGAAGCCCGCAGCCGCAGCACCGACGCCCGCGGCCACGGCACCGACTCCACCATCGACAAACTCCGCCACCAATCCCGCCACTAGCCCCATCCCCTCCTAAGTTGCGGTGAAATACGGACTGTTTGGGGGTGCGGACAGAAAGTTGGACCGCGGGGCGGTCCGGACTGGAGGTTCGCATGTACAGCAGGGAGAAGGTCGAGCTCTTCCTCCTGGCGACGGAGGACGGCATGGGGCCCACCGC
>CABUSR010000048.1 GCA_902494245.1 uncultured Collinsella sp.
GCGCACGTTTTCGCGCTTCAGAAGCGGCAGCTCATCGATAAACGTCTTGGCAAACAGATGCATCAAGACGTTGACCTCATGCTGCGGACGGTTCCAGTTTTCGGTAGAAAACGCATAGGCCGAAAGCACGTCGACGCCCAGACGCACGCAGGCGGTAATAGTCTCGCGAAGGGAGACGATACCCGCCTTGTGGCCCTCAGTGCGCGCAAGACCGCGCGACGTGGCCCAACGACCGTTGCCGTCCATGATGCACGAGATATGGTGCGGAATGTTATTGAGGTCAAGGTCGGAAAAACCGACGCCCGCAGGGGCGTCGGCAAAGTACTCGACCAGTTTATGCTCGTCGTATTGCACCTTAGATCTCCATGACCTCGGCTTCTTTTTCCTTCAGAAGCTCCTCGACCTTGGCGACATACTCATCGGTGTGCTTCTGGACCTTGGCCTGCTCGCGACGGACATCGTCCTCGGTGAGCTCCTCATCGCGCTCGAGCTTGTTGTTGAAGTCGCGACGGATGTTGCGGATAGACACCTTGGCCTGCTCGGCGTACTCGCGGCACTCTTTGACGAGCTCGCGACGGCGCTCCTCGGTGGGAGCCGGGAACGGCAGACGAACGACGGTGCCATCGGAGTTGGGGGTAATACCCAGATCGGAAGCGCCGATGGCCTTGACGATAGCGTTGATGAGTGCCTTGTCCCACGGCTCGATGAGCAGCATGTGGGCCTCGGGGGTCTTGACGGCGGCAACCTGCGTGACCGGCGTGGGAACACCGTAATAATCGACGGTGATGTCGGACAGAATTTTGGCATTGGCGCGGCCGGTACGGACCTTGGAGAAGTTATGCTTGAGGGACTCGAGCGACTTGTCCATGTGGGCGGTGATGTTCTCTGCCATGCTTAATCCTCCTGATAGACGAGCGTGCCGACGGGCTCACCCGAAAGCGCGCGCTTGACGGTGTCCTCGCCATCGATGTTGAGGACCAAAATCGGCATACGGTTATCCTGGCACAGTGCCGTAGCCGTGGAATCCATAACCTGCAGGCCGCGGACGAGCACCTCGTGATAGGTAATCTTGTCAAAACGGACGGCATCGGCGCACTTGACGGGATCCTTGTCGTAGATGCCGTCAACCTTGGTGGCCTTGATCAGAATCTCGGCGCCGATCTCGCACGCACGAAGAGCCGCGGCGGTGTCGGTCGTAAAGTACGGATTGCCCGAACCGGCGGCAAAAATAACGACGTTGCCCTTGGAAAGGTGGTTGATGGCGCGACGGCGAATATAGGGCTCGCAGATCTCGTTCATCTGGATAGCGCTCATCACGCGGCAGGGAACATCGTTATGCTCGAAGGCATCCTGCAGGGCGAGCGCGTTCATAACGGTTGCCAGCATGCCCATGTAGTCGGCCTGAGCACGCTCCATGCCACCGGCAGCGCCGGCCATGCCGCGGAAAATATTGCCGCCGCCGACAACGACGCCGACCTCATGGCCAACGGCGAGTAGCTCCTTGACCTGCTTGGCAAGATGGTCGGTAACCTTGGGGTCGATGCCATATTGGCCGCCGCCCATCAGTGCTTCGCCGGAAAGCTTAAGAAGCACGCGTTTATATCGGATGTCGGACAATGCGATCCTCCTTTAGATTGAACTCTCAACATTCTATCAAAGGCTCTAAGAAGAGCCATGAAAAAGCAGGCTGTGAGTAAAACCCACAGCCTGCTCATTACCAGCTACAAGAGCTTATTTACTCGCCACGGACCAGACGGTCAAAGGCAACGACGGTAATGGTGTCGCCGAGCTCCTTGGAGACCTGCTCTGCGTACTTCTTGATGGTGAGGGAGCTGTCCTTGATGAACTCCTGCTCGGTGAGCACGGACTGCTTGTAGAACTTCTCCAGACGGCCGACAGCCATCTTCTCCTGAATGGCCTCGGGCTTGCCGGACTCGGCAGCCTGAGCCATGTAGATCTGCTTCTCGTGCTCGACGGTCTCGGCCGGAACCTGATCGCGGGTAGCGCAGATCGGGGCGACAGCGGCAACCTGAAGGGCAACGTCGTGAGCGAAGGTCTTGAAGGATTCAGCCTGAGCGGTCTCAGCCTTCTCGAAGGCGAACTCGACGAGGACGCCGATCTTACCACCCATGTGGATGTAAGAAGCGAGCGCGCCGTTCTCAGCCTTGCGGGCAGCGAAGCGGGAGATCTTCATGTTCTCGCCCATGATGTGAATCATCTCGGTGAGCTCGGAGGAAACGGTCTCCTCGCCCATCGGCTTCTCGAGCAGAGCGTCGACGTCAGCAGGCTCGGTGGTAGCGACAACCTCAGCGACCTTGGAAGCAAAGCCGGTGAACTTGGCGTTAGAGCCAACGAAGTCGGTCTCGCAGGAGAGCTCGAGCAGAGCGCCGGTCTTGCCATCCTCGGAGACGAACGCGGCGACAGCGCCCTCGTTGGTCTCACGGCCAGCCTTCTTGGCAGCCTTGGCAAGGCCGTTCTTACGCAGAACGTCGACAGCGGCGTCCATGTCGCCGTCAGCCTCGACGAGAGCCTTCTTGCACTCCATCATCGGGGAGTCGGTCATCTCGCGGAGCTGCTTGACCATAGCGGCGGTAATCTGGGCCATTGTGGTTCCTTTCAAAGAGATGAAAAAGAATTAACTAAGACTGATTTACTCGGCCTTGGGCTCAGCGGCCATCTCGGCCTCGGAGACCTGCTCCTTACCAGAGCCAGCGAGGCAGGCGTCAGCCATGAGCTCGCACATAAGGGTGACAGCGGAGATAGCGTCATCGTTGCAGGGGATGCCGTACTCGACCTCGTCGGGATCGGAGTTGGTGTCGATCAGGGCGACGACGGGGATGTTCAGGCGCTGGGCCTCCTTGATGGCGTTCTCCTCGCGCTTGGTGTCGATGACGAAGAGAGCCTGGGGCAGACCCTTCATGTCGCGGGCGCCACCGAGGTTGGTCTGGAGCTTGGTGAGCTCCTTGCCGAGCACAGCCTGCTCCTTCTTGGGGAGCACTGCCATGCGGCCGTCCTCGACCATGGCCTCGAGCTCCTCCATGCGGTTGATGCGGGAGCGGATGGTGACGAAGTTGGTCAGCATACCGCCGAGCCAACGCTGGTTGATGTAAGGCATGTTGGCGCGCTCAGCAGCGTTCTTGACGGCCTCCTGAGCCTGCTTCTTGGTGCCGACGAACAGCACGTTGCCACCCTTGGCGACGTTCTTGACGAAGGTGTAGGCCTGGTCGGCGTCGAGGATGGTCTGCTTGAGGTCGAGGATGTAGATGCCGTTGCGCTCACCGAAGATGAACGGCTTCATCTTGGGGTTCCAGCGACGGGTCTGGTGACCGAAGTGGCAGCCGGCCTCGAGCAGGGTGCGGATATTAATCTTGGTAGCCATGTTAAACCTCCTGTGGTTTGCCTCCGCGCGGGGTCATCCTCCAAAACCAACCCAGACATGTGCTACCAAAGCCCGGGCACCACGGTATGAAGTAGCCGCGCGTGCGTGATAAAAACATGTTGCCGTGAAGCAACCCGATGAATGATAGCAGGAATGCATCTTCCTGCCAACCCGCAATCAAAACCACACACCTGAGTGCAGCGCGGAACGTCCCAGCAACTATTCGCCGCGGGGATGGGCTTGAGCCACGGCCCGCTTAAGCCGATCGGGCGTGAGATGCGTGTAGATCTGCGTCGTGGACAGACTCGCATGACCCAGCAGCTCTTGAACCGAGCGCAGGTCCGCACCGCCCTCAAGCAAGTCGGTCGCAAAAGTATGGCGCATCGCATGCGGGGCGATGTCGGCCGGAATGCCGGCGAGCGTCGCCAGCGTATGGAACCGCCGCCGGAGCATGGCGGCGCTCATGCGATTGCCGCGCGCCGATATAAGCAGCGGATGCGGCCCGGTAGCGGGGTCACGACGCTTTGCCTGAGCGAGCAATTCCGGCCTCCCCTCCTCAATATAGAGACGCGTCGCCTCGAGCGCACGACGATACAGAGGGACGATACGTTCTTTGCTCCCCTTGCCCCAAAGGCGCAGCGTGCGCTCGGACCATGAGATGGATTCCACATTGAGCGCCGCAAGCTCTGAGATGCGGGCACCCGAGGCATAGAGCAACTCGAGCATCGCCGCATCGCGCAGTCCCGCGGGTGTTGAGGTATCAGGCGTCTTGAGCAGCGCCTCGACCTGCTGGGTCGTAAGGACGCCCGGCAGGTCACGCGGCAGCTTGGGCGACGCGATCGCCGAGACCGCATCGCCCTCGACAATCCCCTCGGCAGCCATCCAGCGATAGAGAGATCGGATAGCCGACAGGTGCGCCGCAAGCGTTCGGGGAGCCACCTGCTCACGCGAAAGCTCAGCAAGATAGCGACGAATGGTGCGCACGTCGGCAGCGAAAGCATCAATATCCTCGCGCTCGCACCAGGCAGCAAAGCGCTCCAGTCTCGAGCCATAGGCCGTCACCGTGTTGGGAGAAAGCCCCTCAACGCGTGCGATATAGGCGATAAAAGAGTCGACGGTGTCGTACAGGTCAAAGGCTATGACCGGTCGCCTCCAAACAAGTCGGAACGCGTGGCCAAGTAGGCATCGAGGGCCTCGAACGCACGGTCCGCATAGGCCTGATAGCGGTCGCGCTTGCTGCGGCGCTTACCGTCCTCGAGCGGCGGCACCAGGCCAAAGTTGACATGCATGGGCTGATAGCCCACGGTGGCAGGATCGGTCGCATAGCCCACGAGCGCACCCAGGGCGCCCACGCGGGGCAACTCGACGGAATCGGCGCCGATAGCCTCTGCATAGGTGTTGAGCGCCGCGAGCAGACCGGTCGCCACGGCTTCCATGTACCCCTCGGTGCCGGTGATCTGACCGGCCAGGCGCACGCCGGTACCGGGCACGGCAAAGGTGCCATCGAGCACGTGCGGGGCGTCGACAAAGGTATTGCGGTGCATGACACCGTAGCGGAAGAACTCAGCGTTCTCCAGGCCCGGCACCATATGGAAGACGCGCTTCTGCTCGCCAAAGGTCAGGTTGGTCTGGAAGCCCACCAGGTTATAGGCGGTCTTCTCCTTGTTCTCGGCACGCAGCTGAATCGCCGCCCAAGGGCGACGTCCGGTACGCGGGTCGGTGAGGCCGACGGGCTTCATGGCGCCAAAGCGAATGGCGTCCTTGCCGGTGCGCGCAACCTCCTCGGCAGGCTGGCAGGCCTGGAACAGATCGCCGCCCTCAAAGTCCTTGAGCACCACGCGGTCGGCCGTGGTGAGCGCCTCGATAAAGGCCTCGTACTCCTCCTTGTTGAGCGGAGCGTTGAGATAGTCGCCGCTCCCCTGCTCCTCGTAGCGCGACTGCGAAAACAGCACGTCCATATCGAGCGTGGAGGCATCGACGATCGGCGCCGCGGCATCGAAGAACGCAAGGGCGTCGCCACCGACGAGCTTCATGACCTCTTCGCTCAGCGCCGGTGAACACAGCGGGCCCGCGGCAATGACCACGTGGCCCTCGGGGATCTGGGTGACCTCGCCGTGAACGACCTCGATATTGGGGCGGGCGGCAACCTCAGCCTCGACGAGCTCGGAGAATGTAACACGGTCGACCGCCAAGGCGCCACCAGCGGGAACAGCAGCGCGATGGGCGCAGTCGAGCAGGACTGAACCCATGCGCTCAAGCTCGGCCTTCAGCAAACCAGCCGCGGAATCCGGACGGGTCGACTTAAACGAATTGGAGCAGACGAGCTCTGCCAGGTGATCGGTATGGTGAGCCGGGGAGCTCACCTGGGGGCGCATCTCGCACAGCTTTACGGCAAACCCGCGGTCTGCCAGCTGGATCGCGCATTCCGAACCCGCCAGACCGCCACCGATAACCGTCACCTGATCGAACTGCATCTGCAAACACCTTTCTAATTGACACGTTTTCCATTGTGACCGAAGGGCGTCTGGGCGTGAAGGGCAAACTTGGAGGGTGCATACCTTCCATCCATCATGCGCTCGATAAGGCCCTCGAGTTCAAGCGAACCCAAGAGTTTGAGTACGCCGACAGCATCGAGTGAGACGAGCGCCGCGATGTCGTCGACCTTGAGCGGAGAGGCGATGAGCGCATGCATCACGGTCTGCTGTGTTGGATCCAGGTCGGCAATGCCGGGAGCATCAGGGCGCGAGTAGCGCAGGGTGCCGTAGATACGTGAGATAGCCATCTCGATAGATTCCTCGTCGATGATGCAGCAGGCACCGTTCGCAATGAGGTAATTCGTGCCACGCGACTCGGGCGATAGGATCGACCCCGGCACGGCAAGAAGTTCGCGCCCCAAATCCATAGCAGCCTCGGCTGTAGAAAACGTCCCGGAAGGCATACCCGCCTCGGATACAAAGAGGGCTTGCGACAGGGCCGCGATCACGCGATTGCGACGCGGAAAGGCAAACTTGCGCGGACCCATGCCCCACGGAGAGATCGACACGACCGCGCCGCCCGTATCGAGCGTGCGCGTAATAAGCCCCGCGCTCGAACGCGGGTAGACCACGTCGGCGCCCGTCCCCAGCACCACGACGTGTTTGCCGCCGGCGTTGACCGCAGCCCAACCCGAGGCCTGGTCACAACCGACTGCACCGCCCGAAACTACCGTCACTCCCGCCTCAACCGCCACCTTCGCCGCAAGCTCTGCCACGGCAAGACCATACGGCGAGGCCTTTCGCGCACCGATGATGGAGAGCGCGGGCGTCGAAAGCGCCTCGGGGTTGCCGCGCACATAGAGCGTCTGAGGTACATCAGAAAGCTCCAAAACGGTCTCGGGATACAACGCGTCACCTGGATGCAGCTCGAAGGTCCCCTCAGCCATCATTGGTCCCTCCTTCCCTGGTACATCGCCGCCTCGAGCACGTGGTCCTGCGTCACCTGCTCGCTCTCGGCGACATCTGCGATCGTGCGCGCAATGCGAACAAGGCGCACGATGCCACGCCCTGTGAGATGCGTGCGCTTCGACAGGCCGAGCACACACTTCTCCGCCGCATCATCGAGCTCAAAGGTCGAAACGACGCCGTCAATGGACCGAGTCTCGTCATCCTCGGCCTCGGCATCCGCATCGTCCATGCGGGATTCGCGCCAAGCGCGAAAGGCGCGACCGCGCACAACGTAGTCACGTAACTCGGCCGACGACATGCCCTCCGCACCCTCGATAATCACTTGAGGGTCGGGACGGGTCACATCGATCATCATGTCGATACGGTCGGCCAAAGGACCGCGCAGTTTAGACCGATAGCGCTCGACCATCGCCGCCGAGCAGCGACACGGCACCTCGCGATCGCCCAAAAAGCCGCAGGGGCAGGGATTGCTCGCAGCCAGCAGCTGAAAGCGCGACGGGAAGGTAAAAGCCCCGTCGACGCGTACGATCCTCACGTAGCCGCGCTCGATGGGCTGACGCAGCGTCTGCAGCACGCCAGTGGGAAACTCGGCAAGCTCGTCCAAAAAGAGCACGCCGCCATGAGCAAGGCTGATCTCACCCGGGTGCACCGGGCGCCCGCCGCCGATAAGGCCTGCGGTCGAAATACTGTGGTGGGGACTGCGGAAGGGGCGGTGCCCCGCCAACAAGCCATCAATGTTCTCACCCAAAACCGAATGGATGCACAGTGCCTCCTGCTGATCCTCAACGGAAAGCTCGGGCAGGATGCCGGTCATACGGCGTGCGAGCATCGTCTTGCCCGATCCCGGAGACCCGATCATGAGCAAGCCGAGTTCTCCTGCCGCCGCAAGCGCCATGCCGCGTTTAGCGACTTCCTGCCCCAGCACGTCTGCATAGTCGAGCTCGGGCTCAAAGGTCGCCTCGACACCCTCGGAATCCAAGTAGTGCCGTGCGGCATCGCCCATGCCATGAGCAAGCTGAGACAGATGGTCGATAAAGCCGCAATCTACGCCCGCGAGTGGCACATGCTGGTCGGACCTGCCGGCGATAAAAGACAGCCCCATGTCGCGAGCCAATAGCTGAAACGCCACCTCGCCCTTGACGGGAAGCACCGTACCGTCCAGACCAAGCTCACCTGCGATAAGGCAGCGATCGAGGTTGTCACGGGGAATCTGCTCATCGGCCGCTAGAACCGCGATGGCGATGGGCAGGTCAAAGCCGCTACCGGTCTTGCGGATATCGCCGGGTGCCAGGTTAACGGTAATGCCCGAGCGCGGGATCTCGAACCCGGCGGAGCGCATCGCGCAGCGAATACGACCGCGTGACTCCATCACCTCCATACTCGGAATGCCGAGCATCTGGATGCCCGGAACGCCACCGGCAAGCGAGACCTCGACCGTGACGTGAATCGCCTCGACGCCGCGGATGCAGGCCGCGTGAACGGCAAACGTCTCGAACGCCATCACGACACCTGCCAATCGAACGCGTTGTACTGATGCTCGATCTCGGCGATATGCCCGCCGCGGATGGTGACACCCACAGCATCGAAGCGAATCGCCTTGAGCGGATAATGCTCCATGAGATAGCAACTTGCGATGCGGCGGTAGCGGCGTTGCTTTTGGGCGTCCACGGCCTCCTCGGGAAAGACCCGCGTGGTGCAATCCAGCGAAACGCGTCTGGTCTTGACCTCGGCCATCACCACGACATCGTCGAGCTCATCGAGCAGCACCAGATCGGCCTCGCCCTCGGTGCAACGATAGCCCTGCTCCAGCAAGGTGTAGCCGCGCTCGTTAAAGTAGTCGATGGTGATCAGCTCGCCCAGCATGCCTAGCTCGCGGGGACTGAGTCCCTTGATAAACTCGGGCGTCATCGCCCCGGAGTCGAGCTCGCCGTTTTCCCAACGCTCCTTGAGCTGCTGCGTCTTGCTCTTTTTGCTTGCGGCACTCATGGGGTCTCCTTTCCCGCACACTGCATTGCCCCGATGATGAGGGCACCTTTCATGCGGGTAAGTACCGGAAGCAAACCAAAAGCTGACCAAATGCCGTCAAAAAACGGGCCGTACGCAACAATGGTGTTGCATACGGCCCGCTACCAGCAGGTTTATAAAACCCCAGAGGTCCATGTCTCCACAATTGGCCTAGAAAAGGCGCTCAGTCTGCAGAAAGTTTCCGCAAAAGCTCACGCGGTGCAGCGGACAAAGTCCATGTTTGCGAATGGCCTCGATGTGCTCGGGGCTCGCATAGCCCTTCGACTCGGCCAGATGGTACTCGGGATACTCGGCGTCGTACTCGACCATCATCTCGTCACGCGTGACCTTGGCCATGATGGACGCCGCGGCGATGCAGGCGATCTTGGCATCGCCCTTCACCACATCGCGCTCGTTAGGAACGGCGCCCAAGGGGTTGCCATCCATAAGCACGCAATCGGGCTCGAGCCCCGTATCGGCCACGGCGCCCGCAACGGCGGTACGGATAGCACGGGCCATGCCCATCTCATCGATATCCTTAGGCGCGATATGGCAAAAACCGATCGCCGTCGCCACCTCGGCAATCTTCACTGAGAGCAACTCGCGGCGCGCCGGCGTGAGCTTTTTGGAATCGTTGATGCCCCAGACGCGCGGCTCCATAGGAAGGCAGACAGCGCATACCGTCAAAGGACCGGCCACCGATCCGCGACCCACCTCGTCGACACCAACGACCACTCCATCGCCGCCAAGCTCATGCATAAGCTCGTACATGTCATTGACGCGCTCGCGCTCGGCAAGCTCTTTGGCATGGCGTTTGAGGGCGCGTTCGCAAGCCTTGATCACCTGCTGGCGCGGGTCCTCGCGATAATGCTCCACGAGGGCGGGAATCTCCTCAAACGTGGCGCTCGCCAACTCACCGGCAACCTGCGATGCCGAAACCGAGCTCGTCATGTTGGCCATACCAGGCCCTCCTTGCATGCAAATCAGATAAAAAGAAGGGCCACCCGAAGGTGACCCTTGTGTCCAAACGAGTGGACAGACGCTGCGATCTTCTTAGCGCTTCTCGGGGATGCGAGCAGCCTTGCCCACCTTGTCGCGGAGGTAGTACAGCTTGGCGCGACGGACGCGACCGTGACGAACGACCTCGAGCTTGGCGATCTTGGGGCTGTGAAGCGGGAAGGTACGCTCAACACCGACACCGAAGGACATCTTGCGGACGGTGAAGGTCTCGCGGGCACCGGCGCCGGCCATGCGGATGACGTCGCCCTGGAAGACCTGGATGCGCTCGCGGTCGCCTTCCTTAATGCGGTAGTGAACCTTGACGTTGTCGGCGACGCGAACCTGAGGAATGTCCTCGCGGATCTGCTGACGCTCGATTGCGCGGATGTAATCCATGTGCAATTCCTTACTCTTCTAGAGGTGCCGTACCACCATGGCCGGCACGTAGTTGAACAAACGTATTCGAGTATACACGCGCGGGTTTCTGCTGCAAGAACAATTTTTTACGCAGACAAAAAGACAAAACCCGCACATGATAACCGCCCGTCTCACAAATGAGACGGGCGGCATGAAGGGGGGCTACACTAGGCGTCTACGCCCAAAACGTTAGGCGGGACGCTTGGCCTCGAGTCTGGCCTGGGCGGCAGCCAAGCGCGCGAGGGGCACGCGGTAGGGCGAGCAGGACACGTAGTCCACGTCGGCCACGTTAAACAGGCCCTTGATGGACTTGGGGTCGCCGCCGTGCTCACCGCACACGCCAAAGTGCATGTCGGGGTTGGTGGCACGGCCCTTCTCGACGGCCATGCGTACCAGCTCGAGTACTGCCGTATCGATGGTCTCGAAGGGGTTGTCCTTCAGAATCTTCTTATGCATGTACAGCGGGATGAACTTAGCCTCGGCGTCGTCACGCGAGAAACCGAAGGTCGTCTGGGTGAGGTCGTTGGTGCCAAAGCAGAAGAAGTCGGCATGGTGGGCGATCTCGTCAGCGACCATGCAGGCGCGCGGCAGCTCGAGCATCGTGCCCACGGGAATATTGAGCTCGACGCCTTCTTCGACGGAAACCTCGGCGATCACGCGCTCGATGACCTCGCGGGTCTGGACATGCTCGGCCGTGATGGAAACGAGCGGAACCATGATCTCGGGGCGCGGATCGACGCCCTCCTTGATTAGGCGGGCAGCGGCCGTGGCGACGGCGCGAACCTGCATGAGCGGCAGATCGCTAAAGACGACGGACAGGCGAACGCCGCGCAGGCCGAGCATCGGGTTGGACTCGATCATGCCGTCGATACGACGCAGGCGGGCGCGCAGGACGGCAAGCTCTTCCTCGCTGGCGCCGGCGGCTTCCTTCTTGGTGATGGCGACCTCGAGGTCGCGAGGATTATCCAGGAACTCATGAAGCGGCGGATCGAGCAGGCGGACGACCACATCGCGACCGGACATGGTCTTGAACATCGCCAGGAAGTCCTCGGTCTGAACCTTGAGCAGGTCGGCCAGGGCCTGCTGCTTCACGGCCTCATCGTCAGACAGGATAAAGCTCTGGATGATGTTCTTACGGTCGCCTAGGAACATGTGCTCGGTGCGGCACAGGCCAATAGCCTCGGCGCCAAACTCGAGTGCGAGCTCGGCATCCTCGGGATTGTCGGCGTTGACGCGCACATGGTTGGCATGGCCACAGGTCTCGTCCAGACGAATCTCATCGGCCCAGGACAGGATAGTGTCCAGATCGCCGGTGAGCTCGGCCGAAACCAGATCGACGGCGCCGTCGACGACGATGCCCTGGGTACCGTCGATGGAAATGATGTCGCCCTCGTGTAGCACGTGGTCGCTCCCCTCGATGCGCACGACCTTCTCGGCGGCGTCGATATGGAAGCGTTCGACGCCGCAGACGCAAGGCGAACCCATGCCGCGAGCGATGACGGCGGCATGGCTCGTCTTGCCACCGTGGCTTGTCAGAATGCCCTCGGCGGCGACCATGCCCTTTAGGTCATCGGGGTTGGTCTCCCAACGAACCAGAATGACCTTGTGACCCTCGTTGGCGCGCGCAACGGCGTCATCGCTCGAGAACACGACCTCGCCCACGGCGGCACCGGGGCTGGCGTTAAGACCGCTGGCCAGCGCCTCGTACTTCTTGGAGGCGTCAAACTGCGGGTGCAGAAGCTGGTCGAGCTGCGCGGGATCGATGCGGTTTACGGCCTCCTCGCGGGTGATCAGTCCTTCCTCGACCATTTCGATAGCGATGCGCAGAGCGGCGGTTGCGGTACGCTTGCCCACGCGGGTCTGGAGCATCCAGAGCTTGCCCTGCTCGATGGTGAACTCGATATCGCACATATCGCGGTAATGATCCTCGAGCGTCAGGAACACGCGCTCGAGCTCCTTGCCTGCGGACTCGAGGCCCGGGGTGGTCTTGAGGTCGGCGATGGGCTCGGTGTTACGGATGCCGGCGACGACATCCTCGCCCTGGGCGTTGACCAGAAAGTCGCCGTAGAACTCCTTAGTACCGTCGGCCGGGTTGCGCGTAAAGGCGACGCCGGTCGCGGAGGTCTCACCCTTGTTGCCAAAAGCCATAGCCTGGACGTTGACGGCAGTACCGAGCTCGTCGGAGATGCCGTGCTGTTTGCGGTAGATGCAGGCGCGCTCGTTCATCCAGCTGCCAAAGACGGCCTGGATGGCAAGGCGCAACTGGAGCTCCGGATCATGCGGGAAGACGGGCTTGCCGCCGGTGACCTCGAGCTCGGGATACAGGGCGGCCTCGACGTTATCAGAGAAGATGCCCTTGAAGGTCTCGACAAGCTCCTGAAGGTCCTCGGCCGAAAGCTCGGAATCGACGCGAACACCGGCGACCAGGCGGGCCTGGGTCAGGGCGTTCTCGAACAGGTCGGCATCAACACCCATAACGACGTTGGAGAACATCTGGATAAAGCGGCGGTAGCTATCCCAGGCAAAACGCGGATTTTGCGTCTGGGCGATGAGCCCCTGAACGGAGTCGTCGTTGAGGCCCAAGTTGAGGACCGTGTCCATCATACCGGGCATGGAAAATGGAGCGCCCGAGCGAAC
>CABUSR010000049.1 GCA_902494245.1 uncultured Collinsella sp.
AAAGGTCCGGGGGCTCGCTACGGGGCAGCCTGGGATGGATATTAGAGATGCAGCACGCGGTCGCGGATCTCCTCGGTTCGGCCCTGGTTCCAGAACTGGGTACCGATGTAGCCGCACGTACGACGGGCGACGTTCATCTTCTCCTGATCGCGGTTGCCGCAGTTGGGGCACTCCCACACCAGCTTGCCATCGTCCTCAACAATCTTGATCTCACCGTCGTAGCCGCACACCTGGCAATAATCGCTCTTGGTGTTGAGCTCGGCGTACATGATGTTGTCGTAGATGTACTGCATCACGCGAATGACAGCCTTGAGGTTGTCCTGCATGTTGGGAACCTCGACGTAGGAGATGGCACCGCCCGGCGAAAGCTGCTGGAACATACCCTCGAACTTGAGCTTGTCGAATGCGTCGATCTCCTCGGACACGTGGACGTGGTAGCTGTTGGTAATGTAGCCCTTGTCCGTCACGCCCGGGATGATGCCAAAACGACGCTGCAGGCACTTGGCGAACTTGTAGGTCGTCGACTCAAGCGGGGTACCATACAGCGAGAAGTCAATATCGCTTTCGGCCTTCCACTCGGCGCACTTGTCGTTCATGCGCTGCATGACGGCCATGGCAAACGGCGTGCCTTCCTTCTCGGTGTGGCTGTGACCCGTCATGTACTTGACGCACTCATACAGACCGGCATACCCCAAGCTGATGGTGGAGTATCCGCCCACGAGCAGCTTGTCGATCGTCTCGCCCTTCTTCAGACGAGCGAGGGCGCCGTACTGCCACAGAATCGGCGCGGCATCCGAAAGCGTGCCCATCAGGCGCTCATGACGGCACAGCAGGGCACGATGGCACAGTTCAAGGCGCTCGTCGAAGATCTTCCAGAACTTGTCCATGTCCTGATGCGAGCTCAGCGCGACATCGGGCAGGTTGATGGTCACAACACCTTGGTTAAAGCGGCCATAATACTTAGGTTTGGTCGGGTCATAGTTCAGCGCGTTGGCCACGTTGTTAAATCCGTTACCGGAGCGGTCGGGCGTCAGGAAACTACGGCAGCCCATGCAGGTGTAGCAATCGCCGTTGCCCGCGGTCTCGCCCTTCGACAGCTTGAGCTCGCGCATCTTCTTCTCAGAGATGTAGTCGGGCACCATGCGCTTGGCGGTGCACTTAGCAGCCAGCTGAGTCAGGTAGAAGTACGGGGAATCCTCGTGAACGTTATCGTCCTCGAGCACATAGATAAGCTTGGGGAACGCCGGGGTAATCCACACGCCGGCCTCGTTCTTAACGCCCTCGTAGCGCTGGCGAAGCGTCTCCTCCACGATCATGGCAAGGTCGTGCTTCTCCTGAGGCGTACGGGCCTCGTTAAGATACATAAAGACCGTCACGAACGGCGCCTGGCCGTTCGTGGTCATAAGCGTCACGACCTGATACTGGATCGTCTGGACGCCGCGACGAATCTCGTCACGCAGACGGTCCTCAACGACCTCGCGGACCTTTTCGGGAGATGCGGAAACGCCGAGCTCCTCGAGCTCGCGGGCGACCTCGCCGCGAATCTTTTGACGGCTCACCTCGACGAACGGGGCAAGATGGGTCAGCGAAATCGACTGGCCACCGTACTGGGAGGAAGCAACCTGGGCGATGATCTGCGTCGCGATGTTGCAGGCGGTCGAGAAGCTGTGCGGCTTCTCAATCAGCGTACCCGAGATAACAGTGCCGTTCTGGAGCATGTCCTCCAGGTTCACCAGATCGCAGTTGTGCATGTGCTGGGCAAAGTAATCCGAATCGTGGAAATGAATCAGGCCCTCATTATGGGCATCCACAATCTCCTGGGGCAGCAGCACACGCTGAGTCAGGTCCTTGGAGATCTCGCCGGCCATGTAGTCACGCTGAACGGAATTGACGGTCGGGTTCTTGTTGGAGTTCTCCTGCTTGACCTCTTCGTTGTTGCACTCAATCAGCGACAGAATCTTGTCGTCGGTCGTGTTCTTCTGGCGCTTCAGGCTCTGAACATAGCGATAGATGATGTAATGGCGAGCGACCTCGTAGCAGTCGAGACGCATGATCTCGTCCTCGACCAGATCCTGGATCTCCTCGACCGACACGGTGTGACCCGCGTTCTCGCATGCCTCGGCGACGTTTTGTGCCGCGTAAACCACCTGGCGGTCGGTAAGACGAGAGCTCTCCTCGACCTCCAAGTTTGCGGCGCGGATGGCATTGACGATCTTATCGATGTCAAAGACAACCTCGGTGCCGCTGCGCTTGATGATCTTCATCCTCTTGCCTCTTTCGCATCGTAGCCTCATCGCGCTTCAGAGCCAAACGATACCCGGCAGGGCTTGCCCCTGTCTTGCGGCGCCGTCGCGCAATCTGTGTTCTCGATAAACCATAAGTCCTCATGCGGACAATCCTCGCGGCCGATCAAGCGGCTCAAAGGCGTGTCCAAATGGGACGAATAAGGTCTTCGTTCTCTGTCCGCCATCTATCATACGACAAAGACGCATCTATATCCTGTATTCTTTTTTTAGTTCAAACACAACATATAGTGTTTCAGCAGGTCAAAGCAATTGGTCATTTTGCAGACGCATTAATTATGAGGGGTTCTTGGCAAGTCGGTAAAACGTTACCAACACGGCTACCTGCATGGCAGTTATAAAACCCCCTTAGTCAAGCCGCTGACAAATCCTACCAAAACCAAGCCACTCACGCCAAAAGAATCCAAAAGATTATGCTTGACCAACATGTTGCGGTCACGGTCGGCCAGGACGTATGCAACCTGCCGGCACCTCTACGGGGACCTTGGATCAATATTTGCTGGCATATTTGACGGCGTGCTTGGTAGCAAAACAAAACAGCTCAGAGGACATAGCCTCTGAGCTGCGAACATTTGGTGGGCGTTAGAAGATTTGAACTTCTGACCTCTTCCGTGTCAGGGAAGCGCTCTCCCCCTGAGCTAAACGCCCAAATGGAGCGGACAACGGGGCTCGAACCCGCGACCCCAACCTTGGCAAGGTTGTGCTCTACCAACTGAGCCATGTCCGCTTACGAGGATTAATCTTACGTGATGCCCGCATCCTATGCAAGAACTTTTTTTGAAAAGTTTTGCGACGCTCTCGCGAGGGCATCAGTCGTCACGAAAGGCGCGAACAAACGCAGGCTCGCAGCGAGATGCCCCTACATCTCACCGAGCATGATCCAGGCAGAGCTGTCCTGCGCGAGCCTGCCGTCTGCAAGCGGTGATGAGGTGAGCAGGACCCTGCCCGCCGGCAGCTCCACGGGTGCTGCACCGAAGTTCGTCACACACGCCCAGCCGTTATCGCGGCGATAGGCGATGACGCCGCCCTCAGCGCCCTCGGCACCATCCGCAAGACCGGTGCGCCCGTCAAGATCGAGCCACGCAAGATCGTTGGCGCACCCGCGCAGCTTGCGCCGCAGCCAGAGGGCGTCACGATAGAGCGCAAGCATCGATGTCGGGTCCACTTCTTCCCTATCGGCAGCATAATCGGAAAACCATGCAGGCTGCGGCAGATGGGGCGCCGTATCGGCGTCTGCCGGCGAAAACCCAAACGATCCGCCATGCGCGGGATCGTCCGCCGCCACCCACGGCAGGGGCACACGACAGCCGTCGCGCCCCTTCTCACGCTTCGGTCCGTGCGTATTGGTCGCAGTAGGGTCTTCGAGTGCAGCCCACGGGATATCAGCCACCTCAAAAAGGCCGAGCTCCTCACCCTGATACACGTATGCCGAGCCCGGAAGCGCCAGCTCAAGCAAAAGGGCCGCCCGCGCGCGGCGCTCGCCGAGTTCACGGTCCTCGTCATAAGACGACCCGTCGCGCAAGAGCCAGTCGAGCGCAATCTGGTGGTAGCGCGTCGCCTTGATTTGCGGCAGGGCATAGCGTGTCGCCACGCGCGGCACGTCGTGGTTGGAGAGTACCCAGGTCGAGGCGGAATCGGATTCGACGGCTGCCTTCAAGCCCTTCTCGATTGCAGTGTGCATGTCATCATAGGTCCAAGTGGCCTTGGCAAACTCAAAGTTGAATGTCTGGCCAAGCTCGCTGGGACGCGCGTAGAGATACTGGCGCTCGGGCAGCACCCACGCCTCGGCAACGGCACTGCGCGGCGGATTATAGCGGTCGAACACGCGGCGCCACTCGCGATAGATCTCGTGGACCTCGTTGCGGTCCCACAGCGGATGGGTGCCGTCGTCAACCATGTCATCGCCCTCGGCGAGATGCCACCGGTCGAGGTCATCGCGGTCGAGATCCTTGGCGAGACCCTGCGCCACATCAATGCGAAAGCCGTCGACGCCTCGATCGCTCCAAAACGCCAGGACGTCGCAAAAGAGCGCGTGAACCTCAGGGCATGACCAGTCAAAGTCCGGCTGCTCGGGCGTAAACATGTGCAGATACCACTGACCGTCCGCAACACGCGTCCATGCGGGGCCGCCAAAGTTGGCATTCCAATTGGTGGGAGGCAGCTCGCCATGCTCGCCGCGACCATCGCGGAAGATATAACGGGCGCGCTCGGGCGATCCGGGGCCGGCGGCAAGAGCGGCTTTGAACCAGGGGTGCTGGCTGGATGAATGGTTGGGCACGATGTCGACGATGACCTTGATGCCGCGCGCGTGAGCCGCAGCGATCATATCATCGAAGTCGTCAAGCGAGCCGAGACGTGGATCGACATCGCAGTAGTCCGCCACATCATAGCCACCATCGACAAGAGGCGATGGGTAAAACGGGCTCAGCCAGATGCCCTCGATACCCAGCCGCTCAAGATAGTCCATCTTCTGGGTAATGCCCGCGATATCGCCCAGACCCGAACCAGTCGAATCCTTAAACGAGCGCGGGTAGATCTGATAGATCGCGGCATCGGACATCCATGAGCGCGAAGAGGACTTTTCTGTAGCCATGGGGCGTATCTCCCTTGCAACGAGGTTATGCGAGATGCCCACGATGATACGCCCAAAGCTGACGTTCGCGACAAACAACGCCACAGCCACGACCCAAAACGCTCGCTCCCTCTCGGGTTCGAACCTCCCGGGACGAATCGACCGATTAGTGAAAAGAACGGAAGACCCACTCCCCCGGCCACGACAGCGAGCGGGCTCCGGGTGCCCCAGGTTGCCGCGAAAGAGGAGGGAAGCGTACTTTATGTACGCGACCGACGATTGAGGGGCAAGATGGGGTGCCCGGGGCTCGCGCAGCGTCAACAAAAAACGCGGTTCGTTAGAACCGCGTAAGATAGTTGGAGCGGACAACGGGGCGTCCGCGTATCCGCTTCGCGGATCCGCACCGGCTTCGGCCGCCTGCCGGCGACCTCGCCAGCTCGCTACAAACGCTCCGCGTTTGCTTAACGCTCGCTCCCTCTCGGGTTCGAGCCCAGGCGATGGGTACAAAAAAGCCCGGCTACCGTAGTAGCCGGGCTGTTGCGTTTGGAGCGGACAACGGGGCTCGAACCCGCGACCCCAACCTTGGCAAGGTTGTGCTCTACCAACTGAGCCATGTCCGCATATGTAAAACAAAACGGGCGCCGGAGCGCCCGGATGTTGCCTGGAGGCGAAGCCCGGATTCGAACCGGGGGTAAAGGCTTTGCAGGCCTCTGCCTTACCACTTGGCCACTTCGCCGAAAAAGGACCGCCTAAACGGTCCGAAAATGCAATGGAGCGGACAACGGGGCTCGAACCCGCGACCCCAACCTTGGCAAGGTTGTGCTCTACCAACTGAGCCATGTCCGCTTGCGGGTTATTAATTTACGCGAGTTGTCCAAAAGACGCAAGTACTTTTTTCAAAAAACTTGTCTGCCGCATGTTCTTAGTAGCTAAACGCGCTAAAGCGATTGGCTAGGCACACGATTCCAGTGCTCCGCTAAACAGCTTCACCATCTGCACGCGCGTGCCGGCGCCGTCCGTACGACGAGCAACCTCCACGTTATCGACGAGCATACGCATAAGCTTGATGCCACGGCCGCGTTCCTCGGATGCGACCGGTTCGCTCGTTTCATCGATAGAATAGCCGGCACCTCGATCAAGCACCTCAACCACAACGCGATCGCCATAGGCCTGAACCGTCAGGACGCACCCGATACCGCCCGCATGGTCATAGGCATTACCCAGCGCCTCCCCCGACGCCAATGCGACATCGTAGCGCTCGTCACGGCGCAACGGGAGCGATTCAAGGAGTTCGGCGATGCGATGTCGGTAGTATGGAAGATTCTCGATACCCTGACGGACCTCGACGCTCTTACTCCAGCGAGGCAGCCCCCCCACCGGAATGGCGGGAATAGACTCCCGTGCCGGCCCCGCGACATGAAGGATATCGACAAGACGAGCAATCTCCAAAAAGCGAACAACTTCACCTGATGCATTGACGAGCGAAAGCAGGCCTTCTCGCCTCATGAGCTCACGAGCGCGCGTAAGCAGGAATGCCAAGCCCGTCGAATCGATAAAGCTAACAGCCTGACAGTTGATGACGACACGACGCACGCCGCGGCCAATCAAAGCATCCAACCGCCGACGCAGCGCAGGCACCGTGGCGATGTCGATATCGCCTGGTGGCGTCAAAACCGCTATGTCATTCCACTCATTCATACGACCATGGTTCCCCAAAAGAGCTTGTTCGATGCATGCGTTTCCGCAACCGTGCGGATTCGACGCGCCCAGCGTCGCTGTTTAGGACCGGCCCCGTAAAAACTCAAGGGACACCAATGCAATGTCATCGTCCAGCGCCGATTCGGTAAATCGGTCAAGCTCGCCCAAGACCTTGCCGCAGATTCCCGATACGCCCTCACCCGAGACAGAGAGCAGAAGGTCACGAAGGCGCTGCTCGCCAAAGAACGCTCCGGTGCGGTCGCGGGCCTCAATCGTTCCGTCCGTATACATGAAGAGCATGTCGCCAGGAGCGAACGTAAACACGCCTGTCTCGTACACCATGCTCTCAAAGGCACCGATTACGCCCGATTGGCATCCAAGCAGCTCGACCTCTCCTCCACGGGCCTCGCCGCCACCCAGCGGCATCGACTCTGGCCTAATGACCATGGTCGGAGGATGGCCCGCCGAACAATACGTTGCGCGTCCGGCTTTAAGGTCAATCTTGGCGATAAAGGCCGTCACGAACGTCTCGACCCTCGAGAAGCCCATGAGCATGCTGTTAAGGGAGCGTGCCATGCGGGCCGGTCCAGCGCCCTCCCAGGCATATGCCGTCAGGGCCGTCTTGACGAGCGCAGACATCGATGCAGCCTCAATGCCTTTGCCAGACACATCGCCCAGAATCATGACGGCGCAGTCGTCGGGAAGACGGATGAGCGTATAGAAATCGCCGCCGACCAACGCCGAGTTCGTGGCCGACAGGTACACCGAATCGGTTGCGATACCCGGAACATCCCCCAGGGAATTTCTCATGCCAATCTGAAGGGTCTGAGCAATATGGCGCTCCTCGCGCTTTTGAGATTCGCCTTCGTAGATCAGTTCAAAGTCATGCGCCAAGTGCACCAGGTAGTCATATTCAAGATCATCAATCGGCTCTTGGCTGCCATCACGAAGCAGCAGTACGCGCGTCGTCGGGCTCTTCGCAACAGAAGCAGGAACAATCGCGTCGTTACTGTGCTTGCCATCACCCTCAGAGCGCGGGCGCCCCGCCTCGATGCCGGAGTCGACGTAGAGACCTTGACAAGGCAGACCATGCGCCCTAAGCCAACCTCCCATAGGCATCGATTCGTCAACGCGAGTTATACGGACGTGTTTAAGGTCCTCGGCACTCGTACCTCCCAAAACAGATGCCTCAAAGCCATCAGGTCCAGCCCCCAGACGTGCCGCTGGCGCCGTCGTGGAAAAGAAAAGCTTCTCGGGATCGTCCGGCAAAGCAACGCGACTGCCGCCTTCAAAATCTATGACGTAGGAATCCAGACTGGCGTCATACTCAACAGGGCAAAAATGGCAGTTAAGCATATTGCAGATCTCGGACGATACCGCCTGGGTAGCCGCGGCAGAATCGTCTAGAAAGGTAAACAACTCATCACGCAAGACATTGAGCGAGCGGCCAAGCTCGGCCGTGCGACGGGAGCGAAGGCTCGATGCCATACCGACCAGCTGGATAGACAGGTAATCGCAAATGACCTCGAGCACATTAACGTCATAGGCGAGCGGTGCCTGAGGGCGTTTCCAGCCAACTTCCAACACGCCAAGGACCTGCGTGCCGTAAAACACGGGAAGACAGATCTCGCTGCGATACGGGGGCATATCCTGCACGCGCAGCAAGTGCTTGGAACGATTGTCCAGGTCCATAAACATACCGGAGGCGGCCTTATCACCCTTAAGGTCCTGTTGAATCGACAAGCGACAGGCACGCGACTCACGAAGAACATACGTCGGAATGCCAGCGCCATACGGCAAAAACTCAGGCAGGTAGCTGTCGTACAGCTCCTTGGAAACACCGCGAAGTTTAAAACCGCCACTCTCAGAAAAATAGATAGCAGCGCCGGAGGCATCGAGCGTTCCAACGAGCTGATTCAAAACGGTATCGAGCAAGCTGGGGAGCTCATCGGAGCCCACGGTACTCATAATGACCGAAAGGGTGCCCGAAAGGCGTTTATTCGCCACCCTAAGCTCCGATAGCGCACGTTTGAGCTGACGATCGTGGGAATACTGCTCTTCGATGCTGTGAAGCGCCACCAGGACACGCGGTGCACGACGTCCAAAGATACGCGGAGGCGTAACGGAACCTGCGCGAACCAAGACGGGAATAAAAGACCCGTCGCTCAGCTTGAGCATCAGCTCGCTCTCGGAGCCATCGGTCTCAAACGGCAGACGATGTTCGGTCGCGCGCTCAAAGGCAGACGAGTACAGAACGTCTTTGACATCACCGCTGATGACGTCAGCGCGTTCCTCGCACATCAGGTCGAGCAAACGATTATTCACATGCAGAATGGTTCCGTCGAGCTCACAGATGATGACAGCATCGCTCGTGATCTCGACCAGTTGGGCAACGTCTGCCCACTCGTTGCGCTCAAGCGTTTCCATCGTGGACCTCACCGTCTATCGGTAACAAAAAAGCCTCCGAAGAGGCTTCTCAAATGCGATGGTGTCGGAGGCGGGACTTGAACCCGCATGACCAAAAAGCGGTCACTAGCACCTCAAGCTAGCGCGTCTGCCAATTCCGCCACTCCGACATGCTATGTTGTTGATTCGCGGTTCGTTTTGTTGGACCCGCGCGTTCAACGAGGAAGATAATAACCTATGATTCGAGAACTGTGCAAGCACTTTTTTCAAAAAAGTTTACGAATTTGTAAATGCGCAGGTAAACTGACCTGTTCGGGCCGGAATGAGGTTGCTTTCCAACGCGTCCTCGGGCATGCGGCATTATTTTGCTCCGCGCTTCGCGCTACAAAATAATGCCGCCCCCTGCGGAATGCGTTGGAAAGCAACCTCATTCCGGCCCTAGGAGTATGTACTCCGGACACAGTTCTCAAACATGTTCTGGGGCTGATATATATTTGGTGGCTCGGCTTTGCCGAGCCCTTATATGGGGAGGCCGGAGCCAAAGCTCCGGCCTCACTCAATTTCTTATTAAATTAAGTGAGCGATCAGGGAATCGCACTCTCCCTGCCGAGTTACCCCAGGGCCCGCCCTGAAGTTATTTTTCAGAACACTCCGCAGGACGCAAGAAACCCCCGCCGCACGAAGTGCACAGCGGGGGTTTCTTGCATGTCCGAGGACGTTCTGAAAAATAACTTCAGGGCGGGCCCGGACGATAACAACCGACTACAGGTCGATGTGCGATTCCTTGATCGGGAACGGCTCCGCGAAGTGGCAGGCGCAGCAGTGACCCGGGGCAACTTCCTTAAATTCAGGCAGCTTCTCGGAGCAGACACCCTGCGCGATCGGGCAGCGCGTGTGGAAACGGCAGCCGGTCGGCGGATCCAGCGGTGACGGCGGATCGCCGGCAAGGATGATGCGCTTACGGTTCTTCTGGATATCAGGATCGGGAACCGGCACGGCAGACAGCAGCGACTGCGTGTACGGATGGTGAGGCTCACTGTAGAGCGTCTTCCAGTCCGAAACCTCGACCATCTTACCCAGATACATAACGGCAACACGATCGGAGATGTGCTGCACGACGGACAGGTCGTGGGCGATAAACAGGTATGCGGTACCGAACTTGTCCTGCAGTTCCTTGAGCAGGTTCAGAACCTGGGCCTGAATGGACACATCCAGAGCGGAAACCGGCTCGTCGCAGATAATCAGCTTGGGCTTCAGCGCAAATGCACGGGCAATGCCGACACGCTGACGCTGACCGCCGGAAAACTCATGAGGATAGCGGTTAATGTGCTCGGGGTTCAGACCGACGACGTCCAGCAACTCGCGGACGCGCTCAATGCGCTCCTCCTTGGTGCCCACACCGTGAATGGTCATGGGCTCGGAGACGATCTCGCCGATGGTCATACGAGGATTGAGCGAAGCATAAGGATCCTGGAAGATAAACTGCATCTCACGACGCATGTCCTTGATCTCATGTTTGCTCATCTCGGCAACATCTTTGCCCTGGAAGAACACCTTACCGGCAGTCGGCTTGGTCAGACGCATGATGGTGCGGCCCGTGGTGGACTTACCGCAACCAGACTCGCCAACCAGACCAAAGGTCTCACCCGGATAAATCTCAAAAGAGATGTCGTTTACAGCAGAGACGACACGCTTGGAGAAGCGCTTGGCGAACATGCCGGACTCAGCGGGAAACTCCTTAGAGAGGTGCTCGACCTTCAGCAACGGAGTACGCTCGTTGGTATCTGCCATTACGCCTCGCCTCCCTTCTTGGAATCCTTGCGCGTACGGGACGTCTCAGGAGCGTTCTTGAGAAACTCGGGGTCACCGGAGTAGTGGCACGCAGAGTAATGACCAGACTCGGTGACAACGCGCTCGGGGCGCTGCTTGCGGCACTTATCGGTCGCATAGGGACAACGAGGCGAGAACACGCAGCCCTCGGGCAGGTTCATGAGCGAAGGCGGGTTGCCGTGAATCGGCGTAAGCGGCTTCTTCTCTTCGATGGCCTGCTCCGGGATGGAGCGGATAAGGCCCCAGGTGTAGGGGTGGCGGCTCTCGTAGAAGATTTCCTCAGCAGTACCGAACTCGACGGGACGGCCGGCGTACATAACCATGATCTTGTCGGCCATGTCGGCGACGACGCCCAGGTCATGGGTAATCATGATAATGGCGTTGCCGTTCTTCTCCTGCATCTCCTGCATGAGCTCGATAATCTGAGCCTGAATGGTAACGTCCAGAGCCGTCGTGGGCTCGTCGGCAATCAGGATATCAGGATCGCAGGCAAGAGCCATAGCGATCATGACGCGCTGACGCATACCGCCAGAGAACTGGTGCGGATACTCATTGACGCGCTTCTCGGGCTCGGGAATACCAACGAGGTCCAAAAGCTCGGTGGCGCGCTTGAGCGCCTCCTGCTTGGAGTAGCCACGGTGCAGACGAAGACCCTCGCCCACCTGCTTGCCGATCTTATAGACCGGGTTCAAGGAGGTCATAGGATCCTGGAAGATCATCGCGATGTCGTTACCGCGAATGTGCTGCATCTCTTCCTCGGTCATCTCGAGGATAGAACGACCGCGATAGCGAACGTCGCCGCCCTCAATCTTTCCCGGAGGCATCGAGATGAGGCCCATGATAGTCATGGCGGTCACGGACTTACCGGAGCCGGACTCACCGACGACACCCAGGGTCTCGCCGCGATCGAGCGTGTAGGACACACCGTCGACAGCGCGAACGACACCATCCTCGGTATGGAAATACATCTTAAGGTCATCGACCTCGAGCAGATGCTGGCCCTCGGGAACCGGCTGGTCCTTCAGGTCCACATAGTTCTTGTTCTTCTTCATCCTTATGCGTCCTTCATCTTGACGTCGAGGGCGTCGCGCAGACCGTCACCCAGCAGGGTGAAGGCGAGCACCGTCGAGAGAATTGCCAGACCGGGCATGATCATCATCCAGGGAGCGGTCAGAAGATACTGCTGACCGTCCTGAATCATGGAGCCCCACGAAGGCGTAGGCGGAATAACGCCCATGCCGAGGAAGGACAGAGCGGACTCGGTCAGAATGGCGCCACCAATGTTCATGGTTGCGTAGACCACGATAGAGGCGACGGAGTTCGGGAAGATGTGACGCACGACGATACGAGCATCGGATGCACCCATCGCGCGCGCAGCGTCAACATAGTCGTTTTCCTTGACCGTCAAGATTGCAGAGCGGAAGACGCGCGCAATCGAAGGCCAGCCGAGAATACCGATGGCGATAAAGACGTTCTGAAGACCACGGCCGATAACGGCGATCATGGCGACAACGAACAGCACGTACGGGAACGCCAGGAAGATGTCCGCACAGCGCATGATGATCGTATCCCAGATGCCGCCGTAGAAACCCGCCAGAGCACCCATGACCAGACCGATCAGCGTGGAGATCGCGGTGGCCATAATGCCGACGGACAGCGAAACACGTGCACCGTAGATAACGCGGACAAGAATGTCGCGACCAAGGGCGTCGGTGCCAAACGGGTGCTCGGCACACGGAGCCAGCAGCGACGTCTGAGCCATGGTGGTTGAGTTTGATTTAGGGGGAGAA
>CABUSR010000050.1 GCA_902494245.1 uncultured Collinsella sp.
GAGGTCGATGCGACCGCCGAGCTCAACGCCCGTGACGAGGCCCGTGCCAAGCGCAAGGCCCAGCAGCGTGGGGAGCGTGCCCGCAAGATTCGCGAAAGGAATGAGCGCTAATGGCTGACATCCATATCCTTGTTGCCGACGATGCCTCTGGTCAGCGCCTTGACGCCTATCTGGGCTCCAATGACGGCTGCCCTACGCGCTCTGCCTGCGCGCATCTGATTGAGGGCGGTGCCGTATGCGTCAATGGCGAGACCTGCCTGTCCAAAAAGTACGCCGTGCGAGCCGGCGACCGTATTTCGGTCGATCTGCCCGAGCCGCACGACCCGACCGACGTGATTCCCGAGGCCATTCCCCTCGATATCCGCTATGAGGACGACTACCTTATCGTGCTCTCCAAGCAGCGCGGCCTGGTGTGCCATCCTGCGCATGGTCATGAGAGTGGTACGCTCGCGAATGCCCTGGTCTATCACTGCGGTATCGACCATCTGGGCACCGTGCAGGGCGAGGACCGCCCCGGTATTGTGCATCGCCTGGATCGCGATACCTCGGGTCTCATGCTTGCGGCAAAGGACGACGACACCCAGCGCGCGCTCCAAAATCTCATCCGCACGCGTACGCTTGACCGTCGCTATATCACACTTGTTCACGGGCACATCGCCATGGACGAGGGCACCATCAACACCGGCATTGCCCGATCGACGCGCGACCGTGTCAAGATGGCGGTTTCGGACGATCCTTTCGCGCGCCAGGCCATTACGACCTTTAAGGTCCTCGAGCGCTTCGATTCCACGCGATTTGACGGCGGCTATACGCTCGTCGAGTGCCACCTGTTTACGGGCCGCACGCATCAGATTCGTGTGCATATGCGCCATATCAACCACGCCTGCGTGGGCGATCCGCTCTACGGCAAGTGCGATGCACGCGCCGATCAGGGTCTGACCAGGCAATTCCTTCATTCCTGGCGCGTCGCATTCGACCATCCCGTGACGGGCGAGCGCATCGAATGCCGCGACGAGCTGCCGTGGGATCTCGCTGCGGTTCTTGACGACCTGGCCCCGCGCTCGCTTGGCCGCACCGCCGCCGGCGACGATATTGTCCCGCAGCTTGGCCTGCTCGAAGCCTAGCCGGTATTAGGTGGTTTCTTGAACTCGGTAAGCCTGCGGTAAGATATACGATTGTTTACGTAACGCGTTCCTGGGAGCCTGCATGCTCGCCTTTTTACAAACCAACACGCCCATCGTGATTTTCAACCAGATTGTCGTCACGCTGCTCACGGTCTGCTTTCTGTACCAGGTGGTCTTCTTTGTCATCGGCGCTCTTCGTGGCGAAGT
Source organism: uncultured Collinsella sp. (assembly GCA_902494245.1). Classification (GTDB taxonomy): domain Bacteria; phylum Actinomycetota; class Coriobacteriia; order Coriobacteriales; family Coriobacteriaceae; genus Collinsella. The sequence goes on from CABUSR010000050.1 coordinate 1,332, forward strand.
CGCGCCTCCCAAGGCCAAAAATCTCCACCGCTATGCCTTCTTTATCGCAGCGCATAACGAGGAGGCCGTAATTGCCAATCTCGTACGCTCCATCAAGGACCAGGATTATCCGTCCGAGCTCATCGAGGTCTTTGTCGTTGCCGACGCCTGCACCGACAATACCGCTCAGCTCGCGCGCGAGGCCGGTGCCATTGTTTACGAGCGCAATGACCTGGCCCGTAAGGGCAAGAGCTGGGTCATGGACTTTGGTTTCGATCGCATCCTTAACGAGTATCCCGATACGTTTGAGGGCTACTTTATCTTCGATGCCGACAACGTTATCTCCCGCGATTACGTGTCTAAGATGAACGATGCCTTTGACCAGGGCTTCCATGTGGTCACGAGCTATCGCAATTCCAAGAACTTCGGCAGCTCGTGGATCTCGGCAGCTAATGCCACCTGGTATCTGCGCGAGGCCCGCTTCCTCAACAATGCGCGTAATATCTGCAAGACGTCCTGCGCTGTCTCGGGTTCGGGTTACCTTATCTCGGCGAGCGTGATTGAGGGCATGCACGGTTGGCAGTTCCATACGCTGACCGAGGACATCCAGTTCACCACGTTCTGCGCCATTCACGGCATCCGCATCGGTTATGCGCCGGCGGAGTTCTTTGACGAGCAGCCGGTGACGTTTAAGGCGTCCTGGAAACAGCGTATGCGTTGGACTAAGGGCTTTTACCAGGTGTTCTTTACCTATGGCAAGCATCTTGTCAAATCGACAATCCGCTATCATCGCTTTGCCGCATATGACATGTTTATGACCATCGCTCCGGGCATGCTGCTGTCCCTGATCTCCATGCTCGCCAACGCGACCTTCCTCATCGTGGGCGGGCTTTCGCACGGCTTCTTGGCCACCGAGGTCGAGATGCAGGCTTGTGCCGCCTCGCTCATTATGACCTTCGTGATGATGTACCAGACCTTCTTTATCCTGGCGCTACTCACGACCATCTTCGAGTACAAGCACATTCATTGCGCGCAAAAGTGGCGTTTGGTGACCAACCTGTTTACCTTCCCGATCTTTATGTTCAGCTATATCCCCATCACGGTGGCTGCTCTGTTCCTAAAGGTCGACTGGGTCCCGACGCAGCACGCCGTCAACGTTACTCTCGACGAGGTTATGCAAGGCGCTAAATAACCACCACCAAAACCACCACAAAGGGGACAGGCACCTTTGTGGTGGTTTTTGCGTTTGAGCAGCTGTCCATGGAGGTGCACGATGTCCTACATCCCATTTTGGATTTGCATCTTTGCCGGCGCGGCGATTGATGCCCGTGAGCGGCGGTTTCCCAATGAACTTGCCGGCGCGTGTGCCGTGGCGGCGTTTGCAGGCGTTTGGCTCGACAGGGGCATTAACACGGCGCTTGAGCACGCCGGTCTTGCGGTCATCGTCTACCTTGCCCTTGTGCTTACTGAGTCGCTCTGGCGTCGTATTCGCCACGCTCCCGGCATTGGCATGGGTGACGCCAAGGCGCTCTTTGCCCTTTGCATCCTCGACCCTCTGGGTGGCATCGTTGCGTTTGCTGTCTCGCTCCTTGCCCTTGCTGTCGCCTGCCTCATCACAAAATCGCGCTCCTTGCCATTGCTGCCGTTTTTAGTGCCGATATTTGCCATAATCGAGGTCGTGGGTAGTACGCTGTAATCGTTGCGCGCCCTTTTTAAGGAGCATGCCATGGCAATCAATCAACAGACAGCCGCCATCAAGGCGCGTATGGATCGCATTCCCTCGGCGTTGTCGCCCGAGCTGGTCGATCGTATCGCTGCCGACCGTGCCTCGGGTGTCATTAACCCTTATCGATGCAACGATGGTCAGGTCATCCGCCGTGTTGATCGAGCCGCAGACCAAGGCACGATCATGCGTCCGGCCTTTATGCGCGATGCCGAAAAGATTCTCCATCTGCCTGCGTACGCCCGATACGCCGGCAAAACTCAGGTTTTCAGCTTTCGCAGCAACGATGATCTGTCGCGTCGCGGCCTGCACGTGCAACTTGTTTCGCGCATCGCACGTGATATCGGTTGCGCCCTGGGGCTCAACTGCGATCTGATCGAAGCGATTGGTTTGGGCCACGACTTGGGCCATACACCCTTCGGCCACGCCGGTGAGCGATTCCTCAACGATATCTATCACGAGCGCACGGGTCGTTATTTTTTCCATAACGTGCAGTCGGTCCGCGTGCTCGACGCGCTGTACGGCCGCAACGTGTCGCTCCAGACGCTCGACGGCGTGCTGTGCCATAACGGCGAGTACGAACAGCGCGTCTTTGAGCTCTCGGACATGAGCTCCTTTGAACAGTTTGATCAGACGGTTGAGGACTGCATTGCCACGGGTTATAGCGCAATTGAGCACCTGCGTCCCATGACGCTCGAAGGCTGCGTGGTCCGCATCTCGGATATCCTTGCCTACGTTGGACGCGATCGCCAAGACGCCATTGCGGCGGGCCTGCTGTCACCCGAAGCTTTTGATGACGGTCGGGGCGGAGCATACAACAGCTGGATCCTCACGCATGCCTCCATCGATATCGTTGAACACAGCTATGGCAAGCCGCACATCGAGATGAGCGAGGACCTGTTTGAGGAAATCCGTCGGGCCAAGCGCGAGAACTACGAGAAGATCTATAGCAAGGGCGGTATCGAGGGCGACTCCGAAGCGGAGCTGCGCGAGGCTTTCGAAAAGCTCTACGACCGTTGCCTGCAGGATATAAACGAAGGCGACGAGTCCTCGTATATCTTTAAGCACCACATTTCTCGCATTGTGCAGCAGCTTTCCTACTACGATCGCACCTATGCATGGCAGGACGATAAGGACCAGGCGGTCGTGGATTATATTGCTAGCATGTCGGACGGTTATTTCTGCGAGCTCACGAGCAAGCTGTTCCCGGGATTGAAGTTTCCGCACCGTACCTATATTAACGAACGGTAGTTCGTATTTATTCGGTATACTGTTAGTGGAAAACGTTTTGATTGACGCACGGGATGGTTATGGACGACCTTTTTTCTGCTTCGACGCGTGAGCGTTCCTTTCAGAATGCGCCGCTTGCGGTGCGCATGCGGCCCAATTCACTCGACGAGTATGTGGGCCAGCAAAAGGCCGTCGGTAAGGGCTCGTGGTTACGTGCCGCGATTGAGCATGACGTACTGTCGAGCGTGATTCTGTACGGGCCGGCCGGTACGGGCAAGACGACGCTGGCACATATTATCGCCAACCATACTAAGAGCGAGTTTGTCGAGGTCAGCGCCGTGACGGGCACCGTAAAGGACCTTCGTCGCGTGATTGACGAGGCCAAGACGCGCCTGAATACCTACGACCGCCGCACCATTCTTTTCATCGATGAGATTCACCGCTTCTCCAAGTCGCAGCAGGATGCCCTGCTGCATGCAGTTGAGAACCGTACCGTCATAATGATTGGCGCCACGACGGAGAATCCGTACTTCGAGGTCAACTCGGCGTTGCTCTCGCGCGGTCGCGTGGTGGAGCTTGAGCATCTTAAAGACGAGGATATAGCCACACTCATTGAGCGTGCGCTCGAGGCTCCGCAGGGTTTGAACGGCAAGTTCTCGGCCGATGAGGATACGGTTAAGACCATCTGTACGCTGGCAGCGGGTGATGCTCGCTCAGCGCTCACGACGCTCGAGCTTGCGAGTGAGATTGCCGTAACGCGTCCCGATACCGAGGGAACGCCGGCGCCTGCGGCGGGGGAGCGCTATCCCATCACTGTTGACGACGTGAAGATTGCCAACCCGCGCCGTGGCTTTTCGTACGACAAAAACGGCGACATGCACTACGACATCATCAGTGCGTTCATCAAGTCCATGCGCGGCAGCGACCCCGATGCCACGATCTATTGGCTCGCGCGCATGATTGATGCGGGGGAGGATCCCAAGTTTATCGCTCGCCGTATTATGATTCACGCTTCTGAGGATGTTGGCAACGCCGACCCGCAGGCGCTTTTGGTGGCGCATGCCGCGTTTAAGTCTGCCGAGGTCATTGGGTATCCCGAGTGCCGCATTAACCTTGCTCAGGCCGCTCTGTATGTGTGCTTGGCGCCTAAATCCAACGCGTGTGAGGCCTCGATCGATGCGGCGCTGGCCGATATCCATTCAAGTGGGCTTCGCGAGGTGCCGAGTTATCTGCGCGATCGTCATCGCCCGGGCAGCGACGAATACGGTGTGTATAAGTATCCGCATGATTATCCCGAAGGCTGGGTCGATCAGCGCTATTTGCCCGAGGGGCTGGAGCGCGGTGCGTTTTGGCAGCCTGCGGGCCGCGGCTGGGAAGAGTGGCGTGTTGAGCAAAGCGAACGCGACCGTAGCGGTAACGCGCCCAGGTAGGTCCTTGGACCTCGCACATTCCCTTTGGGTATCTTCCCCTTCTTTGGGGTACCATGAAAGTCGTCTGTATTTCGATTCTTTCGGGAGGCTTGTATGAGTCCCATTCAAATCGCCCTGCTGGTGCTTGCCATTGCCGGTGTGTGGGCTATCGTTGAGCTCGCGCTTACCTTGCGCAAGACCCGCAACGCCGTTGATTCGCTCGATAAGACCGTAAGCGTTCTCAATAACACCATCGCCGAGGCTCAGCCTGTGGTGGCAAAGCTCGATGGCGCCGTCGATGAGCTTACGCCGGCACTTGCCCAGGTGGAGCCGCTGCTCAAGTCGAGCAAGACCGCGGTTGACGCCCTTACCTCCAATCTTGTAGAGGTCGAAGCCGTGGTTCGCGACATTTCCGAGGTCACGGGTAGCGTGGCCGAGGCAAGCAACGCTGTGTCGAGCGTGACTGATTCTGCTGCTGGCGCCGTGCAGAAGCTCTTCAATAAGGTGAAGGCTCCTGCAGCCGACGCCGATCGCAAGCTCGCCGCTGCCGCCGCCGTGGCCGAGCAGCCTACCGAGCGCGTTCTGATTGGTGAGGCTGAGGACGAGGCCGCCGATGGTGCGGATGCGGCTCAGAAGCCCGCAGCCAAGCCTGCTCAGTATTACACCTATACGCCCGCCGAGACCTCCGAGGAGTCCTGCGATGAGTAGCGAAGCAACCTGCCCTATTACGCTGACTGTTGCCGGGGATCCGCGTCTGGCACGCCTCGTGCGTATGACGGCGGCCAACGTCGGCGCGCTGTGCTCCATGTCCGTCGATCGCATCGAGGACATTCGTATGGCTGCCGAGGAGGCCTTTATCTTTGGCTGCACGGCTGTTGATTCCGATGACATCATGATCAGGTTCGATGTCGATGAGTCTCACGTTGGCATGAACTTTACCTTTGGCGATCGGGCCACCGTCGACGAGGATGACCAGGCTGCCGTGTATGCCGAGCTCATTCTGGCGAGCGTGTGCGATTCCTACGAAAAGACTGAGGCGCCCCTGACGCTTTCCCTCGACCTCAAGGCGGATATCTAATATGACCGAACGTTCCCGGAGCGGTAAGACCGCTTGGGACAAGGAGAAAACCCGCGAGCTGTTTCGTCGCTACAAAGAGACCGGTGATCCGGACGCACGTGAGCAGCTCGTCATGTCCCATATGAACCTGGTAAGGTTTCTTGCCAACAAATTTAAGAACCGCGGCGAGCCGCTCGACGACCTGATGCAGGTCGGATACCTGGGTTTGCTTAAAGCAATCGACCGCTTTGATCCCGAGCGCGGACTCGAGTTCACCACGTTTGCCACGCCTACCATCCTGGGCGAGATCAAGCGTCACTTCCGCGACAAGGGCTGGAGCGTGCGCGTGCCGCGCCGTCTGCAGGAGCTTTCTGCCAAGGTCAATCAGGCTACCGATAAGCTCACCAACGAGCTACAGCGTTCGCCCAAGGTTGAGGAAATCGCCGAATACTTGGACGTGACTGTCGACGAGGTACTCGAAGCCATGGAATCGTCCTCGGCTTACACCTCGGTGCCCATCGAGGCTCCCGGCGCGTCCGATTCCGACGATGCGCCCTCGATTCTCGACCGCTATGCCGATGACGACAACGAGCTCGACTTTACCGATGACCGACTGGTAATCGAGGAAGCCATCCGCGATTTCTCGCCGCGCGAGCGCGAGGTTATCGAGCTGCGCTTCGTAAAGGGCATGACCCAGATCGAGATCGCCAAGAAGCTGGGAATCTCGCAGGTGCAGGTCTCGCGCCTGCTGCGTCGTACCCTTAAGAAGATTCAGGACAAGATCGACCCCGATGGAGTGATGGTTCGTTCATGAGTGAGCACCCCCAACAAACCGACCGCACGCTGCGCGATACCCGTATTCTGACGCTTCGCATTTGGTCCGTCGTTGGCTGCATCGTCATCGCCGCCGTCATCTTTAACCTTATGGGCATCCTGGCGCCGGTTATCGAGTTTCTAGCTGTCGGCTCCATCATCGCTTTTGTGATGTCGCCGATCACTAACTGGCTTGAGCATCACGGCGTCGGTCGTGGCATCGGTTCGCTTATCGCCCTCATTGTGGTTGTTGCCGTGCTTGTTGGTGTCGTTTGCATCCTGTCGCCTATTTTGCTCGGTCAGATTATGGAAGTCCTGAGCCGCCTGCCTGAGCAGCTTCGCGTTGCGGGCGGCGATCTCAACGAGATGGTCTCGCATTTCAAGACGCTCAACAACACGCCGCTCAAAGAGTATCTGGATGATAATCTTTCTTCGCTTGTCACTGTGGCGTCTAAGTATGTCTCACAAATCGCTGCCGAGCTTGGTCGCGGTGTATTCCCGCTTATTACCAATACGGCCTCCCAGCTGTTCGTCATCTTCCTCGGTCTGGTGCTTGCCTACTGGCTTGCCTGCGATTACCCCCGTATGCACCATGAAGTCTGCACCATCATTGGTCAAGAAAAGGAGACCTCGTACCGCTTTATGGTCGCCATCCTTTCACGCTCGGTCGGCGGTTATATGCGTGGCATGGTCGTGACGTCCATCTGCGGTGGTATCCTCGCTTTTATCGGCTTTACGCTCATTGGCCATCCATATGCAGCGCTCATGGCCATATTTACCGGCATTATGCACTTGGTCCCGGTTGTCGGTCCCTGGGTGAGCGCGGCGATCGCCACGGTGCTCGGCTTTATGTTCAGCCCTATGCTGGCATTGTGGACGCTTGTCGTGACCATGGTGGCTCAAAACGTCACCGACAACGTCATTTCGCCTAAGGTCATGCAGAGCTCGGTCCAGGTGCATCCTGTCATGAGCCTGACGGCGCTCGTTATCGGTTCGGCGCTTATGGGCGCCATCGGCATGGTGGTCGCCATCCCGCTGTGCGCGGCTCTGAAGGGTATCTTCGTGTACTACTTCGAGAACGAGACCGGCCGTCAGCTCGTGGCCTACGACGGTGCTGTGTTTAAGGGCACCCCGTATCGCGATGCCGAGGGTAACCCGGTCGCCGCCTATGACGCGCTTGGAGACGATACGTTCATCTATGAGTCCGAGCTCATCGGTAACGAGACTGCGCCCAAGGCCCAGGCCATGCCCAAACCCGAGCTTGATAATCCTTGGATTAAGCTCTCGGGCCTGCAGCCCGACGCGACGGGCTTTTTCAAGAACCCCTTCGCCAAGGATGACGATTCCAATACGGACGACGACACCAAAATCGGCATCGACGGCTCCATGGACGATTCGGATTCCAAATAGGCACCGCTAGCGTTTTTTTAAGTTGTAAATGACAAGAAACGCGAGCAAAGCGATTGATAAGGGGCCGGCTACATAGAAAAAGAGAACGTCAATTGCGCGTAGAGTGAAATAAGCCTTATCACCGGACATTACTGCATACAATACGTAGCCAAATGCTGGTTGGTTTGCGTACCAGCAGGAGAAGGCCAAGAGCGCTAAAAGTGCTACAACCAGAAGTACATTCAGGACAAATCGTTTGCTTTTCATCGATCGCTCCTTCCGGGTGAATCTTATATGTAATTCTACATTAGTCTTTTTCAAAGGATCGCACAGTCCTACATAACGTGCACTTTCGCTGTAGGGTCGGCTTTATGTCGGCCCTCTTTTTTGCATGGGGGCGGTTGGATGGTAATATCGTTACGTTTGAACTGTTTCGATGTGAAACCGAGGAGATTCCCTCTATGAGTGCTGACTACCCGTCAATGACTACGGCCGAGATCCGCTCTAAGTTCCTCAACTTCTTTGAGGAGCGCGGTCTTAAGCTCTATCCTTCTTCGTCCCTTGTTCCCGACGATCCTTCGCTGCTGCTTGCCAACGCCGGCATGAACCAGTTTAAGGAGTACTACCAGGGCAAGAAGACCATGAAGGAGATCGGCGCGATCTCCTGCCAGAAGTGTGTCCGCACCAACGATATCGACTGCATCGGCGAGGACGGCCGCCATCTGTCCTTCTTCGAGATGCTCGGCGACTTCTCCTTTGGCGGCGTCTCTAAGCAGCAGGCCTGCGCTTGGGCCTTTGAGCTCATCACCAAGGAGTTCAAGCTGCCGCTCGACCGCCTGTACTTTACCGTCTTTACCGAGGACGACGAGACCCATGACGTGTGGCGCTCCCTGGGCGTTGCCGAGGACCACATCTCGCGCCTGGGCGAGGACGATAACTTCTGGGCCGCCGGCCCCACCGGCCCCTGCGGTCCGTGCTCCGAGATCTATTTTGACATGGGCGAGGAGGTCGGTTGCGGCAGCCCCGACTGCAAGCCCGGCTGCGACTGCGACCGCTTTCTGGAGTTCTGGAACCTCGTCTTTACCCAGTACGACCGCCAGGAGGACGGCTCCATGCCGGAGCTGCCGCACCGCAACCTCGATACGGGCATGGGCCTGGAGCGCATGGCTGCCATCATGCAGCACAAGACCGCCAATTACGACGGCGATTTGATGCAGCACCTCATCAAACTCGGTGAGGAGATTAGCGGCAAGACCTATGACTCCGATGACTACTCCGGCGCCAGCCGCTCGCTGCGCATCATCGCCGATCACTCCCGTGCTGTCGACTTTATGATCTCTGACGGCATCCTCCCCGGTAACGAGGGCCGCGAGTACGTCCTTCGCCGCCTGCTCCGCCGTGCCGTGTTCCACGGTCGCCTGCTGGGTATCGAGGGCGCCTTCCTGACCAAGTTCATCGACGAGGTCAACGCTCAGATGGGCGAGGCCTATCCCGAGCTGCTTAAGAACGTCGCGCTCGTCAAGGGTATCGTTGCCTCCGAGGAGGAGCGTTTCTCCACGACGCTCGACAATGGCCGCGTTTACCTGGACGAGGCCCTGGCCGCGCTCGCCGACGGCGCTGTCCTTCCGGGCGATGTTGCCTTTAAGCTGCATGATACCTTTGGTTTCCCCATCGACCTGACCGTCGAGATCGCCGGCACCGCTGGTCACGACGTCGACATGGACGGCTTCACCGCCTGCATGGAGGACCAGAAGGCCCGCGCTCGCGCCAACGCCAAGGGCGATGCCTGGGGCAGCTTCAACGACGTGTGGGTCGAGCTTTCGGACAAGGTCGCTGCGACCGATTTCGACGGCTATGACAATGATGTGATCGAGGGCGCCAAGGTTGTCGCCATCGTGCGCAACGGTGAGTCAGTCGAGTCTGCCGCTGCGGGCGAGGACGTTGAGGTCGTGCTCGACCGTACCCCGTTCTATGCCGAGATGGGCGGCCAGCAGGGCGACGCCGGCGAGCTTTCCGCCGGGGGCGTTGCGCTGACCGTTTCCGATACTAAGAACCACAACGGCCTGTATGCTCACGTCGCGCACGTCGCCGAGGGCACGC
>CABUSR010000051.1 GCA_902494245.1 uncultured Collinsella sp.
CCCGTTCCGAACCCGGAAGCTAAGCCCCATCGCGCCGAGAGTACTGCGGGGTCAGCCCGTGGGAGGCCAGGGCGCCGCTGACCGGTGGACGGCACCGAGCCGTACGCTTGAACTGAGAATGGGGAGGCCTCGCGGCCTCCCCCTTTTTTGCGTTTACGGGGCGTAAATGACTCAATTACACTAGACAATCTTATTGTTTTTGGTATTGAGCTTTTATTTAAAGAAAATAAATCGAATAACAAGGGCAACTGCTATGGCCACAATGATCAAAAGCAGGATTGTCAGTCGATGCTGCTTGCGTCGTTTACTTGACGAAACGAAGATCGATTTTCCTTGTTTTGGCGTCTCGAGATAACGAGCCGAATGCGTTAAGGTTTGCTTTGGACGAGGACCTCTTTGTTGATGAGCGGCGGATGCTTTCAGTGGCTCATCACTAGCTGCGCTGTTTTTAGATAATGGTGCGTCTTTCAGATATACAGGGTCTCCCGAGGCGACGCCCATATGTTTACGTCCCGTTTGGGCATCCTCGAGCGTTTGATATCGATTTCTCGTCACATACTCGGGCTCAGGATCATTAATGGGCTCTTGCGAGATGTGGGGGCGATGGAACCGTGGCGGCTGCGTGGAAGTTTCTTCCCCCTGCGTCTGCATAAACATTTTGTTCTGGTTTTGGTCGTCCATGATGCCCTTTAGCTCGTTACCAACAACGTGTACGCGCTCATTGTAAGCCCCTTGTTATTTGTAGCTGCGAACATACTCGTTATTTAAGCTCTGGTTCAAAGAACCTTAACCTTACTAAAACCTGAGTCATACACACTTAGATATGCTTATAGTACTTGACTCAAAAAACTTTATAGTCGATGTATATATAAGCACTGTGTGGGCATATATAAGAGCGTCAAAAGAAGTCCCAGTCACCTAGAAGATGGCTCGGCAGTCCTAAAAGGAGTGGTAAACATGGCAAGCATGGTTCCTTATCGTTCGGTTTTTGGCGTTCGTCCTTCTGCTAGCTCGCTGTTCGATCTGTTTGATGATATGACCGACCTTGCAAACAACTCGATTGCTTCCAAGGCGTTTCCCGTTGACGTTGAGGATAAGGGCGACGGCTATGAGGTCAAGGCCTATCTGACCGGTGTCGCCAAGGACGATATCGATGTCGAGCTCAATGAGGGCCGTCTGTCCATTAGCGTGAATGTCGAGGAAGACGAGGAGAACGAGGGCAAGAACTTCCTGCAGAAGGAGTTCAGCTCGTACAGCGCGACGCGTGGCGTGTATCTAAAGGACGCTTCGAGCGAGGGCCTCTCGGCTAAGTACGCTGACGGCATCCTGACCGTTACGGTTCCCAAGATCGTCGAGAAGAAGAACGTTACGAAGATCTCCATCGACTAACTTCGTTGGTGTTCTGCGCTATTAAAAGACAGCAAAAGGGGCTGGGAAGCGATTCTCGGCCCCTTTTGCTGTCTAGGACAGTCTATTGAATGGTTGCCGGCTGATACTGACTCGCAGGGCGTATCGAGAGTTTTCGCGATCCTTGGAGAAGGGTTGCGGAGCTGCCGACCTCGTCATCCAGGGTTGCGGCCAGAGCTTTGGCATAGCTTTTGACGGTAAGGCTCGGACGATTGTTATCTTGGCTGATATGCATGGCAATGAGCTGTTCGGTGCGATCGGTAACAAGTTCGCGCGCGGCTTCGGCGGCTTGGCCATTGGAGAGGTGTCCCCTTGCAGACAGGATGCGCTCCTGAAGAAAGCGGGGATATTTTCCCTCGCGCAGCATGGTCACATCGTGGTTGCTTTCGAGCGCGAGGACTCGACAATCTTTGAGGGTGTTCATGGCTTGGCTCGATAGCTCTCCGGTGTCGGTGGCAAAGCCGATGGAATCATCGAGGGCGTCGAATCGATAACCGACTGGATTGATGACATCGTGTGATGTTGAGTAGGTTTGCACGTGGATGCCGGCAATGGATAGGGCGTCGCCGGGATCGAATTCCTCGACAGGCAGATGCGAAAGATTTTCTTTGCTCGAAAGAGTGCCCCTGCTGGCAAAGAGGGGGCCGTGCCAGTGCTTGCACCAGACATCGAGGCCCTTGATGTGATCGCTATGCTCATGAGTAATGAGAAGAGCCGAGACGTTGTCTGTCGAGAGCCCCAGTTCTGCCATGCGCTTTAATGTCTCGCGGCGAGACAGTCCGTCATCGACCATAATGAGCCCCTGCGGGCCCTCGATGAGTGCGCAGTTGCCTTTAGAGCCACTGCCGAGGATATGAAGGTGCAGACGAGACATAAGATTCCAAAGGATACAATGGGTGCGGACGAATAGAGGAGGAAGCAAATGCCTACGGTATCTCAGCATTATGGACACCATGCCGTGCCTGGGGCAGTCGATGAGACCCGGACGAGGCAGCAGGCTGCTCCTGTCGTGCTCATGGTATCAGGTGGTGCGGACTCGACGGCTTTGCTCCTTATGGCGTGCACATCAAAGTTGGATATTCTGGATGGGCGTGGTGTGGCCCCCATCGCGCGCGAGCGACTGCACGTGCTGCATGTGAACCATCATCTGCGCGGCAAGGCGTCCGATGGCGACGAGGCCTTTGTGCGTGAGCTCTGCGCGAAATATGGTTTACCGCTGTGCGTGGAGCACGCTTATTTTGATGGGGAGTCGGGCAATATTGAGGCCGCGGCCCGCGAGGTGCGCTATGCCGCGGCGCGAAGGTATGTTCGCGAGCTCTGCGCCCAGACGGGGGCACCGCGAACGGCGGCTCGTATCTGCACCGCGCACACGTCTTCGGATCGCGCGGAAACGTTTTTGATGAACGCGATTAAGGGTTCAGGGCCTGCTGGCCTATCGAGCATTCCTCGCCGGAGGAATATCGTGGTGCGTCCCTTGCTCGACCTAACTCATGGCGAGCTCGTGGGCTATCTACAGGTACATGGTCAGCCGTGGCGTGAAGACGAGAGCAATGAGGATATCTCGTATCTGCGAAACTACGTGCGCCATCGAGTAATGCCGGTGGTGGCGCAGCGCAACGCGAGCGTCTGCAAGACGATTGGCGCCGCCTGCGAGATCTTAGGCGATGAGGACGCGTTTTTGTCTCAGCTTTCGGCACAGGCGTTTCGAAGCTGTTTGCGCAAAGAGGCAGCGGGTGCGCTGGTGCTCGATGCCAGGCGCCTGGCTGCGGCCGAGGTGGTAATCGCGCGGCGCATCGTGCGACTGGCGATTAAGCGCATCGATCCGGACGCTCGTCCCGAGATGCGACATGTGGAGCGAGTCCTTTCCTGCGTTGCCGAGGGCACCGGCTCGGTCACGCTTCCGGCGGGGATTGACGCACGCATTGAGTTTGGCATGCTGGCGTTTAAGGCGCCGGCGGCTCGCGAGGGCCTGGTCGCGGACTGGGTTACCGTACCCGGTCGTTTGCCGTTGGGCGGGGGACGTATGCTGGTCACAGAACCGATGGCTGTTGAGCCGGGATGCGATATCGTGCGCCGCGCCCGTGAGCTTGCGGCTGCCGGGGAAGTGACAGCTTTGGTAGACGCGGCTGCCCTGGGTTTTGCCGACAGCGATAGTGAGCGGATCCTGGCGGGCTCGCGTGGCGAGATCCCTGCCGAGGCGCGATTGGCACGCCTGTGGGTGGACGGTCCCGCGCCGGGAGACGTGATGTGCCCGTTAGGGATGAGTGGCCGAAGCAAGAAAGTATCCGATTTGCTAGGTGAGGCTCGCATTCCCGTTTCCGAGCGCGCCGGCGTGCCCATGGTGAGGACGGCGCCGGGGGGTGCCGTGGTGTGGGTCGCCGGAGTTCGCGCGGACGAGCGTTTTAAGTGCACGGCCGCAACGCGCGTGGCATATCTGCTCCGCGTGGTCGATGCGGAATAGCGTCCCACGCCTGCTGTTCTGTGCGACGTTGACGGTATTCCCGCGCTGATGGCGCACGGGCTGGTAAATTTACCCCGTGCGCTGCTAGAATGTGTAGTTCGCGTCCATACGGCGGTGTGTGGGCGATAAGCACAAGAAAGGGTTGTCATGGCTTCTCAACATCCGGATATCGAGAAGGTTCTGTTCACGCAGGAGGATATCGACGGTATCGTCTCTCGCCTGGGCGAGGAGATTACGCGCGACTACGCGGGTAAGGATCTGGTGCTGATTGCGGTCCTGCGCGGCGCCGTGGTCTTTATGGGCGACCTGATGCGTAAGATCGAGCTGCCGACCAACATCGATTTCATGGCTGTTTCGAGCTACGGCGACGGTGTGAAGTCCTCGGGTATCGTGCGTATCATTAAGGACCTGGATATCGACATCCGCGGTCGCGACGTGCTGATCGTCGAGGACATTCTGGACTCGGGCCTGACGCTCAAGTATCTGATGAAGAACCTCGAGAGCCGCAAGCCCGCTTCTCTGGAGGTCGCCGCCTTCCTGTGGAAGGACGTTGAGGACCGCGTCTCGGCCATCACGCCCAAGTATGTTGGAACCCATTGCCCCGATGCCTTTGTGGTGGGCTACGGCCTCGACTATGCCGAGCGCTATCGCAACCTTCCGTATCTGGGCATTTTGAAACCGGAGGTTTATTCGTAAGATGCCCGACGACCGTAACGACAACAATTCCCAGACTCCCCGGGACCCAAAGATCCCGGGGATGCCCGGAGGCAAGAAGCCCACGCGTACGGGCTGGCTGTATTTTATTTTGGCTTGCGCACTTCTGGGCTACGCCTTCTTTAACATGGGCTCCGGCTTTGCCAATTCCAGCAATACCGTAAAGCTCGCGACGAGCGAGATGGTGAGCGCCATCAAGCAGGATCGCGTCGAAGATCTGACCTATACGGTTCAAGACGGAAGCGTGACGGGTCATTACTGGAAGACGAAGAAGGACAAGGGCGATACGAGCGAGCTCAAGAGCTTCTCCTCGACCTATGTCGGCTCCGATTCGCTTGCTGAGCTCATGGCGGAGCACCCCGACACTAAGTACATCGTCAACACCAACGATCCCGATTTTTGGGGCGACTTGGCGATGAGTGTGCTTCCGACGATCGCCCTTATCGCCATCATGTTCTACTTTATGCGCCAGATGATGGGCGCCAACAACAGGAACATGCAGTTTGGCAAGACCAACGCCAAGACCAACGAGGCCACGCGCCCCAAGGTCAAGTTTGAAGACGTTGCCGGCGTGGACGAGGCAGTCGAGGAGCTCGAGGAGATCCGTGACTTTTTGAGCGATCCGGATCGCTATCGCAAGCTGGGCGCCAAGATCCCGCGTGGCGTGTTGCTGGTTGGCCCTCCGGGCACCGGTAAAACGCTGCTGGCCAAGGCCGTTGCCGGCGAGGCGGGCGTGCCGTTCTTTAGCATCTCGGGCTCTGACTTTGTGGAGATGTTCGTGGGCGTCGGCGCCAGCCGCGTGCGCGACCTCTTTAAGGAGGCCAAGTCTCAGGCCCCGTCGATCATCTTCATCGATGAGATCGACGCCGTGGGACGTCAGCGCGGAGCCGGCTTGGGCGGCGGTCACGACGAGCGCGAGCAGACGCTCAACCAGCTGCTGGTCGAGATGGACGGTTTTGAGGAGAGCGAGTCGGTCATCCTGATCGCTGCGACCAACCGCCCTGACATTCTGGATCCGGCGCTGCTGCGTCCCGGCCGTTTTGACCGTCAGGTTACGGTCGACCGTCCGGACGTGAAGGGCCGCGAGCAGATCTTGCGCGTTCATGCCGAGAACAAGCCGATGGACGAGGACGTGAAGTTTGAGAAGCTCGCCCAGATGACCGTTGGCTTTACCGGCGCCGACCTGGCGAACTTGCTCAATGAGTCTGCACTGTTGGCTGCCCGCCGCCATCGTTCCGTGATCTCGATGGACGAGGTCGAGGAATCGATGGAGCGCGTGATTGCCGGACCGCAGCGCAAGGGTCGCGTGATGACCGAGGCCGAGCGCACCACGATTGCCTACCACGAGAGCGGTCACGCTTTGGTGGGCCATATCCTGGAGCACTCCGATCCGGTCCACAAGATCTCGATCGTCAGCCGCGGTCAGGCCCTGGGCTACACGCTGCAGCTTCCGCAGGAGGACCACTTCCTCAAGACCAAGAACGAGATGCTCGACGAGCTCGCCGTGTTCTTGGGCGGTCGCGTTGCCGAGGAGCTCATGTGCGACGACATCACGTCGGGCGCGAGCAACGATCTGGAGCGCGCGACCAAGATGGCGCGCGAGATGGTCACACGTCTGGGCATGAGCGAGGAGCTGGGCACGCAGGTCTTTGGCGAGGCGCAGCATCAGGTGTTCCTGGGCCGCGATTATGCCGATCATCAGGATTACTCCGAGGAGACGGCGCGTCGCATTGATATCGAGGTTCAGCGCATCATGCGCGAGGCCCATCGTCGTGCGGCCGAGATCCTGGATGCCCGTCGCGATCAGCTCGATCTGATGGCGAAGGTGCTGCTCGAGCGCGAGACCGTCGAGGGCGACGCCGTGAACGCCCTGCTCGATAACGAGTGGGACGCCTACCTTGAGCGCGAGGACGATATCCTGGCGGCCAAGGAGGAGCGCAACGCCAAGGCTGCCGGCATGCCGACCAAGAAGCGTGCGCCTCGCATGAGCGAGGAGGAGCTTGCGGCCGATGCCGCCGCATTTGCGCAGGCGGCCATGCAGGAGGATGCCGAAGTCGCATCCGATGATGCTGGCGATGACCATGCCGTCGTCGATGCCGACGCCGACGCCGACAAATAGTCTTTGTGGCGAAAGCCTCCGCGGGGAAACCTGCGGAGGCTTTTTCTTTTGAGCGATATGGGGCCGTCTGTTGATTGGGGACAGACTTAAATGAGCGTTTTCACGCATTTAAGTCTGTCCCCAATTAACATTGCTGCGGCACTTTGCTCGGCTAAAGCGTACAATAGCGCCTATGCGAAAGGGGAACAGATGATCAACGAAACTATGTATGCTCGCGGCGCGGAAAGCTCCATCATCCGTGAGATTTTTAGCTATGGCCTTGAGCGCAAGGCGCAGATCGGCGCGGAAAACGTATTCGATTTTTCGCTGGGCAATCCGAGCGTTCCGGCGCCCGCTGCTGTGGCTGAGTCGATTAAGAAGGCCCTGGAGCTGCCGAGCGACCAGCTGCACGGCTACACGCCCGCACCGGGCCTGCCGCAATGTCGTGCCGCTGTGGCCGAATCGCTCAACCGCCGCTTTGGCACGAGCTATGAGGGCAAAGACGTATTTATGACGGTGGGTGCCGCGGCTTCGCTCACCTGCACGCTCAACGCCGTTACGAACCCGGGCGACGAGGTTATTGTTATCGCCCCGTACTTTCCGGAGTATCGCGTTTGGATTGAGAAGGCCGGCTGTACGTGTGTTGAGGCGCTCGCCGATGAAGATACGTTCCAGCTGAGCGTGGACAACGTGCTCAAGGCGATCAGCGATAAGACGGCGGCCGTCATCATTGACTCTCCCAACAATCCGACCGGTGCCGTATATACATGCGACACGCTGACGCGACTGGCCAATGTTCTGCGCGAGGCCAACGCTCAGCGCGATCCCGAGAATCCGATTATGCTCATCTCGGATGAGCCGTACCGCGAGATTGTGTACGGTGCCGAGGTGCCTTGGGTGCCTTCGATCTACGAGCACACCATCGTGTGCTACTCGTATTCCAAGTCGCTTTCGCTGCCGGGCGAGCGCGTGGGGTGGATCCTGGTTCCCAATACGAATCCTCAGGCAGCTCGTCTAATGCCCGCCGTTGCCGGTGCCGCCCGTACGCTGGGCTTCGTGTGCGCACCGGCGCTCTTCCAGCGTGTAATCATCGACTGCATCGATGAGCCGAGTGACGTTGAGGCCTATGCACGCAACCGCACGGCGCTTACCGGTGCATTGGCGGAGTACGGCTACACGTATGTTGAGCCGGATGGCGCGTTCTACCTGTGGGTGAAGGCGCTGGAGCCCGATGCGAACGCCTTCTGCGAGCGCGCGAAGAAGTATGAGCTGCTCGCGGTGCCCTCGGACAGTTTTGGCATGCCGGGCTGGTTCCGCTTGGGCTACTGTGTGAGCTACGAGACTATCGTTAACTCACTGCCCGCCTGGAAGCAGCTGGCCGACGAATATCGTCAAAAGTAAAGCGCTCTGCTTACAATGTTTTACGTGAAACGGGGTTTAGTTTTAAGCCAGACCCCGTTGTCATGGACGTTGTGTCGTTGGGATGGAGCGGTTTTACGACCATCGAATGCTATGCGTACAATGAATATACGCGACGGCCATACTGGACAAGGAGACCTGATGCCCTACCTTCTTTCTTGTGATATTCATACTCATACGTTGTTCTCCGCGCATGCGTATTCAACCATTGAGGAGAATGTGTACTGGGCGGCGGAACGTGGCCTGCAGGTGCTCGGATCTGCCGACCATCTGAGCTCGATGGTTACGGCTTGCCCCAACGACCTGCGCAGTTTCCAGTTCTTTATTAACCAGGATATCTGGCCGCGCATTTGGAGCGGCGTGCTGGTGCTTCGCGGCGCCGAGGCCGATATCGTTTCGCTGGACGGAAGCTTGTTTGGCGAGGACATTCCCGTTTCGTTCGATATTGCCGGTGATTCGTACAGTCACCAGCATTCGCTGTTCGATTTGGTGACGCGCAATTTGGATTATTTGGTGGCAAGCGTGCATAATCCGCAGTTTGCCGAGGGCGCGACGCTGGCTCAAACGACCGAGATGTATATCAATGCCTTGGAGCACCCCAAGGTGTTCATGCTTGGGCATACGGGTCGTTCGGGCGTGCCGTTCGATATCGATGAGGTGCTGCTGGCGGCCAAGGCCAAGCACAAGATTATCGAGATCAATAACCATAGTCTTGAGCACGGTGCCGACACTGAGCATTGGGCCGTATGCCGCAAGATTGCCGAGCGTTGCGCCGAGCTGGGCGTGGGCATTGGCGTGTCGACTGATGCGCACATTGGTATGGCCATTGGCAAGCTCGATCATGCCCGCAAGATGCTCGACGAGATTCACTTCCCGCTGGATCTGATCGTGACGCGCGATCGCGAGACGCTGCTGCGCGAAATGGCGGCAGCCGGCGTGTGCGACCTGCGCAAGGGGATGTAACGAGACTCATATGTTCAACGAAAGGGGGCGGTCCAGACGGGCCGCCCCCTTCTTGTCCCAAAAATCTACCGGGGTGGATTAGCGGCACTCGAGGACCGCGACAGTCTCGGTGTGGTCGGTATGGGGGAACATGTCGACCGGCGTGATCTTGAGCAGGCGATAGCCTCCGTCGAGGAGGTGGTGCAGGTCGCGCTCTTGGGTCACGGGGTTGCAGCTGATATAAGTGATGCGGCGCGGCTTAAGTGCGCAGGCGGCCTCGAGGAACTCGGGGGTAGAGCCGGCGCGCGGCGGGTCGATGGAAAGGACGTCGACGCGCTCGCTGTTATCGGCGGCATCTAGGATGTAGTCGGTGGCGTCGTCGGCCATAAACCAAGCGCTGCGGGTGAGGCCGTTGAGTTCGGCATTGCGACGTGCGTCGGCAATGCCCGCCGGGTTGCGCTCCACGCCGAGCAGCATAATGCCGACACCTCTGTCCTGGGCATCCTTCGCGGCGCACAGACCGATGGTGCCGCTGCCGCAGTACGCGTCCATAAGAATGTCACCCTGCTGCAGATCCATGCCGTCAATGGCGAGCTGATAGAGCAGTTCGGTCTGCTGCGGATTGGTCTGATAGAACGCGGTAGGGGAGATATCGAATTCGCAACCGAGCAACTGGTCGCGCATGCACTCGGCGCCATAGACGATACGAGTCTCCTCGCCCAAGATGGCGTTACCGGGACGGCCATTGATATTTTGGGCAACGGTGACGATATGCGGATCGAGCGCCGCGACGGCCTCAAAGAACTCCTGCGCATGCGGTAAGTCGCGCTGGGCGGTCACGAGCGTAACCATGACTTGGTCGGTACGCCAACCGCAGCGGACGACGGCATAGCGAAGCAGACCAAGATGCTTGTCCTCATTAAACGCGGGAATATGCAGCCGCTCAGCTTCGCGTGCGATGCCGTTGAGAATCTGACGGGCACCTGGCGCCTCGACAGGACACTCGGGTACGGCAACGATTCTGTGCGTGCCGCGCTCAAAGAAACCGCAACGGACAGCGCCCTCTTTGCCGGGGGCAAAGGGAGTGGCGGCCTTATGGCGAAAACCACGCGGCGCAGGATACTTGCCCGGGTCGCCCAGGGTGACGCCCATACCGCGAATGGGGTCGACGCTAATACCCTCGCGCTCGCAAAGAGCAGCAAAAAGCTCCTCCATAGCAGTCTGCTTAGCTGCCAACTGCTTCTTATAAGGACGATTGAGCGCCGTGCACCCACCGCAAGCTTTCATGATGGAACAAGGAGACTTGGGGTCCACAGCCTTACGCGCAGACGAAGCCGAATCTTTATGCGAACGCTTGGAACGAGTCTGAGACGCCTTGTCCTCGCTCCGACGAGAGCCGGGACGCTTGGCCTTAGCCTTGCCCTTGGCCGACTTACCCTTTGCGTCCTGAGACGACTTGGATTTCTTAGAAGACTTTCTCTCCTTCGACCCCTCAGCCGCCTCGATCAAAGCACGACGAGCCTTACGCTCCGCACGAGATTCTGCCATGAATTAACCCCACTATTAAATAAAAGAAAAGTCCGAAGCAATTGTACCGTGCATTCAACGTGCCCGTTTGGAGAGGAGGCTATTTAAGGTTTCGAGCACGTTGTCTCCCGGCTGAGTGGCGCCCGGCGCGGAGTTTAATTTGTCGCGAGTTCCGCACGAACAGGAGGCCACTTAATGTGGCCTCCGTCGTGATCAGGACTGTAGAGCAGCAAATTAAACTCCGCG
>CABUSR010000052.1 GCA_902494245.1 uncultured Collinsella sp.
CCTCGCCTACTTACGCCCCGCCCCTCCAATAAACGCGTTATCATCTTGACCCATGAACATACGTTAGGAGCAATCATGCCAAACGAGAACAGCTACGAAGTCGCGCTGCAAAAGAGCAACGCCATTCGCGAGGGCCTGGCCAAGACGCCCGAGAAGTTCACCATGCTTACCGGCGACCGCCCCACCGGCCGTCTGCACCTGGGTCACTACTTTGGCACCCTCAAGGGCCGCGTGGAGCTGCAGAACATGGGCGCCAGGACCAACGTACTCATCGCCGACTACCAGGTCATCACCGACCGCGACACCACCGAGCACATCCAGGACAACGTGTACAACATGGTCATGGACTACCTTGCCTGCGGTATCGACCCCGACAAGACCATGATCTACGCGCACTCCGCCGTGCCCGCCGCCAACCAGCTCATGCTGCCGTTCCTGTCGCTGGTGTCCGAGGCCGAGCTGGCGCGCAACCCCACGGTCAAGGCCGAGATGGAGGCCTCGGGCCACGAGCTCACCGGCCTTCTGCTCACCTACCCGGTGCACCAGGCCTGCGACATCCTGTTCTGCAAGGGCAATGTGGTGCCCGTCGGCCGCGACCAGCTGCCGCACATCGAGCTCACCCGTACCATCGCCCGCCGCTTTAACAACCGCTACGGCAAGGTATTTCCCGAGGTCGAGGCGCTGCTGTCCGAGACCCCGCTGCTGCCCGGCCTTGACGGTCGCAAGATGAGCAAGAGCTACGGCAACGCCATCAATATTTCGATGACCGCCGAGGAAACGGCCAAGCGCATCAAGAAGAGCCAGACCGACTCCGAGCGCATGATCACGTTCGACCCCGAGAACCGCCCCGGTGTGTCCGGCCTGCTTTCGACGGCTGCAATCTGCACCGGTCGCTCCGAGGTCGAGATTGCCGAGGAGATTGGCATGGGCGGCTCCGGCCAGCTCAAGAAGTACGTGACCGAGGCCGTCAACGAGTACTTCGCACCTATCCGCGAGCGTCGCCAGCGCTACGAGAACGATCTGGACTATGTGAAGGACGTCCTGCATGAGGGCAACCGTCGCGCCAACGAGATCGCCGAGCAGACCCTGGCCGAGGTTCAGGACGCCATGGGTATGGTGTACTAGGCCGATCTGCTGACTTGAGCTTTCGATTGCTATAGGGCGGGCGCTACGGCGTCCGCCTTTTTTGGAGCGGACCGCTTCGGCTCCGTCCATCGCACTCCCCCGACAAACAGGAACAGGCCCGCTGGCAGTTAGTTGCCAGCGGGCCTGTTCCCGAAGTACACCGTTGAATCGCACAGAGGGGAGGAATGCGAATCAAACTCAACAGGGCAGGCTTTTTCATCGCCTATTGCCTGCTCCGTTGCTGAAACCAATATAGTTCACCGTGGTTTACTTTGCAGCATCAATATCCGCCGCCATAGCTTCTCCATAAGTTAGCCCAAGTAAACTAAACCACCACAAAGGGGGCAGGCACCTTTGTGGTGGTTTTGGCCACGGCAGAGCGCTAGAGCCCTGCTGGCCAGCGACAGGCGGGCAAGTCGACGTGCATGTCGTCCTTAAACGCCACACCCTCCCCTAGCAAAAGCTCACGTTGAGCATCGGGACCGCCAAAAGCGAAGCCCTCGCATATGTGCCCGTCGGCAAACACCACGCGGTGACAGGGAATCTCGCCGGGACGCGGATTACTATGCAGGGCATACCCCACGTACCGCGCACTTCGTGGACGACCGGCAAGCAGCGCCACCTGACCATACGTGGCGACCATCCCCTCGGGGATCTGCTCGACCACCTCGTACACCCGTTCAAAAAAGCCCTCAGACGCCATTGCTCGCTCCCTTCCACCCGGAAAAGCATAAACCACCACAAAGGTGCCTGTCCCCTTTGTGGTGGTTTATGGCAGATCGGTTAGTTGGCGGGCTGGAAGAAGGCTACGGCGACGGCGCCGGGGCCTACGTGGGTGCCGATGGTGGCGCCGATGGTGTGAACGGGCAACTCGCCTTCGGTGTGGCCAGCCCAAAGTGCCGCGCTGTCCTCGATATACTTCTTGAGCACCGCATCCGAAAGGCCCGTATAGCCGAGCGCCAGCGGCATGGAAAAGTCGATGCCGCCCGCTTTTTCGACCTTCTGATTGAGCAGATTGCGGCCGTTCTTGGAACCGCGCGCCTTACCCAGCTGCACGATCAGACCGTCCTCGACAGCCACCACGGGCTTTACGTTGAGCAGCGTGCCCACGGCGCCGGCCGCAGCAGACAGACGACCGCCGCGCACCAGGTACTCCAGCGTCTCGAGCAGGCCGATAACCACCACACGGTCGCGCACGGCCTCGACGGCCGCCGCGATCTGAGCTGCACTACGACCCTCATCCACCAGGCGCAGGGCATACTCGACCATGACACGCTCGCCCAGAGTGACGTTATTGCTATCCACCACGTAAACGTCGCCGCCTGGCGCCTCGGCAAGTGCGGTACGGGCACTCTGATTGGTGCCTGATAGCTTAGCGCCCACGGTAATAATCACAGCCTCATCGCCGGCTTCACGAACCTTGGCAATCGCCTGCGAAAACGCGTACGGGTTGACCTGGCCGGTCTTGGGCAGCTCATCGCGCTCCACGAGCATCTCGTAAAAGCGCTGGTGATCGATGTCGATGCCATCCATGTACACATCGGTGCCAAAGGTGACGGACAGCGGCAAAACGGCCAGTGCTGGGTGCTCGACCGGCGACATATCGCTTGCGGAATCGGTAATAATGCGGACGGACATAGCGAATCCTTTCTTGCGCAGGTCCCGCGCAGGGAATTTTGACAGCAAGGCCCCGGCACGGTATACGCGCTCAAACAGGACTATGCAGTTGTTAATTGGAAGCAAAAGCCTTGGCGGCCCTACAGCTCGCGCAGGGTGTTGAGAATCGTGCGCAGCGACGCATACATCTGCTCGCGCTGCTCCACACCCATAGCCTTACCGGTGGTATCGAGCACGTCGCGAATGATGCGGTCCGCTTCGCTCATGCTCTCGCCGCCCAGAGCGGTCAGGCGCACCGGAGCACGATACTTAACGGCGGCATCGCCCGAATCGTCGACCTCGACGTAGCCGCCCTCCTCCAGATGCGCGAGCGTACGCGAGACGGCGGCGCGGGTCACGCCTGCCATGCGAGCCAGGTCAGCGCCAGTCAGGCCGTCCTTGCTGCGCTCAAGATAGTAAAGGCACATAACGTCGGAGCCCTTGAGGCCCAGCCTTGCGCCCTCGGATGTCTTAATGCGCTGAATCTCCTTGTAGAGCCCGCTGATCAGTCCGACAAAGTCCTCGAAACGTGTCTCGTCGTTCTGCTGCATGGGAGACGACCGCCTTTCGCTTGCATAATGCTTACGGGTAAACATCTTAGTCGCATAAGGCGACACCCGTACCCAAATACCCCATTTGTTAACCCATCAACATAAAAACCACCACAAAGGGGACAGGCACCTTTGTGGTGGTTTTGACCGGCGAACATGATCCGCAGGCGTCGCTACAGCTCCACGCAGGGATTGTCGCGGGTCACAAGCGTCTTAACGACAACCGTCGCTCCCAGATAGCGCTCGAGCAGCTCGGCTAAGCGATCAATCGCGGCCTGGCAATCCCCCATCCGCTCGGGCTCCACGCACTCAATCGCCAGGAACGCATCGGCCGAATCATCGGACAGCGCCGTGCGAACGCCGTCGCGCCAGTTCCAGCAGCGGCACACAGCGCCCGCATCGTCGATGTAGGCGAGCTCGCCGGGCAGCGTCGGATCGTCCGCCTCCTCGCCAAGCGGCAAGAACGTATCGCCACCGTCGGTCACCTTCAAGCGAAGGTCTCCCTCGATCGCATGCAGATCCTCGCCTCCCACGGGCAGCGCGTAGGTCAGCGACACCGTGTTGTAAATATCCACCGCGGGCGTAATGTGGCCCACCGGCTTGCCTTTGAGCACGCGTTTGAGCAAGTTCTCGATCGAGCAGCGCGCGCCTTTCTTGGTCTTGAACAGACGATAGGCCTCGCGCCATGCCTTGACCGGTGCGTTCTCGCTGATAGTGTCGCTGGTCAGATGACGCTCCGCATCGATATTGGCGCGGTCGAGCAACGCCGCAATCGCATCCACGTCCTCTTGAGGAATCTGAGCCGTGGGCTTCATGCCCTCCACGACCACAACACCGACCGCTGCCTGCGGAAACAGCTCCCAGAATGAATCCTCGGCAATAAAGCTCTTCATACGCTCTCCCTTCATTATGCGCGCCCGAGTGAGGGCGCCTAAACAAAAAGCGCCCTCACGACGGCCACCTTCAAAGTCCTACGGTGCCGTCACAAGAACGCTTGCGCTGTCCCCATCCGGAGAAGGGGACGATATGTCAGGCGTATTGTAACCCGAGTCATCCACGCGAGCAAAACCACCACAAAGGCGCCTGTCCCCTTTGTGGTGGATATGGACTCACGGCGAAGCTAGTGGCGAAGTCCCAGCAACCCGCGGCCGCGATGACGGGCGTCGGCGTGTACTTGAGCGTGCGGGCCGGCGGCTTTGACGGACTCGGGCAGGTGCGAGTACTTCTTCTCGAAGTTCTCCTCGAACATCACCGCCAGGTTGTGCGCGGCCTCGTCGTAGCGCGCGGTGCTCTGCCAGTATTGGCGCGGCACCAGGATGCCATCGGGCACGCCGTGGCACGTCGTGGGAATGTCAACGTTAAAGATGTCGTCGTGCACGAACTCGCTGTCCTCGATGGTGCCGTCGAGGGCGCGCTCGACCAGCGAGCGCGTGTAGGCCAGCTCGATGCGATGACCCACGCCGTAGCCGCCGCCAATCCAGCCGGTGTTGACCAGGTACACGCGCGTGCGGCCGTCGGCAATGCGCTCGCCAAGCATCTTGGCGTAAACCATGGGGTCGAGCGGCATAAACGGCTCGCCGAACAGCGAAGAGAACGTGGGCGTGGGCTCGGTGACGCCGACCTCGGTGCCGGGAATCTTAGCCGTAAAGCCCGTCACAAAGTGGTACATAGCGGCATCGGCCGTCAGGCGTGAGATGGGCGGCAGCACGCCAAAAGCGTCGCAAGTCAGGAACAGCACGACACTCGGAGTGGTGCCCATGCCCTTAGTCCACGCGTTAGGAATGTGCTCCACGGGATAGGCCACGCGCGTGTTGTGCGTGATCGAGATGTCATCGTAGTTGGGCTTGCGGTTCTCGTCGAGCACCACGTTTTCGCAGATCGCGCCAAAGCGGACAGCGTTGAAGATCTCGGGCTCGTGGAAGGCGTCCAGGCCCTCGCATTTGGCGTAGCAGCCGCCCTCGATGTTGAAGATGCCCATGTCGGACCAACCGTGCTCGTCGTCGCCGATCAGCAGGCGCGTGGGATTGGCCGAAAGCGTGGTCTTGCCGGTGCCGGACAGGCCAAAGAACACGGCGGTCTCGTGCGTGACGGGATCCATGCTGGCCGAGCAATGCATGGGCAGCACGTCGTCCTCGACGGGCAGCAAGTAATTCATAACGCTGAAGATGGACTTTTTGATCTCGCCGGAGTAGCCGGTACCCGCGACCAAAATCACGCGCTCCTGGAAGTTGATGACCACGGCGGCGCTGGAGTTGAGGCCCTTGATGGCAGGGTCGCATTGGTAGCCCGGCGCGGCGAGCACGCAGAAGTCCGGCTCGCCGGTGCGCGCGATTTCGCGGGCGAGCGGGCGGGCGAGCATCTGCTTAATGAAGAGCGCCTGGCTGGCACGCTCGCAGGCGACGAGCAGGCGGCGCGTGTGGTTGCGGTCGGCGCCGGCCATGCCGCGGGTGACGAACACATCGCGCTCGTTGAGATAGTCGACGATGCCGGCTTTGATGACCTCGTAGCTTTCGACGGACAGCGGGCGGTTGACGGCGCCCCAGGCAATCTTGTCGTGGACATCGGGGGTGTCAACGATAAAGCGGTCGTTGGGCGAACGTCCGGTACGCTCCCCCGTCTCGATCACCAGCGCGCCGTTGGATGCCATGCGGCCTTCGTTGCGGCGGATGGCATGCTCGACGAGCTCGGCGGCGGGTAGATCGACCAGCAGACGGGGCTGATTCTCGGCGGGATCTTCAACGAGCGTAATACCAAAGTTGGACAAAACTTCTGCAGGGGTAACACCAGGCATGGGGCCTCCTTTAAAAACGCGACACATGGACGCGGCGCGCACTTTACTCACGTAAAGCCCGTTGTACCCGATATGCAAAAACGTTTTTGCGGCAAGGGTGCCAAGCCCGCCCAACGGTCAAAAATCGCAGGCAAGCGGCCTAGTCATTGGGGACGTTCTTAAACGACTAGTCGTTGGGGACACTCTTGAACAGGCAACATTCAAGGAGTGTCCCCGGATGCCGGCACTTAAGGACGTTCCCAAAGTGCCGACTACTGAATGGCGCCGCCGAAATTATTGAACAACCTGTTCAAAAATACGAATGGATACCACCGCGACTATACTAGAGTGCAGCAATAGAAAGGACCTACTTTGAGCATCACGCCCCTCGATAGCATTCGCCGCGCCATCGCCCGCCGCAATGGCGTCGCCGACCCCGCCGTAGCGGGCAACGGCACCGCAAGGGCCCAGGGCGGACGCATCGAGAACGGCCTGTTCCCCGCCTCCCACACGGCCGAAGAGCTCGCGCGCATCCAGGAGCTGAGTCAGCGCAACGCCGGCGGGCCCGATAGCAGCCAGGCCACGCGCCGTCGCCGCGAGCGCGATCGCCAGCCCGGCACCGTCCGCCGCATGGTCAACGCTTGGTGGAACCGTCTGCTCGGCGCCGTCTACGGCGGCGGCTTCTCCATGCAGGAAGCGGAATACGAGGAGCACGCCACCAGTCGCGACTATCTTTGGAACACCCTCGGCACCGCCGTGTGGGGCTTGGCGTTTCCGCTGCTCACCATCGTGTCTACGCAGCTCGTGGGCGCCGAAGAAGCCGGCAAGTTCTCCATCGCCTTTGTCACCGGCACGCTCATCATGATCGCGTGCAACTACGGCGTGCGCAATTTCCAGGTCTCAGACATCGACGAAAAGACGTCCTTTGCCTCCTACCAGCTCAACCGCTGGCTTTGTGGAGCGCTCGCCCTAGGCTGCGGCTTCATGTACAGCAGCGCCCGCGGCTATGACGCGCAGATGGCGACGATCGGCCTGGGCGTCTACCTGTATAAGGTCATCGACGGCGTCGCCGACGTGTACGAAGGCCACCTGCAGCAGGCCGACAAACTCTACTTGGCTGGAATGAGCCAAACGCTACGCTCCGTCGGCGTCATCGCGGTCTTTAGCGTGGCGCTGTTCCTCACGCGCAGCATGCCCATCGCGGCCATGGTCATGGGTGTCACCGCGATCGCCTCGCTCGTGCTGGTCACCGCGCCGCTTGCCCTGCTCGAGACCGAAAAATCGCGCCGCGTGAGCCTGCGCGAGGTCGGCCACCTGTTTGTCCAGTGCGCCCCGCTCTTTGGTGCACTGTTCCTGTTCAACCTAATTGAGAGCATGCCCAAGTTTGTGATGGAAGGCACGCTGGCATACAAATATCAGCTGTACTTTAATGCCCTGTTCTTTCCGGCGCAGGCTATTTTGCTGAGCATTGGATTTATCTATAAACCGCAGCTTCTGCGCTTGTCGAGCATTTGGGCTAATCCTCGCAAGCGTCATCGCTTTGACCTGATTATTGTTGCCGTTATGGCGCTGATCGTGGTCATCACCGGCGTGTGCGCCGCATTTATGGCAGGTCCCGGTATTCCCCTCATGAGCTTGATGTACGGCCTCAGCTTTGAGCGCTACCGTACGCTGGCGTTGCTGATGGTCGTCGCCGGCGGCGTCACCGCGGCCATCGACTTTATCTACGCCATCATCACGGTGCTACGCCACGCTGGAGACGTCACCAAGATCTACCTGATCTGCTTCGCCGTAAGCGTGGTGCTGCCGGTGATCCTGGTTAAGCTGCTGGGTCTGATGGGCGCTGTGGTGAGCTACCTAGCCATCATGGCCCTACTCCTGGTGCTGCTGATAATCGAGTACGCCCACATCCGCCAGCGCATAGAACGCGACCGCAACCCATACGGCGCCTAATTAGCTGCCCGGTCACCGGAATTTGCGATGGAATCACCCCGTCTGGGGTCTCGTTGCGGACAATATTCATCACGCAAAACTAAGTGAGTAGACTTTTACCGAATCTCCGACCACACCAACAGAGCACAAGTCTGTGACCTGCGGTTTTATTGAGGCAAATATGTTGGGTGCTCGGCATTTCCAAAAAAGTCTACTCACTTAGCCAGCGGGCAGCCAAATGATTATTTAATCCCCGTCCCAGAGAAATCAATTAGCGGGCAGAAGGGCAAAAGTAGTCAAAAAAGCCCCGTCCCAAATTAGCTACCCCTTGCACCGATTATTCGCCCGGGTTGATGTTCGCGTAGAACTCCGCCCCGTCGTCCAGGCGCAGGATGCCCACGCGACCGAACTCGGAGCCGGTGGCGGCAGCGCAGTCGATGTCGATGCGATCGGGCACACCGGCGGCATCCTCGCCGCCCAGGCGCACGATCTGCCCGCGGCCCGACTCCTCATCGAGCCCCGCAAGACCACCGACCTCGCAATAACGCCCGAGCGACACCGTTGGCGTGTGACCGCTCACCACGACCGGACCCTTGCCCTCGGCAGAAAGCAGCCCGGTCGGCACATCCCAATAGCCGTGACGAATCCACAGCAGGTCATCGGACGACTGCACTGCGAGCATCTGCTGCAGCAGCTCGCGATCAGCACCCACCGCTCCGACGCCATCGGCACAATCGACACCATGCTCAAGCAAAAACGCACGCGCCGCCTCGGTCTGAATGCCGGCGTGCACCAGCAGGTACGGCCGCTCGGCAGTCTCGACCACCGCGTAGAGCGGCAGCGCGGCCATCCATCGCACGAGCTCCTCGTATGCCTCAAATTCCATGTCGTTGAGCTGCTCGCGCGTCGTCCAGCCACCGTTGATATCCCAGGTCTCGGCATCGAGCGGATCCTGGCCAATGATGGCATCGAGCATGATCTGCTCGTGATTGCCCTTGAGCACGCGGGCGTTGGGCAGCGAGCGCACGAGCTTAATAACACCGACCGGATCGGGCCCGCGATCGATCATGTCGCCCAGCACGTACAGCGTGTCGTCGGACGTCAACGAGATCTTAGACAGGGCCTCGTCAAGCGCACGCACGTGCCCGTGAGCATCAGATGTCACATAGATCGCCATGGTACGCCTCTCCTTGCATTGCGGCCGAAGCCCGGCGCCGCAACTAAAACTTCAAGTTGAACTTAAACGTTACCCATTGTACTCCGTTGCAATAAAGCTGGAAAGGGTTTCCGAGCAGAGGCAAAGACGGCAGCCGTCTATGACGATATCGCGCACGCCCGCAATCCAACCCCATAAACCCACCATCTCTGGGTACAAATGACCGCAGACAACTGACCGTGCCACGCCAACCACCCAGGAGCGGACACTATCCATGAACCAGATCCTTCTCTTTATCGGCCTCGTCATCATTTTGTGCCTGACCATCAAACCCGTCGGCAAAAAACTCCCCTTCCCCACCCTGCTCATCTTTATCGCGCTGGGCATGCTGTTGGGCGTCAACGGCCCGACGCATATCGACTTTAGCGACTACGCACTCACCGAAACCGTCTGCAGCACGGCGCTGCTGTTCATCATGTTCTACGGCGGCTTTAACACCAATATCGACCGCGCCAAGCCCGTCGCTGCGCCGGCGGTGCTGCTGAGCACGCTCGGCGTCGTCATCACTGCCGGCATCACCGGCATGTTCGCCCACTTCGCGCTGGGGTTCGACTGGATCGGTGGCCTGCTGCTGGGATCGGTCGTGGCATCCACCGACGCGGCGAGCGTCTTTAGCGTACTGCGTGAGCACAGCCTGTCGCTGAGAGGTGGCACCGACTCGCTGCTCGAGGTCGAATCGGGCTCCAACGACCCCGTCGCCTACATGCTCACCGCCGTGCTCGCCACACTCGCGACCGGCGGCGACATCAACATTCCCGCACTGCTGGCCAAGCAGATTATCCTGGGCGCGGGCCTGGGCCTTGCCCTCGGCTGGGCGGCGGGCCGCCTGATTGAACGCGCACATGCAACGGCCGAAGGTGCGCAGACCATCTTTTTGTTCGCCGTGGCCATCGTCGCCTACGCGCTGCCGAGCTACCTGGGCGGCAACGGATTTTTGGCCGTGTACCTGGCCGGCATTGTGCTGGGTGCGAGCGACATCACCGGCAAGGTCGAGATGGCGCACTTTTTCGATACCCTCACCGAGATGGCCGAGATGACGATCTTCTTCTTGCTCGGCCTGCTCGTAACGCCCGCACGCCTGCCGCAGATGCTGCTGCCGGGCCTGGCGCTCATGGCGTTTATGCTCTTTGTGAGCCGCCCCATCGCCGTCGGCGTGCTCCTAGCGCCCTTTAAGACGAACCCTCGCCAGGTTGCGCTCGTAAGCTGGGCGGGTCTGCGCGGCGCGGCTTCGGTCGTGTTTAGCCTCTTTACCGTGGTGGCCGGTGTTCCTGGCGGTCACGACCTGTTTGACCTGGTATTTGTGATTGCCGTGTCGAGCATTGTGGTGCAGGGCTCGCTGCTACCGGCGGTGGCGAAAAAGCTCAATATGATCGACGCGGAAGGCGACGTGCGCCGTACGTTTAACGATTACCGCGACGAGGACGGCATGTCGTTTGTCAAGTTCAAGGTGGGCGCGGGCCATCCGTTTTCCGGACGC
>CABUSR010000053.1 GCA_902494245.1 uncultured Collinsella sp.
GCCCAAGAAGACCCGCGACGTTTTTGAACGCGGTCTTGCCGAGTGCGCCGATCACACCGGCATGACGCTGGCGCTTGCCGTCAACTACGGCGCGCGTGCCGAGATTACCCGCGCTGTCCGTCAGATCGCACTCGACGCTGCCGCCGGTAAGATCGATCCTGGCGCAATTGATGACGACATGGTGGCTTCCCACCTCTATACCGCCGGCCTTCCCGATCCTGAGCTTGTGATTCGCACTTCTGGTGAGCTGCGCCTTTCGAACTATCTGCTGTGGCAGGTGGCTTATTCCGAGTTCTACGTCACCGATACCTATTGGCCCGACTTTGATCGTTGGGGCCTTGTCGACGCCATTTTGGCCTATCAGGGCCGTGACCGTAGGTTTGGTGGTCTGAGCAAGACCGAGGAGGCTTAATCGTGTCCGATCGTCCCAAGGCATCTGCTCCCAAGACGCTTGCGCGCAAAGCTGCCACTGCGGGAGCGCCTGCAGCTAAGAGCGGCACCGGTTCGTGGCTGGCGGGCTTTATTACCCGTGCCGCCGCCGGTATCGTCTACGCCGTTGTCTTTATCCTGTGCCTGGTTTTGGGTATCGTGCCCACGGCCATCTTTGTTTCTGTCATGAGCGGTCTGTGCTGCTATGAGTTTTTCCGTATGACGAGGCTCGATGGCAAGATGGCTAACGAGCGCATGGGTATCGCTGCCGCCGTACTCTTTCCGCTGTCGGCGTTGGGCGATTCGATGTTGCTGAATGCCCTGCTTTTTGCCCTGATGCTCGCTGTGGGCATTTGGTATGTCTGGTCGCCGCGTACCCGCATATCCGATGTTGCCGTGACGCTCATGGGTCCCATCTACACTGGCTTTATGCTGTCGGCTATCGTGCTGCTGCGCGATGCCGTGCCCGGTTTTGCCGGCGCCCTGCTTTCAGTGGGCGTTTGCGCGTCCCTTTGGGTCTCCGATTCGTTTGCCTACATCGTGGGCAGCCGTATCGGCAAGCACAAGATGGTTCCCAAGATCTCTCCTAAAAAGAGCTGGGAGGGGTTTGTCGGCGGCATTCTGGGCTCGGTTTTGATTTGGCTCGTCCTGTGGGCGACGCACTTCTACAAACTCAGCCTGCCCTATGCGCTGCTGTGCGGCTTGGTCGTGTCCATCCTGGGCGTTATCGGCGACCTCATTGAGTCGCGCATCAAGCGTGGCGTGGGCGTCAAGGATTCCGGCAACCTTATCCCGGGCCATGGCGGCATGCTCGACCGTAGCGACTCGCTTATCTTTGGCTGCATTACCGCGCAGCTGCTTTTGATGATCGGGGGCGTGCTGTAATGTCATTCCAGACGACGTATGGCTCCGATGGACGCCTTCGTGTTGCCATCCTGGGTTGTACGGGCTCTATCGGCACGCAGGCACTCGACGTGTGCCGTCAGCATGCCGATCGACTGCAGGTAACGGCGCTGTCCGTCAATTCCAGCACCTCGGAGCTCGTTGCCGCCGCCCGCGAGTTCTCGGTTCCGGCCGTTGCCGTGGCCGACTCCGCCCACGGTGCGGACGCCGTGCTGCAGGAGCTGCCCGAGGGCACGGAGCTCGGTGTTGGTGCGCAGGCGGTTTGTGAGCTCGCACGTCGCGATGATGTCGACTGTGTGCTTGTTGCCATTGTGGGCGCTGCCGGGCTCGAAGCGAGCCATGCGGCCCTGACCTCGAACAAGCGTCTTGCACTTGCCAACAAGGAGTCCCTCGTTGTCGGTGGCGACCTGCTGATGCCGCTGGCGCAACCGGGCCAGCTTATTCCGGTCGACTCTGAGCACTCCGCCATCTACCAGTGCTATCTGGGGGAGAGCCCGCGCGAGGCTCATTGTATTTGGCTCACCTGCTCGGGCGGTCCGTTTTTTGGCCGCACGCGCGACGAGCTCAATCGCGTGACGCGTGCCGATGCCCTCGCACATCCCACGTGGGCCATGGGCGCCAAGATCACCATCGACTCCGCCACCCTCATGAACAAGGGCCTGGAGCGCATTGAGGCCGTGCATCTGTTTAACTGCGACCTCGATTTCATTAACGTGGTCGTGCAGCGTCAGTCCAAGATTCACTCTATGGTCGAGTTCGCCGACGGCTCTGTGATGGCGCATCTCGGTGCTTCCGACATGCGTATTCCCATCCAGTTCGCGTTCTCGTATCCCGAGCGTTGGGATACCCCGGCGCCTCGTATCGATTTTCGTGAGCTGGGGCAGCTCACGTTTGATGCTGCCGACATGGATACCTTCCGCTGTCTGGCACTGGCCGAGCGTGCCGGTAAGACGGGTGGCACCATGCCGTGCGTGCTCAATGCCGCCAACGAGGTCGCCGTTGATGCCTTCCTGCACGATGGCTGCAGCTTTACCGATATCGATCGCATTGTGGAATCCTGTATGGATGCCCACGATATGCAGGCAGTCGATTCGTTTGAGCAGCTTCGCGACATCGATGCGTGGGCGC
This sequence comes from uncultured Collinsella sp., assembly GCA_902494245.1. Taxonomy (GTDB): domain Bacteria; phylum Actinomycetota; class Coriobacteriia; order Coriobacteriales; family Coriobacteriaceae; genus Collinsella. The sequence continues at coordinate 2,461 of CABUSR010000053.1, forward strand.
GTGAAAAAGCTGCGCAGGTGCTCGCCGCAACCCGTTCCTAACCCATAAGGATTGCTTTTTCGTTTTATGGATACTGTTCTGAGCGTTCTCTCATCGGTCTTTTGGGGCCTGCTGATGCTTTCCGTCCTCGTGTTTTTGCACGAGGGCGGCCACTTTTTGGCGGCGCGTGTCTGCGGCGTCCGTGTGACCGAGTTCTTTTTGGGCCTGCCGTGCCGCTTTGACATCCATTACACGTCGCGTCGCATTGGAACCAAGTTTGGCGTGACCCCGCTGCTGCTGGGTGGCTACGCTGCCATCTGCGGTATGGATCCGACCGATGTCTCGTGCGCCGATCGCGTGCTCGCGGCTATCTACCGTCATGGTCGCGTGACCGTGGCCGACCTTGCTGTCGAGCTCGAGCTTTCCGAGGAGGATGTGCTCGAGGCTTGTGCTCTGTTGCTGGGCTGGGGCTCCATCGCACCTTGGTATGAGGATGGGGAGAAGCCCTCACCGAGCTACTATCCCACCAAGTATCAGACACTGCCTCGAGACGCTGCGGGTTACACCACCTTTGACGGCCGCCGGTTCGATCGAGAGCATGCGACTGCCGAGGGCGATGTGTGGGAGCTGCCGTGCGGCGAGGCTGATTTCTTGGCGCAAGAGCGCTCGCACACTTATCTTGGCCAGGGCTTTCTCAAGCGCGCCTTTATGCTGCTTGCGGGCATTCTCGTCAATATCCTAACGGGTTTTTTGCTCCTTATGAGTATCTATTCCATTGCGGGTGTCACCGTGCCAATGGATACCAACGTGATCGGTCAGGTTGACGAGGGGTCTATTGCCGCCAAGGCGGATATCGAGGCCGGTGATGCGATCCTTTCGGTCGACGGTGTCTCATGTTCCACTTGGATGGACGTATACGATGCTATCGGCAAGGCCGTCGGTAAGGACGATATCGCCATTGTGTATGAGCGCGACGGCAAGCAGCATTCGACCTCGGTTGCGCTCAAAGAGGACGAGCGCCTAGGTGTGTATGCCTCTACGCAGGTGGTCCGTTTAGACCCCATCACGTCGGCTCGCCTGTCGTTCTCCTATGTCGTGCAGACGGCGGAGGGCGTGATGCGCCTGCTCCAGCCGCAGCATACGATGGAGATTCTCGATCAGTCTTCTTCGATCGTGGGTATTAGCGTCATGTCCTCTCAGGCGGCTGCTGCCGGCCCCGTAACGTTCCTGTCGTTTGCCGCGCTCATTTCGTTCTCGCTGGGTTTTATGAACTTACTGCCCATCCCCCCGCTCGACGGCGGTAAGTTAGTCATCGAGATTATTCAAAAGATTGCGGGTCGCGAGCTGCCTCTCAAGGCTCAGACAATTGTGAGCTATGTGGGCATTGCGCTCTTCGCACTGCTGTTTGTCTATATGCTTCGTTCCGACATCCTTCGATTTATTCTGTAGGGGAGTGTTTGGATTGTCTTTATCCCATTCTTTGCCGCGCGAGCTGACGCGCCCCGTGCATGTGGGCGGCGTGCAGATCGGCGGCGGCGCGCCGGTGGTGGTTCAGTCTATGACCTGCACTGATACCGCCGATGCCCAAGCAACGCTTGGGCAGGTTCGCGCGTTGGCGCAGGCGGGCTGCGATATCGTGCGCGTGAGTGTACCCACCGAGGCCGCGCTCGAGGGCTTTCGTACCATCTGTGCTGAGTCCCCGGTGCCGATCGTCGCCGATATTCACTTTAACCATAAGCTCGCCATTGGTGCCGTTGAGGCCGGTGCTGCCAAGCTGCGCATCAATCCCGGCAATATCGGCGATTGGGCCAAGGTTGACGCGGTGATCGATGCTGCTGGTGCCGCGGGCTGTGCGATTCGTATCGGCGTCAATGCCGGTTCACTCGAGCAGGATATCGCCGAGCGCGATGGTCTCACGCAGCCCGAAAAGCTCGTGATGTCGAGCGAGCGCTTCGTCAAGCACTTTGAGGACCGCGGCTTTACGAACATTGTGCTTTCGGCCAAGGCCCATAGCGTGCAAACGACGCTTGATACCTATCGAGCCCTGTCGCGTGAGATTCCCCACGTTCCGCTTCACCTGGGCGTAACCGAGGCGGGTACCAAGCTTCAGGGCACCATTAAGAGCTCGGTGGGCCTTGGTATTCTGCTGTCTGAGGGTATCGGTGACACCATGCGCGTCTCGCTCACGGCCGATCCGGTCGAGGAGCCGCCGGTCGCCTGGGGTATCCTGCAGTCCCTTGGCCTGCGCCGCCGTGGTCCCGAGATCGTCTCGTGTCCCACGTGCGCTCGTTGCCAGGTTAACCTCATTCCCATCGCCGAGGAGGTTACCGAGCGACTGAAGAACTATTCCGCGCCGCTTTCCATCGCCGTGATGGGATGTGCCGTTAATGGCCCCGGCGAGGCTTCCGACGCCGACTTGGGCGTTGCTTGCGGACGTGGTCAGGCCTTGCTCTTTTCGCATGGCCAGATCATTGGTAAAGTAGCTGAGGACCAAATTGTCGACGCGCTTATGGCAGAGGTCGACAAACTTATTGAGGAGAAATAAATGACCCGAGCAATGTATATGTCTAAGCTCTATGCGCCGACGCTTAAAGAGGACCCGGCGGACGCTGAGCTCGCCAGCCACCGCCTGCTGCTCCGTGCCGGCATGATCCGCAAGGAGGCCGCCGGTCTGTATTCCTACCTGCCGCTTGCTTGGCGCTCGATCCGCAAGATCGAGAACATCGTGCGCGACGAGATGGATGCTGCCGGCGCCCAGGAGCTCATGATGCCCATTATGGTCGATGCCGAGCTGTGGCGTGAGTCCGGCCGCATCGATGCCTATGGCAAGGAGCTCGTGCGCTTTGATGACCGCCACGGCCGCGAGTTTGTTCTCGGACCCACGCACGAGGAGACCGTCACGGCCCTGGTGCGCAACGAGCTGCGCTCCTATAAGCAGCTGCCCGTCAACCTGTACCACATTCAGGACAAGTTCCGCGATGAGTTCCGCCCCCGCTTTGGTCTGATGCGCGGTCGCGAGTTCATCATGAAGGACGCCTACAGCTTCTCCGCTACGCAGGAGAGCCTGCAGGAGGAGTACGACAAGATGAAGCAGGCCTATGCCAACATTTGCGAGCGCTGCTACATCAAGGCCCTGCCCGTTGTCGCCGACTCCGGCGAGATCGGCGGCGACACCTCCGTCGAGTACATGGCTCTGGCCGACGCTGGCGAGGCTTCGCTCGTCTACTGCGATGAGTGCGGCTTCGCTGCCGACGATGAGGCCGCAAGCACCAAGGTCGTTGTGACCGAGGGTCCTGGCGACGGTACGCTCACCAAGGTCGAGACTCCGGGCATGGGCACCATCGAGGCCGTTGCAAAGTTCTTCGGCTTCCCCGAGAACGGTACGCGAAAGTCGCTGGCGCTCATCGATGCTGAGGGCAAGCCGGTCGTGGCCATTGTCCCAGGCGACCACGAGCTCAACGATTGCAAGGCCGAGCATGTCTTTGGCAAGGGCTATCGCATGATGACCGACGAGGAGCTTCAGGCGAACGGTCTGCACAAGGGCTTTATCGGACCAGTTAACCTGCCCGAGGGCATTCGTCTGGTCTGCGACGAGAGCCTGCGCGAGTCCAAGCAGTGGGCCTGTGGCGCCAACGAGGTCGACTATCACTTTACCGGTGCCTGCCCCGAGCGCGACTTTACCGTCGACGAGTGGGCCGACCTGGTAACCGTCGTTGCCGGCGACCCCTGCCCGCACTGCGGCAAGCCGCTCTCCGCTGCCCGCGGCATCGAGGTCTCTCAGGTCTTCCAGCTTGGCACCAAGTATTCCGAGGCCATGGGTGCCACCTTTATGGACGAGGACGGCAAGGAGAAGCCGCTCATCATGGGTTGCTACGGTGTGGGCGTGTCCCGCTCGCTCGCTGCTGTCGTGGAGCAGCACAACGACGAGCACGGTATCGTCTGGCCGGTCTCCGTTGCTCCGTACGAGGTCGCGGTGATTCCGCTCGATCCCAAGAAGGAGGAGTGCGCTACCGTTTGCGACCAAATCGTCGAGGGCCTGTGCGCCGAGGGTATCGAGGTCGTCGTCGACGATCGCGATGAGCGTCCCGGCTTTAAGTTTGCCGATAACGACCTTATGGGATTCCCGTATCAGGTGGTGCTTGGCAAGCGTGGCCTTAAGAATGGCACCGTTGAGCTCAAGGACCGTGCCACGGGCGAGCGCGAGGACGTGGCGATCGACGAGGTCGTCGCCAAGGTTGCCGAGCTTGTTAAGGCGGCCCGCCGTTAATCGACGATTTCGCTTGTAGTTCGATATACGGGACGGCCCCGCATTTCTCCAGATCGGGGAGATGCGGGGCCGTCCTTTTATCTTGTAGCATCCTCGATATCTAAAAGGAAAACCCCACAGCCCATATGAGCTGCGGGGTTTTCCTTTGTGCCTCCGATGCGAAATAAATCGCTCAGATATTACTGATAATCGACGACGTCGATCCAGTTCTTAAGGAACTCATCGTTCACGTTGCGCTTACGAGCGAGCTCGGAAGCGGCGACGATGCTCGTCCACTGACGCACGACCTGCATGGGCATGTCGGCGCGGTCGCAGTAGAGCTCAAGGTAGGCCTCGGCCTGGTCCTTGCTGTTGAGGGCGAAGAGCAGGTAGGTGGTGGCAACGTCGGCAGCAGGGGAGCCCTGGGTGGCATGTGCCCAGTCGCACACGTAGAGCTGGCCGTCGTCGCCGACAATGACGTTGGAGGGGTTGAAGTCGCCGTGGCAGACCTTGAACTCCTTGGTCATACCGTCCAGACGCTCCTGAAGGTTGTAGCGCGTGGTGGCATTGAGCTGATCAAGGCTGTCGATCATGCGGGCGAACTTGTCGCGCTGACGGTTGAGCAGCGGGGAGGTGTAGCCGTGGATCTCGATCTGGAGGTCGACGAACATCTCGAGGTACTCACCAAAGCGCTGGGGCTCGGCAGTCATCTTCTCGGCAAGGGTGGTGCCCGGAACTTTCTCGGTCACGAGCGCCCAGCCGTTGGCGTTCTCGAGCTGGGAAACCTCGAGAGCCTTGGGGCTGCGGATGCCGCACTCATTGATGCGGGCAAGATTCAAAGCCTCGTTGAACACGTCGGAGACGGGCTTGGTCTCGTTAAAGACCTTGACGATCTTGTCGCCCAGGTCGTAAACGACCTTGTTGCCGCGACGGACGAGCTCGGTCTTGGAATCGGGGAGCAGCATGATTGCATCCTTTCAACGATGCGATAGAAGCAACGGCGGGGGCGTGCGTACACCCGTGCACCCCCGCCGCAAATAACCGTGCTAAAACTAGCAGACGGCGTAGTCCTGGGGCTCGCGGCCGTAGTAGGCGTCCAGGTAGAGCTCCTTGATCTCGCTCATGAGCGGGTAGCGCGGGTTAGCGCCGGTGCACTGGTCGTTGAATGCCTGCTCGGTCATCTCGTCGAGGGTGTCGAGGAAGTACTGCTCGTCAACACCGTAGTCGGCGATGGTCTTCTTGACGCCGATGAAGTCCTTGAGCTCCTCGAGCTTCGTGATGAAGTTCTCGAAGACCTCCTTGTCGTCCTTGCCCTCGATGCCGCAGTACTTGGCCATCTCGGCGTAGTTGTGCAGCGCGTTGGGGTAAGGATACTGGGAGAAGGTACCCATCTTGACGGGAGCCTCGGCGGCGTTGTAGCGCATAACGCGGGTCAGGATGACGGCGTTTGCGAGGCCGTGGGGCAGGTGATGGAAAGCGCCGAGCTTGTGGGCCATGGAGTGGTTGAGGCCCAGGAAGGCGTTGGCGAAGGCCATACCGGCCATGCAAGAGGCGTTGTGCATCTCCTCGCGGGCATGCGGGTCCTTGGCGCCGTTCGTGAAGCTGGAGGGCAGGTTCTCGAAGACGAGCTTGGCAGCGCGCTCGGAGAGGCCCTTGGTGTAGTCGGAAGCCATGATGGAGACGTAGGACTCGATGGCGTGGGTCATGACGTCGATGCCGGAGGCAGCGGTCAGGCCGCGCGGGGCGGTCATGCAGTTGTCGGCGTCGACGATGGCCATGTTGGGGAGCAGCGCGTAGTCGGCGAGCGGCCACTTGATGCCGGTCTCCTTGTCGGTGATGATGGCGAACGGCGTGCACTCGGAGCCGGTGCCCGAAGAGGTCGGGACGGCGACGAAGTAGGCCTTCTTGCCCATCTCGGGGAAGGTGAAGATACGCTTGCGGATGTCCATGAAGTCCATGGCCATGTCCTCAAACTTGCACTCGGGGTGCTCGTACATCATCCACATGATCTTGCCGGCGTCCATAGCGGAGCCACCGCCGACGGCGATGATGACGTCCGGCTCAAAGAGAGCCATCTGCTTGGCGCCGCGACGTGCGCACTGCAGCGACGGATCGGGCTCGACGTCGTAGAAGCAGTCGTGGGCGATGCCCATCTCGTCGAGCTTGGCCTCGATGGCGCGGGTGTTGCCATTCTTGAAGAGGAACTGGTCGGTGACGATGAAGGCACGCTTCTTGCCCATGACGTTGCCCAGCTCGTCGAGGGCGACGGGCGTGGAACCCTTCTTGAAGTAGACCTTCTCGGGAGCGCGGAACCACAGCATGTTCTCACGGCGCTCGGCCACAGTCTTAACGTTGATCAAGTGCTTCACCCCAACGTTCTCGGAGACGGAGTTGCCGCCCCAGGAGCCGCAGCCCAGGGTCAGAGACGGCTTCATGCCAAAGTTGTACAGGTCACCGATGCCACCGTGCGAGGACGGGGTGTTGATGACGATGCGGCAGGCCTTCATGACGTGCTCGAACAGGCTGATCTTTTCGGCCTGGGCGGGGTGCACGTACAGAGAGGCGGTGTGGCCCGGGCCACCGGCGAGCACCAGGTGCTCGGCCTTGTCGACGGCCTCCTGGAAGTCCTTGGCGTGGTACATGGCCAGGACTGGGGAGAGCTTCTCGTGGGAGAACTCCTCCTTGGCGGGGTCGGTGGAGGTGACCTCGGCGATCAGGATCTTGGTCTTGACGGGAACCTCGATGCCGGCGAGCTCGGCGATCTTGGCGGCAGCCATGCCGGGGATGCGGTGATCGAGGGCGCCGTTCTTGAACATGGCGGCACGCAGGGCCTCCATCTCGGCACCCTGCTTGACGAAGTAGCAGCCGCGCTTCTGGAACTCGGCCTTGACCTGGTCGTAGATGGTGTCGATGACGGTCACGGACTGCTCGGAAGCGCAGATCATGCCGTTGTCGAAGGTCTTGGAGTGGATGATGGAGTTGACTGCGAGCAGAACGTCGGCGGTGTCGTCGATGACGACCGGGGTGTTACCGGCGCCAACGCCCAGGGCGGGCTTGCCCGAGGAGTAGGCGGCCTTGACCATGCCCGGGCCACCGGTGGCGAGGATGATGTCGACGTCGCGCATGACCATGTTGGTCAGCTCGATGGAGGGGACATCGACCCAGCCGATGATGCCCTCGGGGGCGCCGGCCTTGACGGCGGCGTCAAGCACGAGCTTGGCGGCGGCGATGGTGCACTTGGCGGCAGCCGGGTGCGGGGAGATGATGATGGCGTTGCGGGTCTTCAGGCAGATCAGCGTCTTGAAGATCGCGGTGGAGGTGGGGTTGGTCGTCGGGATGACGGCGCCCACGATGCCGATGGGCTCGGCGATCTTGGTGATGCCGTAAGCCTCGTCGCGCTCCAGGACACCACAGGTCTTGGTGTTCTTGTAAGCGTTGTAGATGTACTCTGCGGCGTAGTGGTTCTTGATGACCTTGTCCTCAAGAACGCCGCGGCCGGTCTCCTCGATGGCCATCTTCGCCAACGGGATACGAGCCTTGTTGGCGGCCATGGCGGCCTCATAGAAGATCTTGTCGACCTGCTCCTGCGTGTACGTAGCAAAAAGCGCCTGGGCCTCTCGCATCTGAGCGAGCTTAGCCTCAAGCGCCTCTACGTTGTCCACAATTGCGGGAGTAGTGTTTTCCGGTGACTTTTTCACCATTTGTGTCTCCTTGCGATCGGAGATTTACCCTACGCCTTGCATGATAGCAAGAAATTATTCGGCGAACGGTAAGATTCCTGTAAAAGGCACACTAAAACGCTTCAATAAACTGAAACGTTTTAACTAAAATTATCTGCCTGCTGCATCGCCCCGCTCATTGGGGACAGACTTACATGAGTGCTTTCACTCATTTGGGACAGACATCGTTTTGCC
>CABUSR010000054.1 GCA_902494245.1 uncultured Collinsella sp.
CACGGGTCAAGATGCACTAGGCCTGGACGAAGTCCGGGCCCGCGCCTTTAGACGCGAGCCCGGGGCCCGTGGGTTATACCCTAAGAGCAAACCACCCTTTTTAAGGGTGGTTCTGATTGGCTAAATTATTCCGACGTTAACACTATGTACTGCAGACGGTCGCTTACTCGTTATTTGCTCCAATTAAATACTCAATTTTTCAAAATGCTGTCGATTCTTCGATGCGCTGTTCACTGATTTCGGTCCAAAGCCAGATGGTGGCGGTGGGTGCCATCCTTTTCTATCTGTTCAATGCTGCGTTGAGCAGCATCGCGGGCATTCGAGTCATATTGCTTGTAGCGCTCGGGATATCTTCTTTGGTGTATATCCCCGCGCTCTTTCGTCTTACAAGTCAAAGGCCATGAGTATTTGGGCACCGATAACTTATATATCAACGCAATAAACCCGAGCGCGAGGGCGTTTGGGTTTATTATTGAAGTGTATGTAACCTGGCGGCGCCACACCGCCTGTTAGTAGGGAGACACATGAACGTTCTGGTCGTCAACGCAGGATCTTCGACGCTTAAGTATCAGGTCATCGATACCAAGTCCCACAAGGTGTCCGCAAAGGGCTCCTGCGAGCGCGTCTGCTTTACCGGCGGTACCTTCACCCACGCTGCCAACGGTTCCAAGAAGGTGACCGAGAACATCGAGTTCCCCGACCACAAGGTCGCCATCGAGGTCGTCCTGAAGGACCTCGAGGCCAACGGCGTCAAGATCGAGGGCATCGGCCACCGTATCGTTCAGGGCGGTTGGTACTTTGGCGATTCCTCCCTCGTCGACGAGGACGTCCTCGCCAAGATCCGCGAGGTCGCTCCGCTGGCGCCGCTGCACAACAACCCCGAGGCCAACGTTATCGAGTACTGCCTGGAGCAGTATCCCGACCTGCCCAACGTCACGGTCTACGACACTGCTTTCCACTTCAATATGCCCGAGGTCGCCAAGACCTACGCCCTGCCCAAGGACGTCTGCGACAAGCTGCACATCCGTAAGTACGGCGCCCACGGCACCAGCTACCGTTACATCTCCAAGAAGGTCGCCGAGATGACCAACGGCGAGGCTCGCAAGGTCGTCGTGTGCCATATCGGCTCCGGTGCTTCCCTGTGCGCCATCGAGGACGGCAAGTGCATGGACACCACCATGGGTCTCACCCCGCTCGACGGCGTCATGATGGGAACTCGCTGCGGCTCTATCGACCCGGCTACCGTGTGCTACCTGCAGCGCGAGGGTGGCTACACCTTCGACGAGGTCGACGAGATGATGAACAAGAAGTCCGGCCTTTTGGCTGTGACCGGCGGCAAGACCAACGACTGCCGCAACGTCGAGGAGCTCGCCGCCGCTGGTGACCCCGATGCTCAGCTCGCCTTCGACATGTTTGTCTACAAGATTGCCGCTAAGGCAGCCGAGATGGCTACTTCTATGTGCGGTATGGACACCCTGGTCTTTACTGCCGGCATCGGCGAGCACGCTCCGGCTGTCCGCGCTGGCGTGGCCGACCGTCTGGCCTTTATGGGCGTCAAGATGGATCATGCCCGCAACGCCCTGCGTGGCGACGGCGCTTGGTGCCTGTCTGCCAAGGATTCCAAGGTCAAGATTTTCGTCATCCCCACGGACGAGGAGTTCATGATCGCCTCCGACGTCGAGCGCATCGTCAACGGCAAGTAATTGCAAAAGGGGAGGGGCTGGACGACCGAGCGCCGTTCGGCCCCTCTTTTGTGTTCGTTGGGCGATATGCCTGATAGCTATTTATCAAGTTGTGATAACTTCTTATTAAAATGCGGCCGCCTTAAGGGGTCTGCGTCGACCGTATTGCACTGCAAAGGAGTCTCATGAACGTACTTGTTGTTAACGCCGGCAGCTCAAGCCTCAAATATCAGCTTTTGGATACCGATACTCGCGAGGTTTTCGCCAAGGGCAACTGCGAACGTATCGGTTCGGACATGGGCATCTTTGGCCACTCCGAGAACGGTGGCGCCAAGCAGACCGAGGAGGTCCCCTTCCCGGATCATCGTTCGGCTATCGCGCGTGTGCTCGAGGAGCTCGAGAAGACCGACTTTACGATCGATGGCATCGGCCACCGTATCGTTCAGGGTGGCTGGCACTTCGATGATTCCGCGGTCGTCGACGACGAGGTCATGGCTAAGATTCTCGAGGTGGCCCCGCTCGCCCCGCTGCACAATTACGGCGAGGCCGCAGCAATCGAGTATTGCCGCGAGAAGTATCCGGAGCTGCCCAACGTCGCCGTCTTCGATACCTCGTTCCACATGACCATGCCCGAGGTCGCCTACACCTACGCGCTGCCCAAGGACGTGTGCGATAAGTACCACGTGCGCAAGTACGGTGCCCACGGCACGAGCCACCGCTATGAGTGGATGATGGCCAAGGAGATCCTGGGCTCGCGCTGCCACCGTCTGCTTTCGTGCCATCTGGGCAACGGCGCTTCGCTCGCCGCCATCGAGGACGGCGTGTGCCGCGATACCACGATGGGCCTCACGCCGCTCGACGGCCTGATGATGGGTACCCGTTGCGGTTCCATCGACCCGGCCACCGTGTGCTACCTGCAGCGCGAGGGCGGATACAGTTACCAGGAAGTCGACGACATGATGAACAAGCAGTCTGGTCTGCTTGCCATTTCGGGCATCTCCAACGACGCCCGCGACATTCGCACGCGCGCCTCCGAGGGAGATGAGCGCTGCCTGCTCGCCTTCGATATGTTCGCCTATAAGGCTATGCAGCAGGCCGGCTCCATGATCGCTTCTATGGCGGGCGTGGATACCATTACCTTCACTGCCGGCATCGGCGAGAACGACTGGTCGATCCGCAAGGCCTTCTGCGACTGCTTTGAGTGGCTGGGCGTGCGCATCGACAACAACAAGAACCGCGAGGCTGTGGGCAACGGCCCACAGGTCATCAGTGCTGCCGGTTCCGCCGTCACGGTCATGGTCATCCCCACCGACGAGGAATACATGATCGCCCACGACGTCGAGCGCCTGACCAAGAACAACTAACGCGCGCATTTGCAAGTAAACGAAAGGCCTCCAGAGCAACAGCTCCGGAGGCCTTTTTACTAGCAGGTGGACGGCGGAAACCCCATCCCATTTCGAGCGCAAATACTGGGACACGCTTTCCGGTTGAGGCACGTTGCGGAAAGTGCGACCCACAATAAAGCAAAATTTCGTCCCAAAGTTTCCCAAACAGGCCCCAAGCGGAAGCCACATCCCACAATCCGCCTCCAAACTGGGATGTAGTTTCCGGCACAACAACCGCCGAAGCCCACCGGCCTTTCAATCTCCAAAGTGATCATCATCAGCAACGCCTGCGCTCCCAGCAACGGCACCCATCCATTCAGATTTTCAGCTCCAGCTCGTAGCCAAGCCGCCGTCCACCCCGGATTCTCTGATTGCTACGTGGCGGCAGGGACCCTACAGGGTAAAGCTCTGAAAATATTCCGCAGGACGCATGAAACCCCCGCCGCACGAAGTGCGCAGCGGGGGTTTCATGCATGTCCGAGGACGTTTTCAGAGCTTTACCCTGTAGGGCCCCGAGGGGATAAGTCCGCTACTCAGCCATCTGAGCCTGGACGGCGGTGATGGCCACGACACCCACGATGTCGTCGGCAGAGCAGCCGCGCGACAGGTCGTTGACCGGCTTGGCGATGCCCTGCAGGATGGGGCCGTAGGCGTCAGCGCCGGCGAAGCGCTGGACCAGCTTGTAGCCGATGTTGCCGGCCTCGAGGTCGGGGAACACGAGCACGTTGGCCTTACCGGCGACGGAGGAGCCGGGAGCCTTGAGCTGGGCGACGGTGGGGACGATAGCGGCATCGAGCTGCAGGTCGCCGTCGATGGCGAGCTCGGGAGCCTTCTCCTTGCAGAACTTCACAGCCTCCTGGACCTTCTTGGCGACCTCGCCACCGGCGGAGCCCATGGTGGAGTAGGAGAGCATGGCCACGTGCGGCTCAACATTGCCCATGAAGGTGGACCAGGAGTGGGCCGAGGCGATGGCGATCTCGGAGAGCTCGTCGGAGGACGGGTTGATGTTGAGGCCGCAGTCGGCGAAGATCAGCGTGCCGTCGGTACCGAACTGCGGGGTGTCGGTGCACATCACGAAGAAGGCCGAGACCAGCTTGGTGCCCGGGGCGGTCTTGAGGATCTGCAGCGCGGGGCGCAGGGTGTCGGCGGTGGAGTGGCAGGCGCCGGAGACCAGGCCGTCGGCGTCGCCCATCTTGACCATCATGGTGCCAAAATAGGTGGCGTCCATCACCTGGGCGCGAGCCTGCTCGATGGTGACACCCTTCTTGGCGCGGAGCTCGGCAAACTTCTGCGCGTACTCCTCGTGCTTCTCGGCATTGCGCGGGTCGATGACGGTAGCGCCGGGAACGTCGATCTCGTCGGGGTTGCCCAGGATGACGATCTTTGCCAGGCCCTCCTCGATGATCTTGGTGGCGGCGACGATGGTGCGCGGGTCCTCGCCCTCGGGCAGGACGATGGTCTTAAGGTCGGCCTTGGCGGCAGACTTCATACGGTTTAGGAAATCGCTCATGTTACTCCTTACAAGCGTTTCGCTAAGCTCCAGGCGCCCGGCTGTACACGAATAAACCCGCTGCTAGCGGGTTTACCTTTCAATAATGTACGCCGCGGTGCTTGAGCTTTCCTTGTGTGGCAAGCTCATTATAGGACGCATTAGCGCTATAATCGCTCTGATAAATATGTCTCGAAGAATGTTCGAGAAAAGCCCAGCTAACGAGCCCGTGGCTTTTGACAAGGAGTATCGATGCAGATTACCTCAGGCCTGCCTGAAGGCTTTAATGCCGGTGCGTACGACATGATCGTTGTCGGCGCCGGTTATGCCGGTGCCGTTTGCGCCCGCCGTCTTGCCGAAACTATCGGCTATCGTGTTGCCGTTTTGGAACGCCGTAGCCACATTGCGGGCAATGCCTTCGACTGCACTGACGAGGCGGGAATCCTGGTCCACGAGTATGGTCCGCACATCTACCATACCTTTAACGAGCGCGTCCACAATTTCCTGTCGCGCTTTACCAAGTGGACGGACTACCAGCACAAGGTGCTCGCCAACATCAACGGTACCCTTATGCCCGTGCCCTTTAACCATGCGAGCCTCAAGCTCGCCTTTGGCGATGAGCGCGGCGAGGAGCTGTATCAGAAGCTCGTGGAGACCTTTGGCAAGGACGTCAAGGTCCCCATCATGGAGCTGCGCAAGAAGAACGACCCGGATCTTGCCGAGGTCGCCGATTACGTCTACGAGAACGTCTTTTTGCATTACACCATGAAGCAGTGGGGCCAGACGCCCGATCAGATCGACCCCTCGATCACCGGCCGCGTCCCCGTCTTTGTGGGCGATGACGATCGCTACTTCCCGCAGGCTCCTTTCCAGGGCATGCCGCAGGACGGCTATACCGCGCTGTTCGAGCATATGCTCGATCACGATCTGATTGATGTGTTCTGCGACGTGGACGCCCGCGACCTCTTCGAGATCGACGAGACCACCGTCAAGATCGACGGCAAGGTCTATGGTGGCGAGATCGTCTACACCGGTCCACTCGACGAGCTGTTCAACCTCGACCTAGGCGCGCTGCCGTACCGCACGCTCGATATGAAGTTCGAGACGCTCGATATGGACCAGTTCCAGCCCGTGGGCACCGTCAACTACACCACGAGTGAGGATTACACGCGTATCACCGAGTTCAAGAACATGACCGGTCAGGTTTTGCCCGGCAAGACCACCATCATGAAGGAGTACTCCAAGGCCTATACGCCCGGCTCGGGCGAGACGCCGTACTACGCTATCCTGGAGCCCGAGAACCGTGAGCTCTACGAGCGCTACCTTGAGCGCGTCCAGAACCTGACGAACTTCCACCCGGTGGGTCGTCTGGCTGAGTACCGTTACTACGATATGGACGCCGTGACCAATTCCGCCCTCGATCTTTCGGATGAGATTATCGCCTGCCATGCATAAAGTCATAACATTCGGTATTCCCTCATATAACGCCGCCAAGGACATGGACCATTGCATCACCTCCATCTTGGAAGGGAGCAATTACGCCACCGATATCGAGATTATCGTGGTGGACGACGGCTCCAAGGACGAGACGGCCGCCAAGGCCGATGAGTGGGAGGCCCGTTATCCTGGAATCATCCGCGCGGTGCACCAGGAGAATGGCGGCCACGGTATTGCCGTCCTCTCGGGCCTGCGCGAGGCGCAGGGCACCTACTACAAGGTCGTTGACTCGGACGACTGGCTCGACGGTGCGGCGCTTTCGACCATGCTGTCGATCCTGCGTGGCTTTGAGGAGCGCGACCAGCGCGTAGACCTGTTTATCTCGAACTACGTGTACGAGAAGGTTTACGAGGGCACGCATACCGCTATTGGCTACAAGTTTGCCCTGCCACGCAAAAAGATTTTCTCTTGGGACCAGATCGGACACTTTCGTCCCGATCAGAACCTGCTCATGCACAGCCTGTGCTATCGCACCGATGTACTGCGCGAGTCCAATCTGCCTATGCCGGCACACACGTTCTACGTGGATAATATCTACGCATACGTGCCGCTGCCGCGCTGCAAGACCATGTACTACGCCGACATCGACCTCTATCGCTACTTTATCGGTCGCGAGGGCCAGAGCGTCAATGAGGCCACGATGGTCAAGCGCCTGGGTCAGCAGTTCCGCGTAACGCGCATCATGATGGAATCGTTCCACCTGTACCAGGACGTTGAGTCCTCGCGTCTGCGTTCGTATATGATGGGCTACTTCACCATGATGATGGCGATTTGCTCGGTGCTCACCAAGCTTTCCGAGGAAGATTGTGCCGATGAGCGCTTGAAGACGCTATGGAAGGACCTGAAGGAGTACGACGAGCGCATGTATCGTCGCGCTCGCTACGGCGTGGTCGGATTCTTTACCAACCTGCATGGACGAGCCGGAGACAAAACCACACTCGGCCTATACCATCTTGCCTCAAAGATCTTCAAATTCAACTAGTGCAGAAACGCTCGGGTAACGGGGACCCCTGGTCCTTAACTTGCTACTTCGAACAGTCCTGCGCAAGACGGAGGCGCCACTGGCGCCTCCTTTGTGTGCGGAACTCGTATCAAGTTAAGGACCAGGGGTCCTCTGCTATGTCTCGCTTTATGTCAGATAGTCGAATTTGAAGATCTTCGACGCGCGGTACACAGGGGCCTGGGCTGAAGGGGATCTGGTTGGTAGGTTGCCCGGTGGGTCTTGGTTATGTTTGTCGCGAGTTCCGCACGAGCCGAAGAGCACTTAATGTGCTCTTCATGCGAGCCAGGACTGTAGAGCAGCAAACATAACCAAGACCCACCGGGCAACCGGACGAGCTAGCTTACTTTGCGGCGCCGGGGATGCCGTGGGAGGTTTTGGCGGTTTTGGCTCCGTTTACGATGGCGGTCTGTAGGGCCCTTACGGCGAGCATGCCCAACAGGTCCAAGGGAACGGCGGCGCTTGCCTGGGCACTCAGTTTGCCGCTGGCGAGGGTGTAGATGGTGTCGCCGTCGTTGGTAGTGTGCGTGGGGCGAATGGCGTGCGCATAGGCGTCTGCGGCCATTTGGGAGACCTTGGTGGCCTGAGCCTTGGTGAGTTCAACGTTGGTGACGATGCAGCTGATGGTGGTGTTGGTGCGGTCGAGTGGCATTTGCATGGAGCCGGCGGCGGCAAAGGCTGCGAGCTCCATGTCGACGATCTGGTCGCTATCGGCTGCGGCGCGCATGCCAGCGACCCATTCACCGGTGAAGGGGTCGACGATATTGCCGCAGGCGTTGACCGAGACCACGGCACCCACCTTAACAGGGCCGAGTGCCACGGCGGCAGCGCCTAGGCCGGCCTTCATGCAGGTGGCGGGGCCCATGAGCTTGCCCACGGTGGCACCGGTGCCGGCACCTACATTGCCCTGCTCGAGCATGGTGGGGGTGTTGTCGAGCGCCTCGCGCACGGCGGAGATGCCGGCCTCAATGTCGGGGCGTACGGTGGGGTCGCCAAACGCGAGGTCGAAGATGCAGCTAGAGCACACGATGGGCACCTGAGTGGGGCCGACGGGAAGGCCGATGCCGCGGCTCTCGAGCTCGCGGGCGACGCCGCTTGCGGCCTCCAGACCAAAGGCCGATCCACCCGAAAGGCAGACGGCGTGGACCTTGTCCACGGTGTTCTCGGGACGCAGCAGGTCGGTCTCGCGCGATGCCGGTGCACCGCCGCGAACGTCAACACCGCCGGTGGCGCCCTCGGGTGCCACGATTACGGTGCAACCGGTGCCGGCCTCCTCGTCCGTATAGTTGCCAAAGCAAAAGCCATCGACATCGCAAACGTCAATGGCCTCAAGCAGTGTATCCATGTTTTACTCCTATCGGTTTTCCGCCGGGCCTTATGCCCGGTCGGGATCCGTACGGTACGCCGAAATTGTAGGCGCTGGGGGATACCCAGCGGCAGATGCAATTACGATAGTTTTTGAATCGCACGCGCGACGCGAGCGATGGGCAGGCCCACCACGTTGTAGAAGTCGCCCGAAATATCATGCACGAGCATGCGCCCGCCGACGCCCTGGATGCCGTAGGCGCCTGCCTTGTCCATGGGCTCGCCCGAGGCGACGTAGCGCTCAATCTGCTCGTCGGCGAGCTCATAGAACGTCACGTCGGTCACATCGACAAACGACAGGCTCTCGGCGGCGTGCGGGGCTGTGACGTCTCCGGCTCTAACGATGCAGACGCCGGTTGCGACCTGGTGCGTGCGCCCCGAGAGCTCGTGGAGCATGGTGCGGGCTTCGTCCTCGTTTGCCGGCTTACCCAAAATCTTGCCATCGAAGGTGACGATGGTGTCGGCCGCGATGGTCAGCTCATTGGGCTCGGCGTGCTCGGCGGCAACGGCGGCAGCCTTAGCGCGAGCTAAGCGCTCGACAAGCGTAAGCGGGGTCTCGTCATCAAAAGGAGTTTCGTCGATGTCAGCGGGAATGACGCGGATGTCGTAGCCCGCTTCGCGCATCAACTCGATGCGGCGCGGTGATTGCGAAGCCAAAATCATAGCTGAATGCCCTCTGCAACCTTCTCGACAGCCTTGTCGCCGGCGAGCGTACGCAGCAGCTCAAGCGCAAAGGGGAGCGACTGGGCCATGCCGCTGGCGGTGATGATGTTGCCGTCGTGCGTGACCTTGTCGCCGGTATAGGCGCCCTCGGGGAAGCTCTTCTCAAAGCCGGGGAAGCACGTGGCGTGGCGTCCCTCGAGCAGGTCAAGCTCGCCCAGGATAAACGGGGCGGCGCAGATGGCGGCAACATGCTTGGTCGCGGCGAACTCGCAGACTACGTCGCAGACGCGCTGGTCGGCGCGCAGGTTGGTGGCGCCGGGCAGACCGCCGGGTAGGACGACGCAGTCATACTCGTCAAAGTTAATCTCGTCAAAGAGTGCGTCGCAGGTTACGGGAATCTGCAGCGAGCTTACGACCTCGCGCGTGGGCATGATCGAGACGAGCGTGGCGCGCACGCCGCCGCGACGCATGACATCGACCATGGTCAGGCATTCAATCGTTTCAAAGCCATCGGCGGCGAGAACGGCAACGCTGGGCATGAGGGTTCCTTTCGTAAGGCGGCATACAATTAGCCGTCTTATACCCCGAAGACATGCGCTTGCCACGCTCGATTTCCCAATGTTTAAAAAGGGACGGGGATTAAATAATCATTCGGTACAAATTGATTATTTAATCCCCGTCCCAGAAAAATCATCGGGCGTGGTCTCGGGCAAACTGTCTAGTTGCGCTTGAGGTGGACGACGGTTTCGCAGTGGAAGGTTTGCGGGAATAGGTCGACCGGCGTGATCTTGACGGGGGAGAAGGTGCCCTCCTCGACAAAGCGCTTGAGGTCGCGGGCCAGAGTCGCCGGGTCGCAGCTCACGTAGGCGACATCACGGGCACTCGTGCTCGCGATGAGGTCGATCGCCTCGGGGGCGAGGCCCGCACGCGGCGGGTCGACCACCAAGACGTCGGCGTCCTGATCGGGGAACTCGCGCACCGCGTCGCCGCCGATGACGTCGACGTTATCGAGCTTGTTGATCTCCAGGTTGCGACGCAGGTCGCGCACGGCCGGGCCGTAGGCCTCGACGGCGGCGACAAAATCACAGCGGCGGGCGAGCGGCAGGGTAAAGGTGCCGGCACCGCAGTACAGGTCCAC
>CABUSR010000055.1 GCA_902494245.1 uncultured Collinsella sp.
ACCTGCTTGTCAAGCTTAAAGGCAGGCGTGCCCGCCGGCATAAAGAGCACGGCATCCAAGTCGAGGGACTCACGCGCCTGCTCAGCGGTCACCAGGTGCCCGTAATGGATGGGATCAAAGGTGCCACCCATAATGCCGAGCCTAAACTCCTGCCCGTCCTCTAGAGGAAGCTCGGGCAGACCGATTCCACCGCGCAGCGACATGGCTTACTCGCCCTCCGAGGTCTCGGCATCGTCCTCGGCATCCGCCGCATCGACAACCTCGACGCCCTCATCCGCAGCATCGGCCACGTCAATGGCCTCGACGGCAACGTCCTCGCCAGCATCCTCGAGCTCTTCGTACTCCGAGAAGTCCTCGGCGCCCTCAAAGTCAAAAGCGCGCTGGCAAATGCGGACCTCGTCGCCCGCACGGCAACCGGCCTTCTCGAGCGCGTCGTCAACACCCATACGCGCAAACTTATGCTGCAGGTAAATGACGGCTTCCTCGTTTTCCCAGTCGGTCTGGATGACCATGCGCTCGATGGCACGACCGACCACGCGGAAGGCACCGGGCTCTTCCTGGACAATGCGGAAACGCTTCTCGCGCTGCAGGCGGCGACGCTCCCACTCCTCGTCGCGCAGATCGACCGGCTCATCAGAGACCGCCAGCTCGGCGCGAAGCTTAGCCACCTGCTCGCCCACGGCAAGCATCAGCGTGTTGAGGCCGGCGCCCGTAACAGCAGACACGGCAAAGAACATATGGCCATCGTCGAGCGCCGCACGCTTAAGGTCGGCAATCTTGTCGGCCGTGCCCGGCGCATCACACTTGTTGGCAATGACGATCTGCGGACGCTCCGAAAGCTCGGCGCCATACTGCTCGAGCTCGCGGTTGATGATGCGATAGTCCTCGACCGGATCGCGATCCTCAAAACCACCCGTCATATCGACGACGTGCATGATGAGTGCCGTACGCTCAATGTGGCGCAGGAACTGGTGACCCAGGCCACGGCCCTCGCTCGCGCCCTCGATGAGACCGGGGACGTCAGCAACGACGTAAGAATATTCGCCGGCACGCACCATGCCGAGGTTCGGCACGAGCGTGGTAAACGGGTAGTCAGCAATCTTGGGGCGGGCGGCACTCATGCGCGCAATGAGCGATGACTTACCCACCGAGGGAAAGCCCACAAGCGCGGCATCGGCCATAAGCTTCATCTCGAGCTCGATCCAGTGTTCCTCGGCAGGCTCGCCGAGCTGGGCAAAGGCCGGAGCGCGACGCACCGACGTCACAAAGTGTGTGTTGCCCAGACCGCCGGCACCGCCGGGCGCCACGACGACGCGCTCGCCGTCGTGCACCAGGTCGGCAATCTCGAACATCGGGGTCTGCGTCTCGGGATCGAGCTCGCGCACCACGGTACCCATAGGGACCTTGAGAATCAGGTCCTCGCCGCTCTTACCGTTACGACGGGCACCCTGCCCGTGCGTGCCGCGCTCGGCGCGGAAGTGATGCTTAAAGCGGTAATCGATCAGCGAAGACAGCTGAGCATCGGTCTGGATGACGACATTGCCGCCACGACCGCCGTCGCCGCCATCGGGGCCGCCCTTGGGGACAAATGCCTCGCGCCTAAACGACATGCATCCGGCTCCGCCGTCGCCGCCGCACACGTTAATGCGGCTGATATCGGTGAACTGTGACAACAGAATCGCCTCCTACAAAAAAGAGGGAGACCCTTGAATCCTAAAACTCAAGTGCCTCCCACATATGTGCTCTATGAAGGGTGAATTACGCGTTCGCGAGCGGGCGTACGCTGACCCTGTGCTTGATACCCTTGTGGAACTCAACGGTACCGTCGACCAGCGCGAACAGCGTGTCGTCCTTACCACGGCCAACGTTCTCACCCGGGTGGATGTGCGTGCCGTGCTGACGGACGAGAATCGTGCCCGTGGTTACCGTCTGGCCGGCATAGCGCTTCGTGCCAAGGCGCTGACCGCGGGAGTCACGGCCATTACGGGAGGAACCGAGTCCTTTTTTGTGTGCCATTGTGTATACCTACTCTTTCGTTACGAGTGTAATCTACTCGGCGACGGGAGCCTCGGCAACAGCCTCGGCCTCTGCCTTGACAGCCTTCTTGGCGCGGGACGTAGCCTGGACCTTCACGATCTTCAGCTTGGTGAGCTGCTGACGGTGACCCTTCAGACGACGATAGCGCTTACGCTTGTGGAACTTGAAGACCAGCTGCTTCTCGCCCTTGAACTGCTCAACGATCTGAGCGGTAACCTTGGCCTTGGCCAGCTTGTCGGGATCGGTGACGATCTTCTTACCATCGTTGAGGAAGATAACCGGCAGGGTGACCTTGTCGCCCTCATTGCCCTCGATCTTCTCGACGGTGATGACATCGTCGGTGGCGACCTTGTACTGCTTGCCGCCCGTGTTAACGATTGCGTACATGTTTACTTGCCCTTCATGCATCAGTTAGTGCAACAGCCGAATATAGTAGCAGGCGAAAATACCCCCGTCAACGAGTATGTGGAGCAAATCCACAAGTTCGCACAGGTATGGGGCTGACGAGTCGGCCCTCGTCGTCCTCGCATGCTTGATTCTGACGCTCGACATCGTAGGAGCAGATGGTCACGAGGTCTTGCATACCGGTGGAAACAATAGGTGCATCCACGCCCGGGGTCAAGCCCTGCAACAAAACATCAGCAGCAGAAAGCAAAATTTCCGGACGCATAGAGCCCTCGTTGTCGGCATGGGTGTCGAGCATGAGAACCAAATGGTCCGGGCGCTCCCCCGCCGTGAGCTCATAGCCAACGAGCGTGTGATCCAAATCCAAGCGCTTGCTCTTTTTGCCGCGCGCGTAGTCGATGCCATGATCCGCGCGCAGCGTGTCGATCGCACGACGCACCTCGTCGGCGCTTACGGGCGCCTCGGGATCCAGGTGTAAGTCGATGCGATACGACAGGCGCGTGAGCTGCGCCGTCAATGCCGGCGTGCGCACGTCGATGTACGCCGCCTCGATGGGCGCCAGATCGGCCGGAGACGCCGCAGCCAGGCGCTCAAACGCCTCGTCGAGCGCCACGAACTCGGTCATAAACAGGTCATACCACTCGCAGGTCGACGACGTACCAACCGGTAGCGCCGAAGAGAAGCCCACGCGCATGTGCGGAGAGAAGCCCTGCGTGACGGCATAGGGAAGTCCCGCACGGCGCACGATGCGCTCAATGGTATGGATTACTTCGAGATGGCCCAGGTACTTAAGGTGATCGCGCTTGCCATAGCGAACACGAAGTCTAAAGAGCGTGGGGTTGTCGGTCAGGCGCTCACTCATGCGCGATCACCCATCAATACATTCTTGGCGTGGAGCGTGGGGCAGATCCCGCAGCCGGTGCACGACGTGCGGGTGCAGTCGGGAGTCGTGACGCCCTCGAGCGAGCGACGGTACTCGCGCTCGAGGAAGCCGCGCGTGCAGCCGGGGCTCACGTGCTCCCACGGCAGGCGCCAGTCCAACTCGTAGGGCAGGTGCACGAGCTCATTGAGGTCGATGCCGTTTTTGGCAGCAGCTTCCTTCCAGTTATCGAGCGAGAAATGCTCTACCCAGGCGTCAAAGCGAGAGCCCGAGCGCCAAGCGTCGATGATGACGGGCGTCATGTCACGACCGGCGCGGGACAGCGCGGCCTCGATGAGCGAGGTCTCGGCATCGTGGTAATGAACGCGAACGGCACGGTTGCGAACGCTCGTGATAAGCAGCTTCTGGCGACGCTTGACGTCGTCGTAGTCGAGCTGCGGGCACCACTGGAACGGCGTGGCAGCCTTGGGGATAAAGACCGAAACCGAGATGGACACCGAGATCGAGCCGCGACGAGCCTTGGGCACCACGGAACGACCGAGCTCCAGCACGTGATCGGCCAGATTGGCGATGGCCACGATGTCCTCGTCGCGTTCGCCGGGAAGGCCCATCATAAAGTAGAGCTTCATGCGGTTCCAGCCGGCCTCGAAGGCCGCCTTGGCCGCACGGTCCAGGTCCTCCTCGGTCACGTTCTTGTTAATGATGTCGCGCATGCGCTGGCTGCCGGCCTCGGGCGCGAACGTCAGGCCGCCCTTCTTTTCGCCGGCGACCGACTCGGCCATATCCACGCCAAACGAATCCAGGCGCTGCGACGGAATAGACACGCGAATACCCGTATCCTCCAGGCGACGGTTGAGCCTGCCGAGCACGTCGCGAATGCAGGAGTGGTCGGTCGTGGAGAGCGAGGTCAGCGACACCTCGTCATAGCCGGTCTTTTCCAGACCCTGGATCACCGACGAGACGATCTGGTCGGCCGAGCGCTCGCGCACCGGGCGATACGTCATGCCGGCCTGGCAAAAACGACAGCCGCGGGCGCAGCCGCGCAGAATCTCGATAGACAGGCGGTCGTGGACCAGCTGCGCATAGGGTACGCACGACTGCGACAGCGGATTCGTGGCGCCGAAATCCTCGACGACGCGCTTGTAGACCACGGTCGGCGCATCCTTGCCCTCACGCGGCACGGTGTAGCCATGCGGCGAGCAGGGCTCGTCGTGACGAACCTCATAGAGCGACGGCACGTAGTTGCCGGCAATGGATGCAAGCTGCTCGACAATCTGCGCGCGCGGGACCCCTTCGTCACGCAGGCGGCGATGCAGCTGGCAGGTCTCGAGCAGCGATTCCTCGCCCTCACCGATGAGGATGGCATCGAAGAAGGCCGCGTACGGCTCGGGGTTGTACACCGAGGGGCCGCCGGCGATGATGATAGGGTCGTCTTCACCTCGGTCGGCCGCTAACAGCGGAATGCCAGCGAGGTCGAGTGCCTCGAGGAAGTTCGTCACCGCCATCTCGTGCGGCACATGCAGACCGACGATATCAAACGAAGCGACCGGCGCAGCACCTTCGAGCGACAGCAGAGGAATACCCGCCTCGCGCATGGCGTCACCCATATCGGGCCACGGCACATAGCCGCGCTCGCAGGAGATGCCCTCGGCCTGGTTAAGGATGTTGTAGAGGATGGCGATGCCCTGGTTGGGCAGACCGACCTCGTACACATCCGGGTAGATCAGGCAGCAACGGTAGTCGGCATCGGCCTTGGAAAGCGTGCCCCACTCGTGATCGATATAGCGGCTCGGCTTCTCGACCTTGGCGAGCAACGGCTCAATTAAATGAAAACAATCTTGGTATGCAACGCGCAACGGAAAACCCCTAAGCAGCGAGATCTGATGCGTCCTGGTAGGACGCCATAGGACGGGTAGCGCCCGCGACCGTGGTCACCAGATCGCGAACGCGGGAGAACGTGGCAGTGACCACCTCGTTGGCACGGCTGTAGTCGACATCGCGCTCGTAGAGCGAAACAAGCGCACGGCCCATGCCGTAGGTGCCCGCGGCAGCAGTGAGCGCCTTGACGGCAAACCCAATATGCGGCGTCTGCTTGACAAGTGCGCGGGTGACCGCTCGGATCACAAGACCGCCGGCAAGCACGCCCGCGACCTCGTAGCCGCGCTCAGGCTTAATGCCGCGTCCAAAGACGGCAGCGAGCTCAAAGAGCATGCCCACCTGCGCCAGCGCCATAACGGGATAATCGGCGCCCGGCAAAAACACCAGCGCACCGGTCGCCATATTGGTGAGCGCGCACGAGGTGATGATACGATTGGCCGCAGCGATGCGCATGAAGGCAAAGTTCGCCGCAAAAGCCGTTTCCTTGTCGGTGCGATCGAGAATCCAGCGGGCAAGCGTCTCGAGCAGATACGTCTTATCGGTTGCCGCTACCACGCCGAGCATGGGCGTAGACTCCTCGATAAACGGCACCTCCACAGCAGACTCGGCAAGCACGCACACGGGCGCGCCGGCGATCACGAGCTCCTGCACGGCACTCTCCAAGCGGTCGGAACCACACGAGAGCACCAGCACCACATCGGTATCGGTCTTTGGAGCAATTCGCTCCTCCCCCAGACGCTCGACGCGCACAATGCCCGAGGTCGTCTGCGGCACAAAGGCGTCACGCACCGTCTCGGCCAGAAAGCGCGAGGCGGACGAATCCAGATAGACCGAGACGCGCACAGGTGTATCGGAATCCTTCTTAACGGACGCGCCCATCTTAAAAGCGCGGGTCAGCTTATCTACGGGAATTTTCATGGCAAACCCCTCCAGCGGTTACGCGGCGCCCGAACGATGCCGCCATATGGATTGTACGATACCCACCGTCAGCAGCTGAATCATCATCGAAGACGAACCGAAGCTAATAAATGGGAGCGGAATACCGGTAATCGGCATCACGCCGATGCACATGCCGATGTTTTCGAAGGTCTGGAACGCCCACATGCCAACGATGCCCACACACGAAAGACGCAAAAACAGCGACTCACACTTAAAGGCGACGCGAATCGTCGAAAAGATCAGCAGCACGTAGAGGCACAGGAGCAAAAAAGAACCGCAAAAGCCAAAGGTCTCGGACAGGAAGGCGAAGACGAAGTCGGTGTGGAACTCAGGCAGAAAGCCGCCGGCCGACTGCGTCGCATGACCCAAACCCTTACCAAAGAAGCCGCCCGAGCCAACGGCGATAAGCGACTGCTGCAGGTTGTAGGCATCGTCCGAATCGGCATTATCGGGGTCGATAAAGACCGTCAGACGGTTCATCTGATACTGCTTGATGAGCACATCGTGGCCGAGCAGCGAATCAAAGACCGAATCGAGCGCCAGGACGAGGGCCACCAGGCCCACGAGCAGGGCCAAGGTCGACAGCACCCATTCGCGGCGTGCACCGCTCATACAAATGACGATGGCGCCCGAAACCAGCACGACCAGGCCCGAGCCCAGGTCGCCCATGGCAACGACGGCCAAAAACGGAATGGACAGCATGCCGCAGAGCTTGACGTAGTCGCGAACGGTATCGATGCGGCCGTTATACTGCGAGCCAAGCGTAGCAATAAAGAAGATGGTGATGAGCTTGGCAAGCTCAACCGGCTGGAATGTCAAGCCGATACCGGGAATCTTGATCCAGCCCGTCATGCCCAGACCGCCCGTATAGGACAGACCCGGAATCTTGGGCGAGAAGATCACGATCAGGTCGATGACGAGCAACGCCGTCGAGAAATTGGAAATACCGCGCAGGTCGGAGCGCCAGACCAGCACCGCCAGCACCGTGCCGATACCAATTCCCAGCAAATGGCGCGAGAACGAAGCATCGGCCTTAAACTGCGAAGCCGACCAGATAATGATGGCACCGTAGGCGACGAGCGCCACAGTAGCCACGAGCACACCGATATGCACCTTTTGGCGAAACGTGCCGCGCGAGGCCGAAAGTTGCTTGTTGACGCGGTCCAGGCTGCTGCGAGAGCCGGTCTTGGTTGAACGGAACAGATCCGCCGGAGAAAAATCCATCGCAACCTCCTATCGAACCGAAGAATCGCCCGAGGCCGAAGAGGTATCGGGCTCGTCATAAATCACGCCGAGCACGTCGCGCACGACATGCATCGCGGTATCTGAGCCGCCGCCGCCCTGCTCCAGGACAGTAGCGATGACATACTTGGGATCATCGGCCGGTGCATAGGCGCAGAACCACGCATATTCGTCCTCGCCGCTTTTCTCGCCCGTGCCCGACTTGCCGTATACCTGCGGCGTCAGGGTGCCAAAGTGAGCCGCCAGGGACGTCGATGCCGTGTAAATCACATCGTGCATGCCGTTGCGAACAAGAGCCAAATCCGAATCGCTGTTGATCTTGGCCTCCAGGCGCGTCTTCTTGCCCTTGCCGTTGTACTTATAGGCATCGCCGTCGCCATCGCGCGACACGGCAGACAAAAACACGTGAGGCACGTACTGTTTGCCGCCGTTGGCAAGACCCATATAGGCGCACGCCATCTGCAGGGGCGTCACCAGGATGTCGCCCTGGCCGATGGCGATGTTGGTCATATCGCCGGCATTCCACTTGCGGTCCTCGGCAGATGCGTCGGTGAAGTACGACTCTTTCCACTCGGCATCGGGAATACGGCCCGCGCCCTCACTCGGCAGATCGATACCGCAGGTCTTGCCTAGGCCCCAGCGACGAAAGACCTCCTGCAAGCCCTCGGGATGTTGCTCGTCATAAAAGAACGCCTTGCCCATGTCGTAGAAGACAGGGTCGCACGAGTTGGCGATACCCGACTGCAGCGTCATGGTGCCGTGGCCGGAATGCAACCAGCAGTACTTGCCCCACGACTTGCCCAGACCCGTCCAATAGCCCGTGCAGTTGGTCGTCTGCCCCGACGTGTAGGTTCCAAACTCAAGACCGGCCAGTGCCGAGAGCGGCTTGATGGTCGAGGCCGACATGTACTGTCCGCTAATGGCGCGGTTGAGCAGCGGGTGCGAACCCTTGTCATCATTGAGCTCGGTCCACACGTCATTTGAGACGCCGCCGATAAAGACGGACGGATCGAACTTGGGCTGGCTCGCCATGCCCAGGATCTCGCCATTGTTGGGATCGAGACACACCACAGCGCCGTTGCCGGCATTGCTGTAGCCAGTGGTCTTGGCAAGCTCGATAGCGCTCGCCAGCGCCGTCTCGCAGGCCTGCTGGATCTTAAGGTCGAGCGTGAGCTTAATGTCGGAGCCGGCCTTCGCAGGCACGGCACCGGCCTGACCGGTCACATTGCCCGAGGCATCGACCTTGACGGTCTGCTCGCCACGAATACCCTGCAGCAGGTTTTCGTAGTAGCTCTCAACGCCCGCCTGGCCCACGATATCGCCCGACTGGTACGTAATCTTGCCAGCAGAAGCATCATCATCGCCAGAGGTTTTCTTATTCTGGGCCTCGAGCTGCTCGGAGGTAATGGTGCCGGTATAGCCCAAGATATGGCATGCCGTCTCGCCATATGGATACTGGCGCTCGGTACGCTCGGCAATCTTGACGCCCGGGAACTCGCCGGCGTGTTCCTTGATATAGGCAACCGTGGAGCGACGGACGTCCGTCGCGATGGTATGCAGGCTCTGAGCGCCCTCTGTATTGTCCTGAATATTGCGAAGGACCGCCACGTAAGGCATTCCAAGCACGTTGGCAAGATGGCGAACCAGAACCTCATCCTCGGCAAGGTCGCGGTAGGCCACGACAGCAAGTGAGGGACGGTTCTGGACAAGCGCCACGCCATTGCGGTCGAGGATGCGGCCGCGTACAGCGGGAGTGGTAACGGTGCGAGTCTGATTGCTATTAGCCTGCTTCTCGTAATAGTCCGACGAGACCATCTGCATGCCCCACAGCTTGACGGCGAGCGCCGCAAACATCGCGCCCACACCCGTGGTGAGGATGGAAAAGCGGCCCTTAAAGGCGGTCGCCGCGGTATTGCCCTCGCCCTCGGTGGCGCGTGGGGCCGTTCCATGCTGCGTATCGTAGGTAAAACGGGAATCGCCACGACGCATGATGACCAGCGCGACCACGATGGCCACAACCAGCACGATACCAGCGATAATAACCGTCAACTGGGAAGACATCTACGGGCCTCCCCTATTTGAGCTTGCGGGTCTTGGGCTTAAAGCGCATACCCGTCTGGCGTCCGCCACGTGCGGAGAATCCATAGCCGGACTGCGGCACGACGCCGGACATCAAAAACGGAATGGCAACCAGACCCGTCAGGATCGAGGACGGCAGCGCATGGCCGAAGATCGCCACGACAAAGCTCGTCTCCAAACCCATAAACAGCAAGATGATGCTGTAAATCACATTAATGACGAGCGCAAAGGCGCCCACAGTGACGCCGCGCGCACTCGGGGTACCGCCCGTCTGACCGACGGCGCTGTGCACCAGGGCAAAAGAACCCACGGTCAGCAGGAGCGACATAACGCCCACCGGCACGGCAGCGGACAGGTCATAGAACAAGCCGCTGCAAAAACCGCACACGACGGCACGGGTCGGGTCGCCCGAGAACACGCTTAGGCACACCAGGATAATCATGAAGTTGACGCGACCGCCCGCAATGGAGATCTGCGGTGCCAGGCCTGCCTGCAGCAGCACGCACACGATGGCGGCGATCACAAACGTGCGGGAGCTCATCCCCTGCTCGTGTAGATCCATG
>CABUSR010000056.1 GCA_902494245.1 uncultured Collinsella sp.
CAGCCGCTGATGATATCGTCTCCGGTTTTGCCCGGGCGGGGGACCGACTCACCGGTAAGGGCGGCGGTGTCGAGCTGGGTTTCGCCCTCGACGATGACGCCGTCGATAGGCACGCGCTCGCCGGGCTTGACCACGATCACGGTGCCGACGGCGATGTCATCGGGAAAGACCTGTTCGAGTGTGCCGTCGGCTTGCTCGACGTTAGCGTAATCGGGCGCGATGTCCATCATGGCGCTGATTGACTTTCGGCTTTTGCCCACGGCATATGCCTGGAACAGCTCGCCGACCTGGTAGAACAGCATGACGGCGGCGCCTTCGGCCATGTGCGGGTCGGTATCGGGGAAGAGCACCATGGCAAACGCGCCGATGGTTGCGACTGCCATAAGGAAGCTCTCGTCGAAGGCCTTGCCGCGGCGGATGTTACTGAATGCCTTTTGCAGTACGTCGTAGCCGGCAATCAAAAACGGCACGAGGAACAGCACAAAGCTGGCGTAGATGTCGCCCGGGGTGCCGAATGCGGCGGCGAGGGTGCCAAGCTCATCGAGGGCGTACACCACGGCAAAAATGCCCAGCGCTACCAGGATGCGGTTGCGCTTATGCTCGAGTGACTCTTTTTTCTTGCGCTTCTTCTTTTTCTTTTTGGGGTCGGCGGTTACCATGACTCGTATCCTCCCATTTGAATGTATGAACACTCGCTCATATAATTTCGCGAGCAAAGGCCGCGGCAAGCGCGGCCTTGCGGGTCAGCGTATGCGCAGGCTAGAGAATGATCTCGCAGTCCGGCTCGGCGTCGGCGGTGAACTCCACGACACGGTCGAGGACCTCCTCGAACTCGGCGTCGTCGGCCTCGAGCGTCAATTTCTGGGTCATAAAGTTGACGGACACGGATTTGACGCCCTCGAGTTTGGCCAGCTCGTCCTGAAGCTCGCGCGCACAGTTGGCGCAGTCGATCTCGTCGAGCTTAAACTGCTTTTTCATGGTGGGTTCCTTTCTCTGTGTTGGCGACCTGGGTGCCGGTCGCGTTGGTACCGTGGTTGGTTGCTATTCGCAGATATGGCTCATGCCCTGGTTAAGCATGGTGTAGACATGATCGTCGGCAAGCGAGTAGAGGATGTTGCGGCCGTCGCGGCGGAACTTGACCAGGTGCGACTGCTTAAGTGTGCGCAGCTGGTGCGATACTGCCGACTGCGAGGTTGCGGTCGCCTCGGCGATGTCGGCCACGCAGAGCTCGCGGCCCATGAGGGCATAGAGAATCTTGATGCGCGTGGTGTCGCTGAAGACCTTGAACAGGTCGGCCAAGTCGTACAGCAACTCCTCGTCGGGAAGGTCCTCGGGCGAGCAGGTGGTGGGGATCACGGGTTCGGTGGCCTCGATGTCAGTCTTTGTTTCATCAGCGTGGTCGCTCATTGCAACATCCTTTCATATGAACATGCGCTCATATAACTTGCTTCCGATTATATGAGCGCATGTTCATATGTCAATAACGTTCAGGTAATTCGTCGTACAAAATGATGAGGAAAAGCGGACGAGATCCCGGACTAAGCGGTTTTGATTAGCGATGCCGGGGTGGGTGCCCCTGCGCCGTGCAAAAATTGGAGTATTCTGCAACGATAGGGGGTCTGTTAATCTATCGCGGGCCAAATAATGTAGTTCAAGAGCTATCTTAGGGTGTTAAACCGATGAGTTCTTCCTCAAATGTTGCCTAACGTTCTCACGCAAGAGTGATTTCGCTTCACATTTGGATCCACTCGAGGGTGATGGACACCCGACCCTGCTGAATACTCGCAATTTTGCACGTCGCTAGGGTACCCACCTTGTTAGTCGGCCTAGTTTCCGGCCCCGAAGACCCTGCCCTCGGGCGTGAAGCTGCTTGTTTGGTTGAGTGATGGGCTGCCTGGTTCGACGATTTGCATGTCGTCGATTGCCGGAGCCTCGTTAATCGTCGGATCGTCCAATGTGATGCTTTCGAGCATTGCTTTTTCGAGATCGATTCGTTGACGCTCTTCGGAATCCTGGCGAAGCTCCTCCTGGATTCGTTTCTTCTCCTCAATAAACCTTCTGAGCACAAACAGTCTCAGATCCTCTTGCATGATTTGAAAGTCTTTTGGCAGACGCGAGGGGCGTATACCTTCTTTTCGTTGGATTGCCTCCATGACCCTAACGAAAGAGCTGGCATGCATAAAGGAATAACGGCTGACGGTGATGATTCCGTACCCCATGGACGCAAGTGCGTTCTTGCGTTCTTCGTCGATGGCGCGGTCTTCTTCCGCGTCGTGATAAAAACCGTTGTATTCAATATCTGTTCGAGATTTCTTCAGATATGCATCCATAAAGAACTTTTTGCGTCTCGTGAGATTTTTTGCGGCAGCGGTGACCTGTACCTCGTAATCGGTCTCAATTCCCTTAATACCAAGTCCACCTTCGCTTTTGGGCAGCGTAAGCATCATGACAAAAGCCGTTTCCATGGGAGAGCGGCATCCGCCGCGTACACATTGAATAGCCTTTCGGGCAAGGGCCAAACCGTCGCATCTGGTAATGGAATTAAAGAACTGCTTTAGCCTCTCGGTCGAGGTAAGTGGGAAACGCTCGGTATAAGAGGTGGAAGAGCCGGTTCCTAGGGAATAAGCGCCGCACAGCTCAAAGTAGTACTCCACTAGTTCGCGAAAAGGGAGATAGGTGGCGGCCTGAAGTGCGCAAAGCTCAACGCCAGCAATGTAGATGTCATCTTCTAGCTCTATGAAACGCGAGCATGAGAATCGCTTTGACGAAACGTGGCATTGACAGTTCATCGCGTAGCGCGCGTTCCTGCGGTCAAACACCATTACCTCGAGGGGATCGTTTGCGTCGCGGGCAACATCATGTTTGGCGAGCCATTCTGCGGCTGCGTCGAGGAGTGCTCCGCTGGGGCATGATCCGTAAATTGCGGCAGGGCTGCAGGACTCGATGTCTTTCGCGGACACCGAATGCGCGGCCTGGTAGACCGCTTTTGCAGTGGTATGTGACAATACGATACTCATGGTATATATCGTGTCAGCTAATGCCGTGTTGATGGCGCTGAGTGGAAAAGTCGTTTTAGAGGTCTAACCAAATACTGTCCAAAAGCTTGACGCGATTATGGGTTGGTACGCCCTAAATAAATGTTTCCGCAGCTCGGCTATAGCATAGGAATACTCAATTGCTGCACATTTGGTATCGATGCATCGCCATCTGAGTACAAATCACGTGTCAGGAAAGTGCCAAAATAGTTAAAAAATAGGGTTCAGAATTTGTGAAGAGCGGGCCTGCTTGTGGAACGTAGGGCGGCCCCGCCGCGAGGTTTCCCGCTGCGAGGCCGCTCGTGAGCAAGCAGTGTTTGTCGCAGGCGTTGCTATTTCGCAAACAGGTTCTTGAGGTTGAACTCGGCCTGGACGGTACGGAGCATGAGGTCGGTGTCGTCGAGGCCCAGGTGCTGCTCGTTGGCGTCGGCGGCGAGGGTGCCACGGCGGCGCGCCCAGTTCTCGAGCGCAGCGGGCGCGGACTCGCGGGGGAGCGAGCGCACATCGGCGTCCAGGCTGCGGCAGATCTGGCGCGAGTCGATGACGATGATCTTGCCTGCGCGGCGTGCCTCGGCGTAACCGTCCAGATGAATTTTGAACCAGCTGTCCTCGAAGGCGGCGTTATGTGCCATATAGGGATACTTCTTCATGAGCTTGAGCAGCTGCTTCTGCAGCTCCTTGTTCTCGCGGAACGGCTTTTTGCCGTCGATGTCGTCCCAGGTGATGTGATGGATGTTCGATAGCGGCACATCCTCGCCGCGGTAGATGTCGGGCAGGCCGCAGTAGTGTGCCTCGGCGCCATGCGGCACGGCGTCGCTGGTAAGATCCATGATCTCCCAGCCCACGTTGATGATGTAGCCGCGCTCGGGCGCGCGACCGGTGGTCTCGATGTCGATGCCCAGCACCGTGCCCTGGATGGGCTTGCGGGCATAGGCCACGCCGAGCGCATCGCGGTCACCGCGGATCTCGCGCATAACGGACGCGGCGGTGCGCTTTTGCATCTTGCCGATGGCGGCGCAGGTGTCGGCGTCGGACAGGCCGCGCGAGAGCGTCGCGGGCGTCACGTTGCGCAGGCGCGCCTCGCCAATCTGGTCGCACAGGTCGCGGTTGCGGTCGGCCAGGTCGCGCACAGTGGCAAAGTCGAAGCCGGGGTCGCCCTCGGCGGTAAAGTACTCAGTTTCGAGCACCTTAAGGGCCTCCTCGCCCTTCTGGCGCTCGGACTCCATCGCACCGTGGTCGCCGTAGATAAACATGGGGATAAACGGCTGACGTTCATATTCGAGTGCTTGCGAAACATTCATATGCTGCTCCTTGGACGGGCCGCGTTGCGCGGCTCGGGGTTACTGAGTTGTGGCGAGATGATAGTTTACCATGGGCAACTATTGGCACCGCGCCCGGGACAACTACAATACCCTAGTTGACCGCTAGGACTTTTACAATGCTGCCGAAAGACACGAAAGGTTCCATCCGTCATGGATTTACTGATTGATATTCTGCTCGACGCCGGCAAGGACACGCTGTCGTTGGTGCCGTTTTTGTTGGTGACGTATTTGGCTCTTGAAACCCTTGAGCACGTTGCGGGCGATCGCGTCAACGGCGCTATCAAGCGCGCCGGCGCCGCGGGCCCCGTGGTTGGCTCGCTGCTGGGCATGGTGCCGCAGTGCGGCTTTTCGGCCATGGCAGCAACGCTGTACGCTGGCCGCGTCGTGACGCTGGGCACGCTGGTTGCCGTGTTCCTCTCGACCTCCGACGAGATGTTGCCGCTGTTACTCGCCGAGCAAGTTCCCGTGCAGACCATGGCGATGCTGCTCGCCTCGAAGGCGCTGATCGCTCTGGTCACGGGCTTTATCGTGGATGCGGCTATCCGCGGCCTTCGTCGTAATGCCCGCGCGCATGCGGCGATTCGCCGTACCGTGCTGGGGACCGCTGCCAATCCGGCTCATGTGAACTGCGCGCACGACGACCATACCGGGGGCGACATCATTGACGAAGTGGCCGAGGCGGGCGTAAGTGCCGATCACATCCACGAGCTGTGCGAGCGCGACCATTGCGGCTGTGATGAAGACGAGGACGAACACGAACACGGACATGGCCACGATCACGGTCACGCGGACAAGCACGAGCACCACCACGACCACAGCCACTCCCACGAGGGCGCTCCCGTTCTGTCGATTATCCGCAGCGCGATCTCGCACACCGTGCAGGTGTCGGTATTCATTTTCCTGGTGACGCTGATTCTGGTCGCCGTCCTCGAGACCTTTGGCGAGTCCGCAATCGAGCAGTTCCTGCGCGGCAATGAGACGCTCGCCGTCCTGGGCTCGGCACTCGTCGGCCTGATCCCCAACTGCTCGGCCAGCGTCGTCATCACGCAGCTGTACCTGGAAGGCGCGCTGCAGCTGGCACCGATGCTCGCCGGTACGCTTATCTCCGCCGGCGTGGGCTATCTGGTGCTGTTCCGCACCAACCGCAGCGCCCGCGAAAACGCCGTGTTCCTGGTCATGATGTACGTCATTGGCGCCGGTTGGGGACTCGTTCTTTCCGCCTTCGGCCTCTAAGCAGGCCTAACAAAACGGGCTTCAAAATAGTCATGCTCGGCGCCTGCACAATGCGGCGATGCATGGCATTTTGAAGCCCGTTTTTTGTTGAGCCATGGATCCTGAGCGCTCACACCGCTCTAAACAAAAAGGCAGATTTCCGGGCATGTCCCGAAAATCTGCCTTGGTTAGCGCAGCAGATTGGTGAGGTTGCGTTTAAAGCGGGCGCGGTCTTCGCTGGTAAATGCCGCCGGTCCGCGAGTGCGTCCGCCGGCGCGGCGCACCTTCTTTTCTTCGTGGCGAATAAACAGTTGCATGTCGATGGTCGCCTTATCGTAGACGCGCCCGCGCACACCGATTGCGGCGGCATCGCGTCCGAGTACCATGCTCGCCAGGCCTATGTCTTGTGTCACGACCACGTCGCCAGCCTGCAGGCGCTCGACAATGGCAAAGTCGGCACTATCGGCTCCCACACTCACATCGAGCGTCGTGACCCAAAAGCCCCGACGCGCGCGCTCGGCATCGCGCGGATCGTCGCGGCGAATGTGGCGTTCCAGGTTCTGCGTGCTGTTGCCGGCGATAACGACGGCGACGCCCGCCCTCCGCGCGCAGTCAATCGACTCGCGCGTGACCGGGCAGGCGTCGGCATCAATAAAAAGCGTCTTTGGCATCTAGCGCACCAGTTTGCCAAATTGAATGGCGCGAATAATCAGCGTCACGCCAAACACCAGCAGCGCGGCACCGCTAAAGATGACGAGCATCTTGGCCGACCACAGCGGATAGATAAACACGAACATGCCCGCGATGATGGAGAGTGCGCCGCTCAGGATGGCGAGGGCGCGGTTGGCGGAAAGCTCGGATTCCAGAATCGACATGACGCCCTCGACGATCCAGCCAAAGCCGGCGACGACCACTACAAGCGTGGTGAGCGTCGCGGTCGAGAAGGCCTGGTTGCGCAGGATTATGACGCCGCCCAGAATGATGAGCAGGTTGGAGATGATGCTCGTAACGCGCCAGCCGGTGGGCAGCAGCGGCTCGAAAACAGCGGTAAACAGCCTGATCGCGGCCGTGATCACAAAGTAGAAGCCCAAGACGGTTGTTAGGAAGACGAGGGACTTGGCGGGCGCAAACAGCAGTGCGATGCCGGCGACGAGCGCCAAGACGCCCGTGATGGCATAAATCCAGCGCACGGCCTTGACGGCCTTGCCTGCCATGCTTTTCTCGTCAAATCCAAACGCGCTCGATTGCTTGTCATCGTTCTTAAAGATGCCCATGATGTCTCCTTTCGTGCGGCGTAAGCCGTAGCTCTTGCAACCAGTATCGCCCAAGGGCGCCGTCGCGTGGGGCAGGAAGGGCGAATGGGAGCCTCACCTTCCCGAATTGTTATCTTTGTTCCCGTTTGGATGTGGGATATTCAACAGATGTAGAACATTGCGGCTCTGTTCGTTATTGCCTACGTATTAGGTTAGATTTTCTAAAGGATAATTGGCTTTTATTGAGGGGTCCCTATGAACGAAACAGTTCCCGCGGCGCCGGTAAGCGCTGAGTCGATGGCAAAGCAGGGTTGCGAAAAGCTTGGCCTGGACACGTTTGACGCGCTGGTCCGCCGCGCCCGCACGTGCCGCCGATTTGACGAGTCCATGCGCGTACCGCGCGAGTTTTTGCTCGAGCTGGCGGAGCTGGCGCACCTGGCTCCCTGTGGTGCCAATGCTCAGCGCCTGCGCTTTCATGTGGTGAGCGGTGCCGAGGACTGCGCGCGCGTATTTGATGAGCTCGCGTGGGCCGGTGCACTCAAGGACTGGCCGGGTCCCGATGAGGGCGAGCGCCCGACCGGCTACATCGCGATTCTTGCCGAGCGCGCTGTTCCGGGTAAGCCCGCCGCGCCCATCACCGAGGTCGACACGGGCATTGCCGCCCAGACGATGATGCTCGCCGCCCGCAGCGCCACGCCCGAGGTGGCGGCCTGCATGTTCAAGGCCTTTACGCTCCGTGCAATCGACGCCATGGGGCTCGATAACGACAAATATGAGCTCAAGCTGATCATGGCGTTTGGCGTTCCGGCCGAGACACAGGTGATCGATGCGATCGATTCCAACCCCGACGGCTCCATCAATTATTGGCGCGACGAGGCGCGGGTGCACCACGTACCCAAGCGTCCGCTTGCCGACGTGCTGCTGTAGTTGTGCGTCGTTGCGGCGCAATCCGGCGGCAAAATCACCACAAAGACTCCTGTCCCCTTTGTGGTGGTACGAGGGGAGGGCATGTGGCCGATCTGTATTTGGTGCGGCATGGGCAGACTGAGCTCAATGTGCAGAGCATTTTGCAGGGCTGGCACGATTCGCCGCTTACGGCGCGCGGGCGTCAGCAGGCGCTGGCGACGCGCGCGGCGTTTGAGGCGTGCGGCGTGGCCTTTGACCATGTGTATTCCTCCCCGTTGGGCCGGGCGCGGCGTACGGCTGAGCTAATTGCTGGTGAGGGCCGCTCGATAGAGCTGGTCGATGACCTGCGCGAGTGGCATTTGGGCTCGCTGGAGGGTACATCAAATCGCGAGATGCCGCCGCAGCCCTGGGGCGATTATCCGGTGGCCTTTGGCGGCGAGTCGGAAGTGCAGCTTCAGTCGCGCATGGTCGCGGCGCTGTCCCGCATCATGGCCAGGCCGCAGCACGACTGCGTGCTGGCGGTTTCCCACGGCTCAGCCTGCCAGGAGTTTCTTGAGTATGTGACTGGCGAGGGAGAACTACCCGACAACGGTGCCGTGCTTCATTTTGGCTATTGCGACGGGGCGTTTTCGCTCTTGGGTTGGTAACGAACGAAAGGACCCCTATGAATAAAGATCTGTATCTGGTCCGTCATGGACAGACGATATTCAACCTTAAGCGTATTATTCAGGGCTGGAGTGACTCGCCGCTTACGCAGTTGGGATGCGACCAGGCGGCGCGTGCCGGCATGTTTTTGCGTGCGCGCGGCATTGAGCCCGATCATGCCTACACCTCCACACTTCATCGCACCGAGCAGACTATCGCCAACCTGTGGCCGGGCTTGGCGTACGAGCGTCTGGACGGACTGCGCGAGTGGTTCTTTGGCGACTTTGAGGCCGAGCGCGTGATGCTTATGCCCGAGCGCCCGTGGCGCGATTTCTATCGTCAGTTTGGCGGCGAGGGCCAGATGCAGGTGCGCGAGCGCATGGTGGCGACGCTGACCGAGCTTATGCAGCGTCCGGACCATGCGTGCGTGCTCGCGGTAAGTCATGGCTCGGCTATCAAGGAGTTTATGGATCACGTGAAGGGCGCGGCGGCAGACGAGCGCGACCGTGTGCCGGGCAACTGCTCGGTGCTGCACTTTGCGTTTGACGACGAATCCGACACGTTTGAGCTGATTGAGATTTTTACGCAGGAGGATTACGCACGCGAGCTGGGCCTTGAACCGCTTGTGGCTACTGCAGGTCCGCAGCGCGGATAACGCGAGCGTGGCGGCTCGGGTCGCCGGCATAACTTCTCGACGCAAAAGGGGCGGAGATACATGTACCTGCTGCATCTCCGCCCCCTGTTTGTTGAGCTGCCGATTTTTGTGCTGCGTGGTCTGGTCTTGCTAGAACCGCGCGACTTGGTGCGTGAGCAGACCCGTCGGAACCTGCGGCGCGGCGCCGGCGATCTGCGCGGCGGGGAACAGTGCGGCTACAGCAAAGTTGAACGGCTCTTTGCCCGTGTAGGTGCCGGCAGCATGGGCATCGTCGGCCAGGAGCTGTGATGCCTCGACTAGTGCGGCAGCGTAGGCAGGGTCGTCGGCCAGTGCCGGCTCCGGCGCCTGGTCGAGCATGGCACGGATGGCGCCGACGGCGTCCTCGCGCTTGACCTCCCACACGCGGTGCGTAATGCCGGCGGGGTCGGTGACGGCATAGAGTGAAGCGCCCTCTTTTGCGGCGCCGAGGATGATATCCATGACGGGAGAGGCTTCGTAGACAAGCGTTACGGGACGGGGCTGTACCTTGAGGTCGGCGATTGCGCGCGCAGCGGCGGTCGTATCGGCGGCAACCGCGTCGCC
>CABUSR010000057.1 GCA_902494245.1 uncultured Collinsella sp.
CAATCAGAACCACCCTTAAAAAGGGTGGTTTGCTCTTAGGGTATAACCCACGGGCCCCGGGCTCGCGTCTAAAGGCGCGGGCCCGGACTTCGTCCAGGCCTAGTGCATCTTGACCCGTGGCGCGCCGGTCGAACCGGCGGGATCACCTCCTCTTGAAGGGGTCCTCGTACTCCTTCACGCTCAGCTTGTCCAGCGCGATGTCGTGGGACTCCTGCTCCCTGATGTACTTGGCGATCGTCGCCTCGTTCAGGCCGACGGTGGACACGTAGTAGCCCTCCGCCCAGAACTTCCTGTTGCCGAACTTGTACTTGAGGTTGGCGTGCCTGTCGAATATCATCAGCGAGCTCTTCCCCTTCAGGTAGCCCATGACGCTCGCGACGCTGTACTTCGGCGGGATCGCCAGCAGCACGTGCACGTGGTCGGGCATCAGGTGCCCCTCGATTATCTCGATCCCCTTGTACTCGCACAGCTTCCTGAGGATCTCCCCTATGTCGCTCCTGATTTGGTTGTAGATCACTTTGCGCCTATACTTCGGCGTGAACACGATGTGGTACTTGCACATCCACTTCGTGTGGGAAAGGCTGTAGGCCTTCTGGGCCATGGCGACCACCCCTTCGACTCGAATTCTTGACGGCCTGAACAATCGTCAATATCGGTCGGAGGGGTGGCTTTGTAAAGCCGTTTGTCTCCACCCGCGTAGCGGGTGGTTTAAAGCTGGCCGCTGCGCGGCCAGCGGACTAAAGTCTTGAAAAACAAAAACCGGGGCCCGCATGATGCGGACCCCGGCTCAATACCGTGACGATATGTCAGTTACGCCCTACACGTAGAACAGGATGTCGTCGTAGGTCGGGACCGGCCAGTAGTCGGCTGCCACGATCTCCTCCATGGCGTCCACGGCGGCACGCAGCGCATCCATAGCGGGAACGACCTCGTGCGCGTACACGTTGGCCTGCTCCTGGCCATCGAGGGCCTCAGCCTTCTGATGCACGGCGTCAAGCGCCTTGATGGAGTCGTTAATGGTGGTGATGCCGTTGCAGAGCTTGTTGAGCGTGTTCTGCTCGCACTGCATGGCGGCCTCGGCACCGGCGGCACGAATAGTCTCAAGGCCCTTAGCGACCTTGGTGGCATAGGCGGTAATGACCGGGCGATAGGTACGACGCGCCTCGCGAACCATCGTGGTGGCCTCGATGTTCATGAGCTTGTTGTACTTCTCGAGCTTGCAGTCGTAGCGGCACTGAGCCTCGGCCTTGGTCAGGACACCCGTCTCCTCAAAGAGTGCGATGGCCTTATCGGAAACAAAGGCGGGCAGGGCGTCGGCCGTGGTCTTGTTGTTGGCAAGACCACGCTTCTCGGCCTCAACGGGCCACTCATCGGAGTAGCCGTCACCGGAGAACAGGATGCGCTGGTGGTCGGTCAGGACCTTCTTGCAGTACTCGAGCGCAGCGTCCTGGAACTCATCCTCGGGCGTACCCTCAAGCGCGTCGGCGAAGGACTTGAGCGACTTGGCCACGGCGGCATCGAGCACCAGGTTGGAGTCGGAAACGTTCTGCTCGGAGCCGCAGGCACGGAACTCAAACTTGTTGCCGGTGAAGGCGAACGGGGAGGTGCGGTTGCGGTCGGTGTTGTCCTGCATCAGTTTGGGCAGGGTATCGGCGCCCAGGTCGAGCACGCCGCGCGTGGCATGGACGGAAGCCTTGCCATCGATGATCTTCTCGACGACCTCGGTAAGCTGGTCGCCCAGG
The DNA here is from genome assembly GCA_902494245.1 of uncultured Collinsella sp. Classification (GTDB taxonomy): domain Bacteria; phylum Actinomycetota; class Coriobacteriia; order Coriobacteriales; family Coriobacteriaceae; genus Collinsella. Next base: position 1,743 of record CABUSR010000057.1, read on the forward strand.
AAGATGGACATAATCGCCGGAGGAGCCTCGTTGGCGCCCAGACGATGATCGTTGCCGGCCGAGGCAACGGAGGCACGCAGAAGCTCCTGATAGTTATCGACGGCCTCGATCACCGCGGTGAGGAAGACGATGAACTGCAGGTTGTCGAGCGGGGTGTCGCCCGGGTCGAGCAGATTCTCGGATTCGGTGCCAAGCGACCAGTTGTTGTGCTTGCCCGAACCGTTAATGCCCTCGAAGGGCTTCTCGTGCAGCAGGCAGACCAAGTCATGGCGGGAGGCGATGAGCTTCATCTTCTCCATCATGACCAGATTCTGGTCGATGGCCTCGTTGACTTCGCCATAGACGGGGGCAAGCTCATGCTGGCAGGGAGCAACCTCGTTGTGCTTGGTCTTGGCGGGAATGCCAAGCGCCCACAGCTCATCGTCCAGATCCTTCATATAGGCCGAGACGGTGGGGCGGATAGCGCCAAAGTAGTGCTCCTCGAGCTCCTGGCCCTTGCAGGGAGCGGCGCCAAAGAGGGTGCGGCCGGTAATGACCAGGTCCTTGCGCTTGCGGTAGGCGTCCTTCTTGATCAGGAAGTACTCCTGCTCGTCGCCCACGGAAGGAACGACCTTCTTGGGGGTCTTGCCAAACAGCGCCAAAACGCGCTTAGACTCACGCGAGAGCGCGGTCATGGAGCGCAGCAGCGGGGTCTTCTTGTCCAGGGCCTCGCCCGTGTAGGAGCAGAAAGCCGTGGGGATGCACAGGACATCGTCCTTGATAAAGGCGGGGCTGGTGGGATCCCAAGCGGTGTAGCCACGGGCCTCGAAGGTGGCACGCAGGCCGCCGTTGGGGAAGCTGGAGGCGTCCGGCTCGCCCTGGATGAGGTTCTTGCCCGTAAACTTGGTAATGGCGGTGCCGTCGTGGTTGGGCTCCAAGAAGCTGTCGTGCTTCTCGGAAGTAATGCCCGAAAGAGGCTGGAACCAGTGCGCGTAGTGCGTCGCGCCCTTGGAGATGGCCCAGACCTTCATGGCATGGGCAACGGCGTTGGCCACATCCAGGTCGAGCGGCTCACCGCCCTCGAGGGTTGCAGCAAGGCGCTTCCAAATGTCCTTGGGGAGGTAGTCCTTCATGACTTCCTCAGAGAACACCATGGTCCCGAAGCGGTCAGTAAGTTCGGCCATACGGAACTCCCTTCGTATCGGCACCGCGTGAGAAGCGGTGTTGATTACTAACGAACGAGTCATAGCTTAGACTCGCCGTGTTTCCGCAACATTACCGTTATGTTGCTGTCGCGAAACCAATCAATGAGGTTACCGCATCGCGGCGGCGTTGCCACCCTCAACAGCCAATCAACTGTATAAATTGCAGACCTTTCCCCATGGTTTAAGGGTAGTCAATTTGGGATGGGGCTCTATTAACTGGTATTTCACATCAGATACCAGTCTTTATAGCCCCATCCTAGATTGACCGCCCTGTTATAGGAAATGCCGATAGCAAAGCATTTTCTATTGGTATCCCCAAATAGCGAGTGAAACTCCACCGTGACACAGTGGTGCTGTAGAATCCTTACAACACATCACACTATTACGTATCTAGAGGAGCACGATATGCGCGTCGACGAGGTTTTTAAGCAGGCAGCATCCCAGGGCACCGCACCCGTTTCGTTTGAGATGTTCCCGCCCAAGGGCGAGCTTACCCTCGACACGGCTCGCGAGGTGGCAGGCAATCTGTGCAAGCTTTCGCCGAGCTTTGTCTCGGTCACCTGCTCGGCTGGCGGCTCGGGCAACGGCGCCACCACCGCCCCCATCGCGCATATGATTACGAGCGAATTCGATACACCCTCGGTGGCACACCTTACCTGCGTGGGCCGGTCGCACGCCGATATCGCCGCCAAGATCGACGAGTATCGCACCGCCGGCGTGGAAAACATCCTGGCCCTGCGTGGTGATCTTCCCGCTGGCGCGACCGAGGACGACAAGCCCGCCTCCGACTACGCCTACGCCCGCGACCTCATCCCCGAGCTCGTCGACGCCGGCTTTTGTGTGGGCGCCGCAGCCTACCCCGAAGGTCACATCGCCTGTGAGGACCTCAACCTCTCGGTCGAACACCTCAAGCAAAAGCAGGACGCCGGCGCAAGCTTCTTTGTGACGCAACTCTTCTTTGATAATGAGTGCTTCTACCGCTTCCGCGAGCTTGCCGATAAAGCGGGCATCACGGTGCCCATCACCGCGGGCATCATGCCGTTTATGGGCAAGTCGCAGATTAGCCGCATGGTCTTTATGTGCGGCGCGTCGCTGCCCTCCCCCGTCATCAAGATTCTCGCCAAGTACGAGAACGACCCCGAGAGCCTGCAGGCAGCCGGTGTAGATTATGCCGCCCGCCAGCTTTGCGACCTCAAGGAGCACGGCGCCGACGGCCTGCACCTGTACACTATGAACCGTCCTGCGATCGCCGCGACCATTATGGAGCGCCTGGGGTAATGGAAAAACCGCACATCGATACAACCGCTGTCGAAGTGCCGGCCGACCTTGCGTCGCCGGCGCTTTACCGTGTCGATGCTGCGCACCATCCCCGTGTCGACCGTGCCGAGATGCTGCGGTATCTAGGCTACGGCGGCCAGCAGATTGAGCCCGAGCTGTCACGACGTATTGAGCTTGTGGTCGAGCGTCTGGAACTTGACATTGAGCCCCGTGGCGTGCGCCGCGTATTTGCCGTCGATGCCACGGGCGTGGACGAACAAAGTGAGCCTTGCATTCGCTTGGTCGGCACCAACGTTGAGCTGCGAGGTCGCGATATCTATCGACATCTCAAAGATGCCCGCTTTGCCGCGCTCATGGCATGCACCCTCGGCATGGACGCCGAGCGTCGCCTGCGCACCACGGGAGCCCAACATCCCCTGGAGGGCGCCGTGCTCGACGCCGCGTGCTCCGCTTACGTGGAAGCCGCCGTTGAGCAAATGGACCAGCAGATCAAGACGGACGCCGCCGTTCATGGGCTCGCCGGCAACTGGCGCTTTAGTCCCGGCTACGGCGACTGCCCGCTCTCGGCCCAGCGCTCGATCGTCAATGCGCTCAACGCCACGCGGCTCATCGGCCTGACCGTCACGCCCACCAGCCTGCTCATGCCCACCAAAAGCGTGACCGCGGTGATCGGTCTGTTTGACGGCGAGGTCCACGACGCCCAGACCCGCCCCACCTGCAATATCTGCCGCATGCGCGAGCACTGCCGCTTCCGCGCCGCCCACACCACCTGCTATTCCAGCCATTAGGAGCCCTCGATGTTTACTCCGCTTATCACTCATGATTCTGACGGCACTGCATTGGCGGCACCCGTTGATGCCGCACGTCGCAACGGTGCCACGTACAAGACGCGCACGATCGACGACCTGCGCATTAAGGACGATCGCCTGCGTGCGGCCATCGAGGGCACGGGACACCTGCTGTTCGACGGCGGCATGGGCACCATGTTGCAAGCGGCCGGCATGAAGGCGGGCGCCCTGCCCGAGCTGCTCAACTTTGAGGAGCCCCAGGTTATCACCGATATCCAACGTCAATATGTCGAGGCCGGCTGCGATGTGATCACCGCCAACACCTTTGGCGCCAATGCCCACAAGCTCGACGGTGCCGCCACCGTGGCAGACGTCTTTGCCGCGGCCGTCACCTGCGCCCGCGAGGCCGGCGCCCGCTACGTCGCCGGCGATATCGGCCCCATCGGCGCGCTGCTTCGTCCCTTAGGCACCCTCAGCTTTGACGAGGCCTACGACCTCTTTGCCGAGGAGGTGCGCGCCGGCGTCACCGCGGGTGTGGACCTCTTTATTATCGAGACCATGACCGACCTGGCCGAGATCAAGGCGGCGGTCCTCGCCTGCCGCGAGAACTCCGACCTGCCCGTCTTTGCCACCATGACCTTTGAGGAAGACGGTCGCACCTTCCTGGGAACGAGCCCCGAGGTCGCCGCCATCACGCTCGACGCCATCGGCACCGACGTTTTGGGCATCAACTGCAGCCAGGGACCGGCCGAGCTCCGAGGACTCGCCGCGCGCATGCTCACCGTTACCGACAAACCCGTTATGGTGCAGGCCAATGCGGGACTCCCCCATGTGGACGACGACGGCAACACCGTCTTTGATATCCAGGCACCCGAGTACGCCGAGGCCGTCGCCGGCATGATCGCCGACGGCGTGAGCGTCGTGGGCGGCTGCTGCGGCACCACGCCGGCGCACATGGCAGAGCTGCGCACGCTTATCGATAACCACACGCCCAGTCCGCACCACCGCAAGCCCAGCATGTCGGTCACGAGCGCCCAGACCGTGGTGGACCTCCCCTGCGATGGCCACAAAATCGCCGTCATCGGCGAGCGCATCAACCCCACCGGCAAAAAGCGCCTGCAGCAGGCCCTGCGCGACGGCGATCTGGACTACGTGGTGAGCCAGGGCATCAGCCAGCAGGAGCAGGGCGCCGACATCCTGGACGTCAACGTGGGCCTGCCCGAGATCGACGAGGTCAAGATTATCCAACAGGCGACCGAACAGCTCCAGGGTTCCACGCTCCTGCCGCTGCAGATCGACTCCACCGATCCTGCGGCCGTCGAGGCCGCCGTGCGCCGCTACGCCGGCAAGCCCATCATCAACTCGGTCAATGGCAAGCAGCAGATCATGGATGAGATCTTTCCGCTGGTCGCCCACTACGGCACCAACGTTGTCGGCCTTACGCTCGACGAAGGCGGCATCCCCGATACCGCCGAGGCTCGCTTCGCCATCGCCGAGCGCATCGTGGCCGAGGCTGCCCGCTACGGCATCGGACCGGATCGCATCCTCATTGACTGCCTGGTCATGACCGCCTCGACCAATCAACGCCAGGCCGAGCAGATCCTGCGCGCCATGTCCCTGTGCAAGGAGCGTCTGGGCGTCAAATGCGCGCTCGGCGTGTCGAACATCAGCTTTGGCCTGCCTGCCCGCCCGCTGCTGGGCTCGGTCTTTTTGGCCGCCGCCTTCGGCGCGGGCCTGGACGCCCCCATCATGAACCCGGGTTCCAAGCGCTTTATGGATACCGTCTACAGCTATCGCGTCCTGAGCGTTGAGGACGAGGGCTCGACCGGATACATCGAGCGCTATGCCGGCTGGACCGATCCGTACAAGATCGCCGCCAACCCGGCAGCAGCTCAGGCCGCATCGAGTGATGCCGCGCCTGCCGCGGGCACCGCCGACGGCGACGACGACCCGATTCGTCGAATGGTCGTCTCGGGCCGCAAAGGCGAGATCGCGACCGAGACTGAGCGCCTGCTGGCCGACCACGACGCTATGGACCTCATCAACAATCACTTTATCCCCGCCCTCGACGAGGTTGGCGTCCTCTTTGACCAGGGCAAGTTCTTCTTGCCGCAGCTTATGGCTTCGGCCGAGGCCGCACGCGTGGGCTTCGACACCATCAAGCGCCTAATGCCCGCCGGCGAGATCGCCGACAAGGGCAAGATCTGCGTGGCCACCGTCAAGGGCGACATCCACGATATTGGCAAGAACATCGTCAAGATGCTGCTCGATAACTACGGCTACACCGTCTTTGACCTAGGCCGCGACGTCGACCCGCAAGAGGTGCTCAAGACCGTGCAGGAGCGTGACATTAAGCTCGTCGGCCTCTCGGCGCTTATGACTACCACGGTCGTCGCCATGGAGGAGACCATCAAGCTGCTTCATGCCGAGGTGCCGGGCGTCAAAATCATCGTAGGCGGCGCCGTGCTCACCCCCGAATACGCCAAGCAGATCGGCGCGGACTACTACGCCAAGGACGCCGCCGAAAGCGCTCGTATCGCCGAAGAGGTCTTTGGGCAGTAACACAACGGAAACAACCGAGCACCAAAACGTGCCGCATGCGCCACTTGGCACGTGCGGCACGTTAGAATAGATAAGACTATGCTCGTTTTGGCAGATAGGAGCGCAAGGATGGCGATCACGCCCGCAGAAATCGCGGAAACCCGCGGCATGGTTGAGGAACAGAACCTCGACATCAGGACCATCACCATGGGTGTTTCGCTCATGGGTTGCGGTGACGAGAACCTCGACCGCATGTGCACGAAGATCTACGACCACGTGACGCACACGGCTGAGCATCTGGTCGAGACCGCCGAGAACCTCGAGCGCGAGTACGGTATCCCCATCGTCAACAAGCGCGTTTCCGTCACCCCGGTGGCGCAGATCGCCGCGTGCTGCAAGGATGAGGATCTCACCCCCATCGCGCATGCCCTCGACCGCGCGGCAGAGACCCTCGGCATCGACTACCTGGGCGGCTTCTCCGCACTCGTCCAGAAGGGCATCGGCGACGCCGACCGCCGCGTCATCCAGTCCATCCCCCAGGCGCTCGCCACCACGAGCCGCGTCTGCTCCAGCGTCAACGTCGCCAGCCTGCGCGCCGGCATCAACATGGACGCCGTGCTCATGGCCGCCCAGACCATCATCGATGCCGCCAAGCTCACGGCCGACCAGGATTCCGTCGGCGCCTCCAAGTTTGTCTGCTTTGCCAACATGGTCGAGGACTCCCCGTTTATGGCGGGCGCCGTCCACGGCGGTGGCGAGGCCGACGCCGTCATCAACGTTGGCGTCTCGGGCCCCGGCGTTATGGCCGCAGCCCTGGAGACGCTGCCCGATTCCGCATCGATGATGGAGGTCGCCGAAAAGATTAAGCAGACCGCCTTTAAGATCACCCGCGCCGGCGAGCTCATGAGCCGCGAGGCCGCCCATCGTCTGGGTGTCGAGAAGGGCATTGTCGACCTGTCGCTGGCTCCCACGCCTGCCATCGGCGACTCCGTTGCCCGTATCCTCGAGATCATCGGCGTGGGCACCTGCGGTGGCCCCGGCACAACCTGTGCGCTCGCCATGCTCAACGATGCCGTCAAGAAGGGCGGCGTCATGGCCAGCTCCAGCGTGGGCGGTCTCTCCGGCGCCTTTATCCCCGTGTCCGAGGATGCCGGCATGATCGCCGCCGTCGAGGCCGGTGCGCTTTCGCTCGAGAAGCTCGAGGCCATGACCTGCGTGTGCTCCGTTGGCCTGGACATGATCGCCATCCCCGGTGACACCCCGGTCGAGACCATCGCCGGCATTATCGCCGACGAGATGGCCATCGGCGTCATCAACAACAAGACCACGGCCGTCCGCGTGATTCCTGCTATCGGCAAGGGCGTGGGCGACTGCGTCGAGTACGGCGGCTTGTTTGGCCGTGCGCCCATCATGCCGGTGAACCCCAACGCCGGCACCGTGCTTGCCCACCGCGGTGGACGCTTCCCGGCGCCGTTGAACTCGCTGAAGAACTAGCTGAGGGGTTCGGGCGAGGAGCCCCGGGGAGGGCAAATATATAAGGTCGCCTGCTCGGACAGTCCTGACTCGCACGGAGAGCACATTAAGTGCTCTCCGGCTCGTGCGGAACTCGCGATCGACCTTATATATTTGC
>CABUSR010000058.1 GCA_902494245.1 uncultured Collinsella sp.
CATCACGGCGCAAATTTCACTGCCCAGCTGCTTAAAGATCGCACGCAGTTCATCGACATCGTTGGGCGTGCAGGCCACAAAGCCACCCGGCAGCGGGCGGAAGCTATCCTGCAGCCAATCCTGCATGGTGGCGGCAATGGTCTCGAGCGTACGGCCGTGGAAGCCGCCGCGCATGCACACGATGGTGTTGCCGCCATTACCGGCACGCTTGGCGTACAGGCGCGCGAGCTTCATCGAGCCCTCGTTGGCCTCGGCGCCAGAGTTGGCAAAGAAGGTCTCCCAAACCTGCTCATCCGCAGCCGGGGCACCAAGAGCAGCTGCCGTGGTCTCATCGCCGGCGACAATGGCATCGGCAAGCACGCGCGCACCATCTACGTCGTCGTTAGCAAGCTTGGACAGCAGCGCCGCGACCTGTCCGCGCTGCTCAATGTAGAAGTAATTGGAGACATGCATGAGCTTTTTGGTCTGTGCCTCGAGCGCCGAGAGCACAGCCGGGTCGCCATGACCTAGGCTGCACACGCCGATACCGGCAAGAAAGTCGAGGTACTCACGGCCATCGTCGCCGGTGAGCTTCATGCCGTGACCCTCGACAAACTCGACCGGAGAGCGGCCAAAGGTATGCATAACGTAATGGGATTCAAGCGATTGCTGAGCTGCAAGTGACATGGGATGCCTTTCGTTGGGCGCCAGACGGCGCGGGGCTATGGGTGCAGGAATGGGGCGGCTGCGGGTCAGCTAGACCGTCTGAAGCTTCTCGACCTCGTCAAGGTTCTCGGTCAGACGCGCAGCAAACGTCGAAAGCGGATGCGGATGCGTATCGAACTCGTAAGCCGTCTCGGTGGAATGGATCACGGTGCCGACGCCGGCATCGGTCAGCAGCTCCAGGAGCAGCGAATGCGGCGTAGTACCGTTAATGATGTGGGCACGAAATACGCCGCCGGTAAGCGCATCGACGGCCGCACGCAGCTTGGGAATCATGCCCTTATCGACCTCGCCGCCGTAGAGCATTTCGTTAACCTCGTCGAGCGTTAGGTTGGAGATAAGCGAGTCCTTGTCGCTAAAGTCCTTGTACAGGCCATCGACATCGGTCAAAAAGATCGCCTTATGCGCGTGGAGCGCCGCGGCAACGGCACCGGCGGCGGTATCGGCGTTGATGTTGAAGAAACCGCCGTCCTCCCCCGCCGCGACGGTAGCGATGACGGGAATGTACTCGCTATCGAGTAAGCGCTCGATATAGTCGGTGTTGACGTGCGTCACTTTGCCCACACGACCGAGCTCGGGGTCGAGCGGCTCGGCGATGAGCGTGCCGGCATCGCTGCCCGACACGCCCACGGCCAGGTTGCCGTGGTGGTTGATGGCAGCAACCAGCTCCTGGTTAACCTTGCCGCCCAGCACCTCGCGCACGATATCCATAGTCGCCGGCGAGGTCACGCGCTGGCCGTTCTTAAACTCGACGGGAATATCGTAATGGCTCAGCGCCTCGTTGATAGCCTTGCCGCCGCCGTGCACGATAACGGGGCGCATGCCGATGATCTTGAGCAGGACGATGTCGCTCATCACGTCGCGACGCAGCTGCTCGTCGACCATGGCTGCACCGCCGTACTTGATAACGACCGTCTTGCCGGTCAAGTTCTTAATCCACGGCAGCGCTTCGAACAGCAGCTGCGCGGTTGCTTCGTTGGATTCGCTCGAACGACAATCGCGTGCGAATTTCATAATCTGCCTCGTCTTTCATATCGTTATCGCGCCGTGCTCAGCTGTCCGCAATCGCGGCAAGATGCGCAGCGTGCCTGGAATCTAGGAACGGTAGTCGCCGTTGATGGAGATGTACTCATGCGTGAGGTCGCAGGTCCACACGGTCGTTGCCGCGTCGCCTGCGCCCAGGTCGGCCGAGATCACGATCTCGGGCGCCTCGAAACGTCGTAGAGCCTCGTCCTCGTCAAAGGGAACAGTCAGACCGTCGCGACAGACGGGCATGCCCATCATGTCGATGGAAACGTCTTCCTGATTAAATTTCACGCCGCACTTGCCAAGCGCCATAGCAACGCGACCCCAGTTGCAGTCGTGGCCGGCGATGCAGGTCTTAACGAGCGGCGAGTTGGCAACGGCACGGGCGGCGATATCGGCTTCCTCGTCGTTCACGGCGCCGGTAACGTTGACCGTAACAAGCTTGGATGCGCCCTCACCATCGGCGGCGATATTGCGCGCCAGGCTCTCGCACACCTCGTGCACGGCAAATGCCAACTCGTCAAAGGCATCGGAGCCCTCGACGATAGGCTCGACATCTGCGGCAGCGGCGCCGGAGGCAAGCATGATGCAGGTGTCGTTGGTTGAGGTGTCGGAATCGACCGTTACCTTGTTAAAGGTCTGCTTGACGGTCGAGAGCAGCAGGGTATGAAGTGCCGCAGGCTCGACGGGGGCATCGGTGGTGATAACTGCGATCATGGTGGCCATGTTGGGCATGATCATGCCCGAGCCCTTGCACATTCCACCTACCGTATAGACATTGCCCGCATGACCCGCAGCCTCGCTGACGTAGGCCACGGCGTACTCCTTGGAGTGCGTGTCGGTCGTCATGATGGCGCGAGCGGCATCGGCGCCACCGTGGGCGGAGAGCGCCTCGTAGGCAGCAGGAATGGCGGTCTCAAACGTGTCGATCGGCAGAATCTGGCCAATCACACCCGTGGAGGCAACCAGAATCTGCTGGGGCTCGCAGCCGATGACCTGCGATGCGATGCTGCACGTCTCGCGCGCGCATGCAAGGCCGGTCTCACCCGTGGCGGCGTTGGCATTGCCAGAGTTGACCGAAACGCCGGCGATGATACCGTAGCCCTTGTCGGCACCGCCCAGGTTGGCACGGCTCACCTGCACGGGCGCCGCACAAAAGCGATTGGTGGTAAACACGCCGGCACCGGGGCAGGGTTTATCGGGCACGACAAGCGCGTAATCCAGACGCTCTGGGTTCTTGCGGAACCCAGCGTGGATGCCTGCAGCCTTAAAACCAGCCGCAGCCGTAACGCCGCCCTCGACGGCGCGAATCTTGATATCAAACAGCTCAGTATTCATCGTCTTTATGGCTCCTTATGTCAAACAAAAAACGGACATCGGTTGGTGCGCCATGCCAGTCGTGATCATGAGACCAGCTTAAGAGTGGCGCCCCACTCGATGCCCGACTACCAAATCGTTAACAATCGAATGTGCTACACCGGGCACGCCACTGTGGGCAAGCCTCGTCGCTCGTCAAAGCCAAAGACGATATTGGCGCACTGGACCGCTTGGCCCGCAGCGCCCTTGCACAGATTGTCGATGGCGCCCGTCGCCACCAGCACGCCCGCGCGCTTATTGAGCGCGAGGCCAATCTGGGCGGCGTTGGTGCCGACAACCGAAGCCGTCTTGGGCTGCTGGCCAGCATCGAGCACGCGCACAAAGGTGCGACCGGCATAGAACTGCTTGTAATAGTCGACAACGTCCTCAAGAGCCAAGGAGTCGATGGCCTGCGGCGCGAGCGGCATCGTCACCGTGGAGAGCAGACCACGCTTGAGCGGTGCCAGGTGCGGGGTAAAGACGACGCGATCGGTCAGGCCAAGGATTTGCTCAATCTCGGGCGTGTGGCGATGCTTGCCCACGCCGTAGGCCTCCAAATTCTCGTCGGCGCTGCAAAAATGCGTACGAGCGTTGCAGGACTTGCCGGCACCCGTCACACCGCTGATGGCATCGACAATCACGGGACCGTTCTCGGCCACCCAGCCCGCACGCACGGCAGGAGCGGCAGCAAGGCTCGTTGCGGTGGGATAGCAGCCGGCGCAGGCAACCAGCACGGGTTTGCCGTCGGCATGATCGGATGCAGCGGTCTCCAAATCCTGGGAGAACAGCTCGGGCAGACCGAAGGCGCGGGTCTTGAGCAACTCGGGGCTCGTGTGCTTGGCGGCATACCAGGCCTCAAAGGTGGCCGGATCGCTCAGGCGATAGTCGGCCGAGAGGTCAATGCAGGAGACTCCCGCGGCAAGCAGGGCGGGCACCTGAGCCATGGCCGCGGTATGCGGCACGGCCAAGAAGACGGCGCCGCAGGATTTAAGCTCGGGGGCGTCATGCGTGGTGAAAACCAGATCGCTCACGCCAGCAAAGCTCGGATACACCGCGGACAACGGCTGGCCGGCATCGGCGTTGGACGTAATGGCGACAAGTTCAAACTCGGGATGACCGAGCACGAGGCGAATGAGCTCGGCTCCGGCATATCCAGCCGCGCCGACGATTCCAACCTTCAAAGACATATCAGACTCCTTGTCTGCGATTTATGCACCGATGCGCATTTCGCAGCGGTCGTTATGAAGTGGGTTGAAACTTTAGCACCAAAAGATGCATTAACACGTAAATGGTTTACATATTCATGCATTGAAACATTCCCGACACATTCGCTTGAAGGAATTGACAAATGGAGCGGGCCCCGTATTGACCGGCGCTCCTAACGGCGCCGGGCAATACGGGGCCCGCCCATGCGAAAACCAAGTTGTTAGGATGAGCCAGCTGGCTAGAGCTCGACCGGCACCCATTCGTCGTGATTGCAGATAAAAGCCTCGGGATCCTCGACGCTAAAGAAGACGAGCGTGGGGTCGTTAGGCCCCTCATAGTGCTCGCCCAGGCGCTCTAGATGCTTCCACCCGGCTTCGCGCATTTCGTCTAAGGCCCGGTCATCCAAGCCGGCACGCCCGCGCAAGATGAGCCAGCCATGGCCCGGCCACCAACTCGTGGCCTCAAAGCGCTGATTTTGTAGCAGCTCTTGCCACACGTCTTTGGTGCGCGCTGTTACAAACCACAGCTTGCCATCCTGGATCTGCGCAAACGAAAACGGACGCACATGAGGCTGTCCGTCAACGCTCGTCGCCAAATACCATGCCGGCACCGACGTCAGATACTCCAACACCGTATTCAATCCGTCCATGTGTCCTCCTGTCGCCTGACCAGTCTTTTTGGAATGGGTAATCAATTTGGGAAATTAGAGCTCCAGGCGCTCCTCGCTGCCGTCGATATCACAGAAGCGCGCGGCAATGTTGCGGACCGAAAAGAAAGCAAGGCGGCCGTCGTTGGCGCTATCGTGTTCCTCGCCGATGCCCACCATGTGTTTAAAACCCGCCTGGCGTACCTTGTCGCTCACGACCGCATCGTCCTCGAGCGCGGCCTCGCCGGTCAGTACAATCCAACACTCCCCCGGTTTCCAACCCGAAACCTCAAACTTGGGGTTCGCGCTGAGCTCGGCCCACACATCCTTGTCGCGCGATGTGCAAAACCACAGCTTACCGTCATCGACCATGGCAAATGAAAACGGCCTCACGCGAGGCTGATACCCGTCGGCCACATCGGTCGTGGCCAGATACCACGCCGGAATGCGCCTGAGATACGAACAGGCGCGCTCAAGCTGAGCCGTGCGGTCGTTGTCGGTCATAGGGACCCCTTTCTTGCGCTCGAATCGCGCCTAAACAAGTTGAAGGTTGATGACGATGACACACACGAGCAGCAGCACCGTCACCACCGCGGCCAGTGCATCCCCGCGGCCAAACGTAAGTGTATGCAGACGCGTGCGTCCCTGTTCGCCGTGATAGCAGCGCGCATCCATGGCGGCCGAAAGCGTCTCGGCATGACGGAACACGCCGGTGAACAGCGGAATCGCCACACTGCCGAGCATGCGCACACCGCCGAGCGGACCGCACGTCACGCGCGCGCCGCGGCTTGCCTGCGCGTCCGCCGTCTGCTTCATCTCGGTGGCGAACTGCGGCATAAAGCGCAACGCGATACCCATGATCATGCCGAGCTCATGCGCAGGGAGCCCCACGCGCGCAAACGGTGCGAGCAGACGCTCAAAGCCCGCGGTGAGGTCGAGCGTGGGCGTGGTGAGCGTAATGGCGCTCATGCCGGCCATCATCAGGGTCAGGCGGCACGCCATAAAGGCGGCAGAACGCAGCGAGCCCTCGCTTATCTGCAGAAAGCCGAGCTGCCACAGGATGCGCCCGCTCTGGTCGGAAAACAGGTTGAGCACCGCAACCACGATGACGATTGCCAGCAGCGGCGCCATCGACGACAGAGCGCGACGAGCCGGCACCCGGGACACGGCATAGATCAGGACAACGAAGATTGCGACCGGGGCCAGTCCGCGGAAGCTGCTGACTGTGAGCGTCGTGATCAGAAACACAAAGCCCAAGAGCAACTTAGTTCGCGGGTCCAGGCGGTGGATCGCACTATCGCCGGGATAGTAGCTGCCAAACGAAAACGCCTCCATTAGCAGCCCTCCTCTCGCGCGACCGTCTTGGATTTAGCAATGTCCGCGACGTTAGAAGGACCGCCCGAGCGACCGATTAGCAGGTCCACCAACTCGTCTGCCAGCGACTCAACCGTATAGAGCCCGCCGCGACGCAGCGGCACGCCCGCCTCCGTAAGCGCCAGCGCCATACGCTGGGCGGCGGGAACGCCCAAGCCGATCGACTTGAGCTCATCGGCATGCGCAAACACCTGCGCGGGGGTTCCCTCGGCAAACACCGCGCCTTCGTTCATTACGACAATGCGGTCGCAGCAATTGGCCAGGTCATCCATACTATGCGAAACCATGACAACGGTCAGGCCATCGCGGTGAAGTCGATCGATAAGCTCAAGGAAATCCCTGCGCGCAGCCGGATCGAGCCCCGCCATGGGTTCATCGAGCACCAGGACCTCGGGCTCCATGGCGAGCACGCCGGCGAATGCCACGCGCCGTTGCTGACCGCCCGAAAGCTCAAAGGGGTTCTTGTCGCCGACCGTGGAAAGATCGAGGCCCACGCGCGAGAGCGATGACTCGACACGACGGTCGACTTCATCTTGCGGCAAGCCAAGGTTATGCGGACCAAACGCCACGTCCTGCGCCACGGTTTCGGCAAATAGCTGGCGCTCGGGATACTGAAACACCACGCCGACCTTGGCCTTAACAGCGGCGGCGTCTTTCTTGTTTGATAGGTCGAGCCCCAGCGCGCAAACGCTTCCCTCCTGGGGACGAATCAAACCGTTGAGATGCTGGACCAGCGTCGACTTACCCGAACCGGTATGACCTGCCAAACCCAGGAACTCGCCGCGACGCACCGTCAGCGATACATCACGCAGTGCCCACGGGCTGCTGGGGTCGTTTCCCCAGAGAGCCTGTTTGCTCGATGCGTCCGCAGTGGTCGAGCGCTTGTGCCAACGGCGACGCTCGCGGGCACTCAGCGAATAGCTATACGAAACATGGGATAGTTCGATGACGGGCTCTGGTACGTTATCTTCGTTGTCTGCCGAAACCGTACCGCCAACGATTTCCGATTGGGGTGTGGAAGACTGCCCCACGGTGCCTGCCCCACTTCGCTCGGCATAAGTCTGCGCAACCTCGGCGACCATATCCACCTCGCGCACCTGCGCGTGAACGGGCACGCCCTTCGCACGAAGCGCCATGCCCAAACGGCACGACGCCGGCATATCTAGGTTGAGCTCCGCGAGCTCATCTGCCCGCGTCAGAATCTCCTCGGGCGTGCCCAACATGGCAACTCGTCCCGCCTGAAACACCGCGATGCGATCTGCCTCGGCGGCTTCTTCCATAAAGTGCGTAATCATCACGATGGTCATGCCGCGATCGTGCAACGCGCGGCAAGCCTTCATGAGACCCTTGCGTCCACGCGGATCGAGCATCGAGGAGGCCTCGTCCAATATGAGCACGCGCGGTTCCATGGCAAGTACGCCGGCAAGCGCCACGCGCTGCTTTTGGCCGCCCGAAAGCGCATGGGTCTCGTGGCGCTCAAAGCCCACCAGGCCCACGCCCTTCAGCGCCTCGCGCACGCGCTGCGCAATTTGCGCCGATGGCACGCCAAGGTTTTCGGGACCAAACGCAACGTCATCTTCGACAAGCGTTGCCACCAGCTGGTCGTCGGGATTCTGGAATACCATGCCCGCGGTCGAACGAATGTCGTAGACCAGCTCGGGGTCGGACGCATCCATGCCGTTGATGCGTACCGTGCCCGCATCGGGTTGCAACAGCGCATTCAGATGCTTGGCAAACGTCGACTTACCCGACCCATTGCCACCGAGGATGCAGAAAAACTCACCGTCCTCGATGTTCAGATGAACACCGTCGAGTGCCGACACGGCACCGTCATAGCTAAAGGAAACGCCCCGACACTCAATCATGCGCGGCCTTTGACCTGGTCCTTTTTAGGCGTGATGAGGTTGGAGACTGCTTTATACACCGCCAGCGTCAACACCGAGTTAAGCACGGTCTTGATAAGGTTGAACGGCAGCACAGCGGGAATCATGAGCGGGGCGATCACATCGACCGAGCCATACCAGAACCAAACGCCAATAGTAAGGTTTGCGACCATAGACAGCGCCGTAGCGGCAATGACGCCGAACACCAGGCCAATCACGGCGCCCTTATAGGTGTGCATCTTCTGGTAGACGATAGCCGCGGGCAGAATATAACCCAGCGTGGCAACCAAGTTCATAAGCGCGCCGACCCAGTCGCCCGTGGTGAGCGCATGAATGACGATCGCCATGGCGGCAACAGCAGTGCCGGCGCCAGGACCATACGCAAAACCGCACACCATCGCCGGCACCAGCGACGGGTCATACGTCAAAAACGGCGCCGAAGGAAGGATGGGTAGCTGCACATACATAAACAACGCGCTCAAGGCACACATCAGCGCCATAGTAACGAGCTGTTTGGTGCTCCACCTATTCGTGTTCTCAAAATGGATATGCTGCGACTGTTCAGACATAAGATCACCTGCCTCTTTCATCCGGACTCTAACCGTTGGTACTGGGATCTCACCAGTTCAGCCGGCATGCGAACCAACACACGCTCGGGTCGCGGACTCATCGGCTCGGCCGCAGACGCCTCGCCTGCGCCACGGCACCCCTTTGGCACCGCCCGATTTACCGCCAGTGGGGAATTCCACCCCGCCCTGAAACAGCAATTGCAAGTGTAGCACGAGCAATCGTTCGCGCAAGTATGCCAAGGGTAATTTGTGGCGGAGATCAGTTGCCCCTTGATTATCAACTTCATCCGAACACTTCCCACATTCATCCGAACATGTGCGGATGAATGTGGGAACCCGATACCCTGAGGGCCGGACCGGCCGGCCCCGGGAGATCGGAGGACGGC
>CABUSR010000059.1 GCA_902494245.1 uncultured Collinsella sp.
TCGATCCCCCTCGTCTCCACCCGAGCATTGAATGAGGCTCCAACGCAAGTTGGGGCCTTTTTTCATATAGGCACACAAGGTCAAAGGCGGCACCATGATCCTCCTGGTCGACAAGATCGAAAAAAGCTTCGGCGCACGCGTCCTCTTTAGCGGCGCGTCCTTCCAGATCAACCCCGGCGAGCGCTTCGCGCTCGTGGGACCCAACGGCGCCGGCAAAACCACCATGCTCAAAATCATCATGGGCATCGACAGCCCAGACGCCGGCCAGGTCCAGTACGCCAAGGACTGCCAGGTGGGCTACCTAGAGCAGGAAACCAACCTGGAGCAAAAGGACACCACCATTCTCGCCGAGGTCATGGCCGCTGCCAAGGAAATCCGCCGCATAGGCGAGCGCGCCAACGAGCTGCAGGCCCAGATCACCGAGCTCTCCGAACAGGGGAAGGACGTCGACGCTCTCCTTAACGAGTATGGCCAGGTCCAGGACCGCTTTGAGCACCTGGGCGGCTACGAGCTCGAGAGCAACGCCCGTAAGATCCTATCCGGTCTGGGCTTTAAGGTCACCGACTTTGAGCGCCCGTGCTCCGAGTTCTCGGGCGGCTGGCAGATGCGCATCGCGCTCGCCAAGCTCTTCCTGCGCCACCCCGACCTGCTGCTTCTGGACGAGCCCACCAACCACCTGGACCTCGAAAGCGTCCAGTGGTTGCGCGGCTTTATTGCCAACTACGACGGCGCCGTCCTCATCGTCAGCCACGACCGCGCCTTCATGGACGCCTGCGTCGACCACGTCGCCGCACTCGAAAACCGTCGCGTGACCACATACACCGGCAACTACAGCAGCTACCTCAAGCAGCGCGAGGACAACCTGGAGCAAATGCGCGCCAAGCGCGCCGCCCAGGAGCGCGACATCGCCCACATGCAGGTCTTCGTCGATAAGTTCCGCTACAAG
The DNA here is from genome assembly GCA_902494245.1 of uncultured Collinsella sp. Taxonomy (GTDB): domain Bacteria; phylum Actinomycetota; class Coriobacteriia; order Coriobacteriales; family Coriobacteriaceae; genus Collinsella. Next base: position 947 of record CABUSR010000059.1, read on the forward strand.
CCCACCAAGGCCGCCCAGGCCCAGGAGCGCATCCGCAAGATCGAGCAGATCAAAAAGGAGCTTGTCATCCTGCCCGAGGGTCACAAGCACATCGACTTTAAGTTCCCCGACCCACCGCGCTCCGGCGACATGGTCGTAGGGCTCGAGGGCGTGTCCAAGTCCTACGGCGACAAGCACATCTACAGTGACATCGACCTCAAGCTCTACCGCGGCGAGCATGTTGCGCTCGTCGGCCCCAACGGCGCCGGCAAGTCCACGCTCATGAAGATCCTCGCCGGCCTGGAGCCGCCCACCACCGGCACCCGCGACCTGGGCACCAACGTGGGCGTCGCCTACTACGCCCAGCACGCGCTCGAGGGCATGACCGAGTCCAATACCGTCCTCCAAGAGATCGACACCGTCACGCCCAAATGGACCGTGCCGCAGCAGCGCAGCCTGCTGGGTGCCTTCCTGTTTAGCGACAACGATTCCATCGAGAAGCAGGTACGCGTCCTCTCCGGCGGCGAAAAGGCGCGTCTGGCCCTGGCAAAGATGCTCGTGGCCCCCGAGGCGCTCCTGTGCCTGGACGAGCCCACCAACCACCTAGACATCGACTCGGTGGACATGCTCGAGAACGCCCTGCAGAACTTCCCCGGAACCATCGTGCTGATCAGCCACGACGAGCACCTGGTACGCGCCGTTGCCAACCGCGTGATCGACATCCGCGATGGCAAGGTCACGGTCTACGACGGCGACTACGACTACTACCTCTACAAGCGCGAGGACCTCGCAGCCCGCGCCGCCGCCGAGGCGGCAGGGGAGAGTGCACCGGCCGCGACCAAGTCCGCTAAGGTCACCGCGGCCCAGCCCGACACCCCCGCCACCGCTTCCAAGCCTGCCGAGGGCAAAAAGACCAAGGAGCAAAAGCGCGCCGAGGCCCAGGCCCGCGCCGCGCTCAACAAAAAGCTCAAGGGCGTGCGCAACCAGCTTAAGAAGATCGAAGCGGAGCTCGACAAAAAGCGCGCCCGCTATGACGAGCTTATGGAATTGATGGCCAGCGAAGAGCTTTATGCCGATCAGGATAAGTTCAACGCCGCGCTGGGGGAATATAACGGCCTTAAGCAAGAGCTACCCAAGCTCGAGGACGAATGGCTCGAGCTTTCCACCCAGATCGAAGAGGAGACCGCGCGTGAACTCTCGTAAGGCCACTGCCGTGGCGATGAGCATCATCGCCATCGCTTGTCGCATCTGCGGCATCTTTATGAGCGCGATGACCGTGCTGCTGTGCTTTAGCGGCCTCACCGCCAAGTTGCAGATTGTGGGCTTTGTCGTCGAGCTTTCGCGCGCACTGCCGAGCGCCATCGCCGGCTACGGCGTCATCACTTCTCCCTTTGGCGGCGTGTTCCGCCTGGATTACGCCATCGTGGCCGTGATTCTATTTGTGGCCGATTACCTGCTCACGCGCGCCTCGCGCCGCGTCCGCTAGGGGATCGTTATGTCCAGCAGCTACTTCATGAACCTGCTCGCCAGCGCGGTCGCCGTCATCCTGGGCATCGTGATCCACGAGAGCGCGCACGCCGCCGCGGCCTGGGCACTCGGCGACAAAACGGCTCGCTCGCGTGGACGCGTCTCGCTCAACCCGCTCAACCATATCGACCCGTTTGGCACCATCCTCCTGCCGCTGCTGATGCTCGCCGCCGGAGGCCCGGTGTTCGCCTTCGCCAAGCCCGTTCCCGTCTACCTCAACAACCTCAAGCACCCCAAGCGCGACGAGGTCCTGGTGAGCGTGGCCGGCCCCGCATCGAACATCGCCCTCGCGTGCCTGGCCGCAGTGCTCATGCACCTTGCCTATGGCAATCTCTATGCCAGCATATCCTTTGCCGTAGCGTCGCAAATCATGAACTTTGGCGCCACGTTTATCGTGGTTAACCTGTCGCTCGCATTCTTTAACCTTATTCCGATTCCGCCGCTCGACGGCTCGTCGATCATCGTGCCGTTCCTCAAAGGTAAGGCGCTCGCCAACTACTACCGTCTGCAGCAATACGCCATGCCGATCCTTATCATCGTGCTGTATCTGCTGCCCATGTGGACCGGCATCGACGTGATCGGCCGCTATTTCGACGTTACCGTGTATCCGCTTGCTGAGCAGCTGCTCAACTTCGCAATCGCCGGAATCTAAGGTAAACTAACAGGTCGACCGTGCAAAACGGTCGCAACATGCACCCAAACCGCGCCGCGAAGGCGCCGTCAAAGGAGGTCGAAGATGTCGTATCGCGTGTCGACGCAGGTCTACAGCGGACCGTTCGACCTGCTGCTGCAGCTGGTAACCCGCCAAAAAGTTGATATCGGCGCCATCTCTATCAGCGAGGTGGCCGAGCAGTACCTTGCCGAGGCCGAGCGCATCGAGGCGCTGGACCTAGATGTGGCAAGTGACTTTTTGCTGGTCGCAGCAACCCTTTTGGACATCAAGGCTGCCTCTCTTGTGCCGCAGGAGGCCCCGCGCAATGTCGATGACGACGATGGCGAGTTCGACGAAGACCTCGAGGAGCTCAGCACGCTTGACGGCGACGCCTTGCGCGAGGTCCTGATCCAGCGTCTGATTGCCTACAAGCAGTTTAAGGGCGCGGCTGCGGCCCTCGGTGCCCGCATGCAGGCCGAAAGCCGCATGCACCCGCGTGTAGCCGGCCCCGACCCCGAGTTCTTGGGGCTCATGCCCGACTATCTGGCCGGCATTACCCTGCGCGGTCTCGCCGTCATCTGCGCCGACCTGGACGGTAAGCGACAGACCTTCCTGCTGGAAGCCGAGCATGTGGCGCCGCATCGCGTGCCGCTCGACCTGACCGTGGCCTCAGTTGACCGCTTTACCATGGCGCACCAAACCTGCACCTTCCGCGAGCTACTGGACGGCGACGCCACAACCGAGCAGCTCGTCGTCACCTTCCTGGCCATGCTCGAGCTCGCCAAGCGCGGCTCGCTCACGCTGAGCCAGGACGAGATTTTTGGAACCATCCGCATCAACCGCGTCGAGGGCGCCGAGGCCTACGTGCCCGGCGAGGGCCCCGAGCTCACCGAATAGGAGCGGCAACCATGTCAACCCTTTCCACGCTGGAGGCAAACAGCCTCAAAGGCGCCCTCGAGGCACTGTTGCTGGTGTCGAGCGACCCCGTGAGCGCACCCGCGCTGGCAGGTGCGCTGGATATCGCCCCGGGCGAGTGCGCGTCACTGCTCGCCGAGCTCAAGGTTGAGTACGAGGAGGCCAACCGCGGCTTTCAGCTGCGCGAGGTCGCCGGCGGCTGGCGCCTGTTTACGCACCCCGCCTACCACGACGTAGTCGAGGCCTACGTGCTGAGCTGGGACACGCAAAAGCTGTCGCAGGCGGCGCTCGAAACCCTGGCCGTCATCGCATACCACCAGCCCGTAACGCGCGAGGTGGTCAAGGGCATCCGCGGCGTCAACTCAGAGGGCGTCATCGCGTCGCTCGTGGACAAGGGTCTGGTGCGCGAGCTCGGCCGCGACCCCCAGCGCGGTCAGGCCATCATCTATGGCACGACCAACGCCTTCTTGGAAAAATTCGGCCTGCGCTCAACCCGCGATCTGCCCGATCTGGAGCAGTTTGCCCCCGATGAGCAGTCGCGTCAGTTTATCCGTGAGCGCCTGAGCGGCCGCAGTATTCAGTCCACGCTCGAGGAGCAGGCCGAGGACCTGGACGAAGAGCGCGAGCTGATCGATACCGATGTTGAAGATGTTGAGGCAGTCGAGGACTTGGAGAACTTGGTCGTCGACGAGACCTCGGAGGATTTGCATGACGAGGACTAACGAAGTAGGGGAGACGCGTGCCATGGGCAACGTAGTACCCGCAACCGACGCCCAGTCCGTCTATCCGCACACCATGCGCCTGCAGCGCTTTTTGGCTCGCGCGGGCGTGGCGAGCCGCCGCGGCTCGGAGGACCTGATGACCGCCGGCCGCGTGACCGTCAACGGGCTGGTCGCGACCGAGCTGGGCACCAAGGTCGATGTCGACCGCGACCATATCGAGGTCGACGGCATACCCGTCAAGCTCAACCAGGGCGCCGTGTACCTGATGCTCTACAAGCCGACCGGCTACCTCACCACCATGAGCGATCCGCAGGAACGCCCTTGCGTGGCCGATCTGGTCCCGCGCGACCGCTTTCCGGGGCTCTTCCCGGTGGGTCGTCTGGACCGCGACACCACGGGCCTTTTGCTCTTTACCACCGACGGCGACCTGTCGCAGGACCTGCTGCACCCCAGCAAGCATGTCTATAAGACCTACCAGGCACTCGTTGACGGGCAGCTGACCGAACGCGATCTCACCCCGCTGCGTCGTGGCATCGAGCTCGACGACGGCCTATGCCAGCCGGCGATCTGCCGCGTCATAACCGCACGCGAGGCCGAAGCCGTGGCACCGCAGGGCGTCAAGCCCGGCACCAGTGCCGTGGAGGTCATCATCCGCGAGGGTCGCAAGAACCAGGTCAAGCGCATGCTGGGCAAGATTCACCATCCGGTAATCCGTCTGCATCGCTGCAACTTTGCCGGCCTGGAGCTCAAGGACGTGGCCAAGGGCTCGTGGCGCGAGCTCACCGACCGCGAGGTGCAGATTCTCAAGGACGGCGGTATACCGCCCAAGCAGGCGAGCGCCAAGCGCAACGGCAGCAAGCCTCAAGACACGCCTGCCAGCCGCACGCGTCACCACGGCAGCCACGGCTCCGCACCCAAGCGCAACACCTATCGCGAGCGCTACACGGGCTAGGCAACAAGCCGCGCCCCAACGCCCGCGAACCATACCAGCACGTCAACCATCGAAAGGAAGCATTGCATGATCGTCGCCATCGACGGCCCCGCCGGTTCCGGCAAGTCCACCATCGCCAAGGAGATCGCCCGCCAGCTGGGCTTTAACAAGCTCGACACGGGCGCCATGTATCGCGCCGTCACCTTCGCCGCGCTCGACCGCGGCATCGATCTGGACGACGAGGCGGCCATCGACGCCCTCGCCGAGCAGATCAAAATCCGCTTTACCAACGGCACCGGTGAGGACACGCGCCTGACCATTGACGGCCAGGACGCTTCGGCCGCCATCCGCACCCCGCAGGTCGACGCCAACGTGTCCAAGGTCTCGGCCTATCCGGGGGTGCGCGCAGCCATGCTCATCCACCAGCGCCGCGCCGCCGAGGACCGCGATATCGTCGCCGAGGGTCGCGACATCGGAACCGTCGTGTTCCCCAACGCTCAGGTAAAAATCTTCCTGACTGCCGACCCGCGCGAGCGCGCCCGTCGCCGCGTGCTGCAGCGCCACCAAAACGATGCGCAGCCGCTCACCACCGAGCAGCTCGAGACCGAGGTCGACGAGACGCTCGACGCCCTTAAGCAGCGCGACAAGCTCGACAGCAGCCGCGAGGTCGCCCCGCTCGTGCCCGCCGAGGACGCCGTGCACGTCGACTCCACCGCCCACACCATCGACGAGGTCGTCCGCATTATCGAGGACCTCATCAACCAAAGGAGGTAGCCCATGCGCCTGTTTAAACAGACGCCCGAGGACTATTACAACGCCCCGTATGCCGAGTTTCCCGCGCTCATCCGCGGCACCGTCTTCGTGGTCATGGCAATCCTTTGGGCTTTCTCCAAGCTCATGTGGCGCTGGAAGGTAGAGGATGCCGATCTGCTGTTTGAGCGCCAGGACGGCCGCGGAAGCGTAGTCATCTGCAACCACACCTCGATGGCCGAGCTCTTGGCCGTGGAGACGGCGCTGTTCTTTGGGGGGCGCCGCATTCGTCCCATCTTTAAGTCCGAGTTCGCCAAGAGCAAGATTGTGCGCTGGGCCTTTAGCCGCGTAGGCGGCATCCCCGTGGAGCGTGGTACTGCAGATATGAAGTGCCTGCGCGCCGCCCAGCATGCGCTGCAGCGCGGCGAGGACGTTCTGATCTTCCCCGAGGGTACGCGCATCCGCTCGCGCGAGATCAAGCCCGAGGTCCACGGCGGTTTTGCGCTCATCGCTCAGATGGGCAAGGCACCCGTGAACCCGCTCGCCATCTGCGGCTGGTCCGACATCACGCCCGCGGGCAAAAAGATCATGCGCCCTAAGAAGTGCTGGATCCGCGCCGGCAAGGCCGTCTCGCTTTCCGACGCACCGGCCGGGCTTAAGCGCACGGAGCGCCTGGAATGGTTTGAGTCCGAGGCCATGAGCCGCGTCTACGCCATGCGAGACGAGCTATGCGCCGAGCATCCGGGCAGGTTCTAGCCATGAGCGAGAACGTGACGAACACTGCCGCGACTGCGTCCGACCAGGCCACCGCGCCTTCCATCGAGATCGCCGCCCACGCCGGCACTTGCTATGGCGTACAGCGTGCGCTCGATATGGCGCTGGCCGCCGCGCCGCAGGCAGGGGAGTGCACTCAGGTTCATACCTTGGGTCCGCTTATCCATAACCCCATCGTGGTACGCGAGCTCGCTCAGGCGGGCGTTGGCTTGGCCGAAACCCTGGATGACGCCGCAACCGGCACCGTGATTATCCGCGCCCACGGCGTGGTGCCGCAGGTGATCGATGCTGCCCGCAAGCGCGACCTTACCGTGGTCGACGCCACCTGCCCCTACGTGAAGAAGGTCCATGTGGCGGCCGAGCGCCTGGTGCGCGAAGGCTACCGCGTGATCGTCGTGGGCGAGCCGGGCCACCCAGAGGTCGAGGGTATTCTGGGCCACGCCGGCAATGACGCGCAGGTCGTGAGCTGTGCCGCCGACGCCGATGCCCTATCGCTCAAGGGCAAGGTGGGTCTGGTTGTGCAGACCACCCAGACCGCGCAGAACCTCGCCGAGGTCGTGGCCGCTATCACCCCGCGCGTGCAGGAGCTGCGTGTGATCAACACCATCTGCGCCGCCACGAGTGAGCGCCAGCAGGCAGCCGCATCACTTGCCAAACGCTGTGATTGCATGGTCGTCGTGGGTGGCAAGAACTCGGGCAACACCCGCCGCCTGGCGCAGATTTGTGCCGATGCCTGCGAGCGCACGTATCACATCGAGGAAGCTTCCGAGCTCCAGGCCGCGTGGTTTACCGACGCTCATCACATCGGCATCACCGCTGGAGCCTCCACCCCGCAAGAACACATCGAGCGCGCCGTCGAGCGCATCAAGGAGCTTTGCCGCTAATCATGGACCAGACCGTACCCGCATACGCCGCCGAGGTGGCCGATTACGGGCGCAGCCGCGACCCCGAGCCGGGTGAGGGCGCGCTCGTTAAGAACGTGCGTCCCGAATCGCCCGCGTGGGATGTGGGTATCGAGCCGGGCATGCGCGTGCTCACGGTCAATGGCGAGAAGCTTACCGACATGATTGTGTGGCTCTGGGAGGCCAACGATGATACCGTCGACCTGGAGGTTTTCGATCCGCGCGACAACACCGTCACCTCCGTCGAGCTCGACCGCTTCCCGGGAGAGGACTGGGGCCTTGAGTTCGATGGCCCTATCTTCGATGGCATGCGCACCTGTGTGAACGCCTGCGTGTTCTGCTTTATGACGATGCTCCCCAAGGGCGGTCGTTCCACGCTCTACATTCGCGACGATGACTATCGCCTGAGCTTTTTACAGGGCAACTTTGTCACGCTCACGAACCTCACCGACGAGGACGTGCAAAACGTCATCCAGCGCAACATGAGCCCCATGAACGTATCGGTCCACGCCGTGAGCCCCGACGTCCGCCGCCGCATGATGGGCCGCAACGCCCAGCGCGGCATGGACGTGCTCGAGGCCATCATGGCCGCCGGCATAGAGATTCACGCGCAGATCGTGTTGTGCCCCGGCATGAACGACGGCGAGGAGCTGGAAAAGACCCTGCGCTACTGCGAGGAGCACGAGCAAATCACCAGCCTGGGCATCGTGCCGCTCGGCTTTACCAAACACCAGAACCGTTTTAGCTGGTCCTACAGCGACAAACCCGAGCTAGCGCGCGGGACCATTGCCATGATCCGACCGTTCCAGGACCGTGCCTTCGAGCGCTTTGGCCGCCACACCTTCCAGATGAGCGACGAGTTCTATCTGGACGCCGGCATCGATCCTCCCGAGGCGGACTTTTACGACGGTTACCCGCAGTACTACGACGGCATCGGCATGATCCGCTCGTATCTGGACGAGACCGA
>CABUSR010000060.1 GCA_902494245.1 uncultured Collinsella sp.
CCCCCCCCCCCTCCCCCCCCAACCACACCCCCCCCCCCCCCGCTCCCCCCCCCGGGGCCGGCGGCAAGTCAATAGACCATACGCCTACGGGCGAGGGACCACCAAACTGGGCTAAGCAGCCGGGCAGATCTTCTTGAAGAGCTCGATGACGTCGTCGAGCGTTGCCTCGCGCGGGTTACCCGGGAAGCAAGCGTCGGCCATGGCGTCCTTGGCCAGAACCTCGATCTCGTCGGCCTTCATAGCCTCGCAGACGTGCGGGATGTTCACGTCGGCGGAAAGCTGCTTGACGGCGGCGATAGCGGCGTCGGCAGCCTCGTCGGTGCTCATGCCCGTGGTGTCAACACCCATGGCGACGGCAACCTTGGCCAGACGCTCGGCGCAAACCGGCTTGTTGAACTCCATGGCAATCGGCAGCAGCATGGCGCAAGCGACGCCGTGCGGGGTGTCGTAGTGAGCGGACAGGGTGTGAGCCATGGCGTGGTCGATACCCAGGCCAACATTGGAGAAGCCCATGCCGGCGACATACTGGCCAAGGGCCATGCCCTCGCGGCCGGAGCCGGGCTGGCCGGACTTGGCCTCGGCGACGGAGTCACGCAGGTTCTCGCTGATCAGCTTAATAGCCTCAAAGTGGAACATGTCGGAGAGCTCCCAAGCGCCCTTGGTGGTGTAGCCCTCAATGGCGTGGGTCAGAGCGTCCATGCCGGTTGAGGCGGTCAGACCGGCGGGCATGGAAGCCATCATATCGGGGTCGACGACGGCGACCTCGGGGGCGTCGTTGGTGTCGACGCACACGAACTTGCGGACCTTCTCGGGGTCGGTGATGACGTAGTTGATGGTCACCTCGGCGGCGGTACCGGCGGTCGTCGGCACGGCGATGGTGAACACGGCGTGGTTCTTAGTGGGAGCAACGCCCTCGAGGCTGCGGACATCGGCGAACTCGGGGTTGTTGATGATGATGCCGATGGCCTTGGCAGTGTCCATGGAGGAGCCGCCACCGATGGTCACGATAGCGTCAGCCTCGGCGGCCTTGAAGGCCTCGACGCCGTCCTTGACGTTCTGGATCGTGGGGTTGGGCTTGATCTCGGAGTAGAGGCTCCAAGCGATGCCGGCGGCGTCGAGCTCGTCGGTCACCTTAGCGGTAACGCCAAACTTGACCAGATCGGGATCGGAGCAGACGAAAATCTTCTTGTAGCCGCGACGCTGGAGCTCGCCGGGGATCTCCTTGATGGCGCCGGAACCATGATAAGAGATGGTATTGAGAACGAAACGATTAGCCATTGATAGCCTCCCATCGTGTGCGGGGCACCCATTACGCCCCACGCTATGAGTCCCATCCTAACGCTTTTGAAACGAAAAACACGTGAGAACGTCAAATTTGTTAAAGCGTTTCAACAGATGATGAAAAATAGTGCGGCAAAGGGACAGCCCCTTTGCCGCATTCGGTTACTTTCGACAGCCCTCTTTCCAAGCCTCGGCCGCAACCTTCCAGCGTAAGCGCAAGTCGCGCTCGCGGTCGATGAACATGATGGCAAACGCGACAAACAGCAGCAAGCTCGCCACGACGATGGCGTGCAGGCCCATGCGCTCAATACACCAGTTGCCCAACACGGCGCCAAACACAAAGGTAAAGATCACGCCAAAGTACAGCAGGCCGTTTTCCAAAAAGCCGCGCCTGTGGGTGATGATGTAATCGTCCACGTTTTGCAGCGCGTTGCGCAAGTTGCCGATGCACATGGTCGTAGCGATGCCGTGACCGTGGATCTTGCGGAAGCTCTCAACCTGCATGCCGCAGGCAAACGAGGTGAGGCAGTTGGCGAGCAGGTTGAAATTGTCGCCCGGGATAAAGCTCACGCCCAGCAAGATGACGGCTTCAAAAAACACCGTCACCTGACGCCAGTGAATCACACTGCCAAACCGCTCGTGCACCAGGTCGGCAAGCATAATGCCCACGGCAAACGACACCACGGGAAAGAAGTAGCGTCCCGCCAGCGCCCAGTTGCCCTCCGAGATGCTCACGCCCACGAGCAGGATGTTGCCCGTCTGCGCGTTTGCGAAAACATGGTCGCGCCCAATGTACGAATACACATCCATAAAGCCACCGGCGAGCGCCAAGATGATGCCCAGCTCAATAGACTCCGATATCTGTTTGGCACGCTGCATCGTCGTGCATCCTCCTTGTTGACGACTCTCTCGTGCGTTGGCGGAGACATAGCCGCCGTTCATACTGTAACCCATTGACAACATGGCGTGCGCGCGAGATGGCCCCTTCGACACGGGGATACACAGTCTGGAAACAAACGGCGGGCGCGGCGCCGACACCCGACGCCTCGTGTACTCCACCATTCTTTTTAGCGCCGTCCCAAAAAGACTGGTTACAATTACGTGCAGCATACTAACAACGGGAGGAATCGTGGCAAAAAAGCCCCAGGACGCTCAGCACAACCAGCACGGCAAGCATGCCCAGCGCGGCCAGCAGCAAAAGCGCGGTGGCAAGGCCCAGGGCTCACGCCCCGCGCATACCCCGGCTGCGCCCGTCCGCCCCTGGCGTCCGAGCCGCGATAAGTTCCTCCCTGTCAGCCGCGCCGACATGGATGCGCGCGGCTGGGACCAGTGCGACTTTGTCTACATCTGCGGTGACGCCTACGTGGACCATCCCAGCTTTGGCATGGCTATCATCAGCCGCGTCCTCGACGCGCACGGCTACAAGGTGGGCATCATCTGCCAACCCGACTGGACCGACCCCGCCAGCATCACGGTGCTCGGCGAGCCGCGCCTGGGCTTTCTCGTCAGTGCCGGCAATATGGACTCCATGGTCAACCACTATTCGGTGACCAAGCACCGCCGCCACACCGACGCCTATACCCCCGGTGGTGAGGAGGGGCACCGTCCCAACCGTGCCGTCACGGTCTACGGCAACCTCATCCGCCAGACGTTCAAGGACGCTCCCATCATTATCGGCGGCATCGAGGCGAGTCTGCGTCGCCTGGCCCACTATGACTACTGGCAGGACAAGCTCAAGCGCTCGGTACTGCTCGACTCAGGCGCCGACATCCTCATCTACGGCATGGGCGAGCACGCGATCGTCGAGATCGCTGACGCGCTCGACGCGGGACTGCCCGTCGATCAGATTACCTATATCAACGGCACCGTCTACCGCACAGGCTCGCTCGACGAGGTCTACGACTACGACCTGCTGCCCAGCTGGGACGACCTTGTCGCCGACAAGCTCAACTACGCGCGCAGCTTTAACGTGCAGCAGCAGAACATGGACCCCATCACCGGGCATCGCCTGGTAGAGCCCTACCCCAACAGCGTCTATGTGGTGCAGAACCCGCCGTCGGCGACGCTCACCACCGACGAGATGGACGAGGTGGCCGAACTCCCCTACGCACGCGATTGGCATCCCGATTACGATGCGGCGGGCGGCGTGCCGGCCTTTGCCGAGATCAAGTTTTCCATTAGCTCCAACCGCGGCTGTTTTGGCGAGTGCTCGTTTTGCGCCCTCACCTTCCACCAGGGCCGCGTGCTGCAAATGCGCAGCCACGACTCGATCATGCGCGAGGCCGAGCTGCTCACGCGCGATCCCGAGTTTAAGGGCTACATCAACGACGTGGGTGGGCCGACGGCCAACTTTAGCCGCCCTGCCTGCGACAAGCAGCTCAAGCACGGCGTGTGCAAGAACAAGCGCTGTCTATGGCCGAGCGTGTGCAAGAACATGGTGGTCGACGAGAGCGGCTACACGCAGCTGTTGCGCGACCTGCGCCAGCTGCCGGGCGTCAAAAAGGTCTTCGTGCGCAGCGGCATCCGCTTTGACTACACCATGGCAGATGCCTCGGACGAGTTTTTGCGCGAGCTGCTGGAACACCATGTCTCGGGCCAGCTCCGCGTGGCACCCGAGCACGTGAGCGACGCGGTGCTGTCTGTGATGGGAAAACCGAGCCGAGCCGTCTACGATGCGTTCTGTCGCAAATTTGAGCGCTTGAACCGTGAATACGGACTTAAGCAGTACGTGGTGCCGTACCTAATCTCGAGCCATCCCGGCTCGACCATGAAGGAAGCTGTGGACCTTGCCGAGGCCGTGCGCGACATGGGCTATATGCCCGAGCAAGTGCAGGACTTCTACCCCACGCCGTCCACCATGTCGACCTGCATGTACTACACCGGCGTGGACCCACGCACCATGAAGCCGATCTATGTGGCACGCGACCCGCACGAGAAGGCCATGCAGCGCGCGCTCATCCAGTATCGCAAGCCCGAGAACTACAAGCTCGTGCGCGAAGCACTGGAAAAGGCCGGGCGTCGTGACCTGATCGGCTATACAAAGCATTGTCTGATTCGCCCCGTGCCGCCACGCCCGGGCGAGACGTCTGCTGGCGGTGGGCATGGCACCGGCAAGAAGGGCGGCAAGGCCCACGGTGGCGCCGCCGGCAAGGGGCCCAAGGGCAGCAAGGGCCACGGCGGCATGTCGCGCGCACAGAACACCGCGGGCCGCAACCGTGCGGCCCAGGGGCGTCAGGGCGCCAACGGCGGCGGACGCCGCAACTAGCGTGGCGAGGGCCAGCCGGCGTCTCTTGGCCAGCCGGCGCCCCTTCATCGGCCCAGGCGTGTTTTCCCTAGGGGGAACACACTTAGGCTGTCTCTAGCCGTGATTTCCCTAGGGAGAACACGTTCAGACGCACCTAACCGTGTTTTCCTTAAGGGAATCACATTTACTGACGGGAGCGAGCCAGCTGGCACGTCAGCTTGAGCGACCGCATCGCCTCTACCAGCACAAAGCCGGCGATACCAACCGTGACCGCCACGTCGAGCGGTGTGTTCACAAACCAGAGCAACGTCATGAGATACGACCCGGCATTAAAGGCAAAGTGCAGCAGGATCGTGTAGCGAAGCTTTCCGGTCGTCACGAGCACCCAACCAAAAATGAGGCCGGCAGCGCCCGCATAGCAACCCTGCACCCAGTTCATGTGCATAAAGCCGAAGATCGCCGCCTGCAGCACAATCGCCGCGGCGATACCACAGTTACTCGGGGCCGCCCAGGGCACCATGGCGCCGTCTTGCGGTCGCACGAGACGTCGGCGCTTCCAAAGTGGGCGGCACTGCGGGTTAAACGCTCGGAGCGAAAACTCAAAAATAATGCCGCGCACCAGCAACTCCTCGCAAAACGGAGCGCCGAGCACCGTGGTCAGGACGGCGAGATAGCTGGTGTCGCCCATGCCTGTTTCCTCGACAAGTTCACTGTAATCGGCCGCGACCTCGGGCAACAATGACAGTACGGCGTCGGTCACGTAGCCAACGACCACCTGCAGTGCCAAGCCGATCACGATAACGCAGGCAATGCGCTTCCACGCGCTACGCACTCCCCCGCCAAGCGGACGCTCACCTTGCCAGCGCGCGATAAACGACCGCGGCCACAAATAACGCCACCATAGCAGCGCCATCAAAAACGACGCCGTCTGAGCGACGGCTTGAAACCATTGAATATCGAGGTTGTCGATCGGGAAACCCGTCAGCGCCCACACGATGTCCAGCACGGAGAACAAAACCATGCTCAGGACAATATCGGCAGCGACGACGCCAAAACAGGCAAGCGCCCAAACCAGCGCATTGAGCATGCCGACCTCCTCCCAACGACTAGTCATTGGGGACGTTCTTCAACGACTAGCTGTTGGGGACAGTCTTTGCCAAAGGCCCCGCTGGGCGAAATGTCGAACGGAAAGGTGCCGCAGCGATTGAAGGCGGCGATGAACATGCGGATGGCGTTGGACGGCGTGGTGCCTACGAGTTGGGTTGCCGCCGCGAAGGCCGCCTTTTCCTCGGGCAAGACCTTCGCGACAACCGGGGTCATGTGTTCTGCCATGGCGCTTCCTTTTTGAAACGACGGTGGTGCGGATAGATGCGGGCCACGCGGCTGGGCGACGGGCTGTGAAGGCAACCCGATTGGCCCGCATCTGGAGTTTGTTTCTACTGCGTTGGTATTACTTGGTAATCCTAAGTATTACCCCGCAGATAGAATACCATATCCAACCCTATGGGGACGGAGAAAAAACGGATCATTTTGTTGCTGAGTAAGTATTTAGAGCGTGATGATGTCCGAGATATTGAGGGCCTGAGCGTCGACGGCATCGTGCGTAGCAAGCAACAGCATGCGGCCGTCGAGCAAGTCGAGCACAACCTCGGCGCATGCGTCGCGCGCAGCGGTATCTAGGCCGGTAAAGGGCTCGTCCAGAATCACTGCGCCGCCCGGACACAGCAGGGCTCGGGCAATCTCGACGCGACGGCGCTGCCCGCCCGAGAGCTCGGCCACACGAGCATGCACATCGACCCCCGGCACCAGCAGGCGCAACAGGGCCGCGGCACTCGAGGCGTCCACGCGCGCGTCGGCGCACACCAGCACGTTATCCAAAGCCGAGGCGCCCTCTACCAGGCGCACATCCTGAAACACCATGGAGCACGGCGCGCACTCCCCCGCCGCCAGCGCAAGCAGCGTCGACTTGCCCACGCCCGAGGTGCCCATCACGCAGGCGCGCCCACCGTCGGGCACACGAAGCACCAGTCCGTCGAGCGCCGGAGCCCAGGGAGCGCGATCGCCCACGGCGAGCGCAAGCTCCGCAGCAGCCCTGCCGCCAGCAGAGCCGCCTGCACGTCCGCGAGGACAACGCCCATGCGCCCGCACAGCAGCACGCCATGCTGCGGGCCCCGAAGCCCGCAGCAGCCACACCAGCACGCGCTCGCATGCCCACGATGCCGCCACGACCAACACGGTCCACGCCAGCAGGTCAGCCGTCTCAATCAAAAGCTTTGCCTGATAGATGCGCTCACCCACGGTGCCCACCGCCATGCCGATCAGCTCCGCCGCCACGCCGGCCTTCCAGCTCATGCCGATCACGGCACGGGCGCACGAAAGCACAAACGGTAGGACTTCGCGCCAGGTATGGGCGCAAAACAGGCGCCAGCCGCGCACGCCATGCAGACGGAACATCTGCTCCAGCGGTTTATTCACCTGTGCCAAGCCCTCGGCCAGCGAAAAATACACGCCCGGCAGCGCCATCAAAAAGACCGCGGCGATGCTCACGCGCGCCGATCCCAACCAAATAAGCAGCAGGACCACCACGCAGGCAACCGGCGTCGCCTTAACAAACGACAGCGCCGGAGCCACCAGGTGCGCAAACGCCCGCGAACGTGACGAAATCCCGGCAAGCACGCCACCACACACCGCGGCAAGCGCCAGCCCGCCCAGTATCCGCGCGCCCGAGCCCGCCAAAATCGCCCAGGTACCGCCATCGCACACCAGACGCAGCAGCGCCAGGGCAACAGCACCCGGCCCCGGCAAGATCAGCGGTTGCGCCACCAGCGCCGCCGCGAAGACCCACACGGCAAGCCAAAAGGCGGCGACGGCACCTGCTGCCGCCACCGCCTTCATACGCTCTGTCATTTGTCGAGCAAACGCACGCACGGGCTACTCCATGTAGTAGGAATCATCGGCCGGGAGCTTGCCGCCCACGGCGCTCGCGTCCGCATCGGCCAGCACCTTCAGGTACCCACCGAGCGCCGCCTTCATATCCTTCCCTGTCTGGCAGACAAGCATGCACCCGGGAATCGCCTTCTCGGCGATCTTGGCGTTATCCACGATGCCCGCATCGACCACGGCCTGCGCCCAGTCCGCCGGCGCCGCGTTCACGGCCTCAACGCTCGCAGCATGGCAGCTCAGGAATTCCGCCACGGCCTCGGGATGCTCCTCGGCAAAGGCACGGCGCACCACGGTCACACCCGTCAGCAAGCGCGAGCCCGTGTCTCCTGCCAGCTCGTCCCACACATCGGTCAGGCTCACCGGTGCCGACAGCTTGCCCTCGCTCTTGGCGATGGCCGCCGTCTTGAACGGCTCGGGTAGCACGCCCACGGCAGTCGGGTCGACAAGCAGAGCCGAGAGCACCTCGGCAGGCTCGCTCTTAAACTCGAGCGTCACCTGACCGGCCAAGCCCGCGCGCTCCAGCAGGTAGTTCATAACGTACTCCGGCGTGGCGCCCTTGCCCGTCATATAGACGGTATGGCCCGCCAGATCGCCAAACGAGGCCACACTCGCGTCGCCCGTCACAACGTTCAGCACGCCCAGCGTGTTGATGTCGATGACCTGCACCGCGCCCTCGGTCTTGTTGTAGAGCACGCTCGCCACGTTGGCGGGCACTAGGGCGATATCGACATCGCCCTGAATGACCTTGGGCACGATCTCGTCGGCAGCAGTGTTGATCGCAAAGTCGAACTCATTGTCCGTCTCGCCATCGGCCGCCTGATCCATAAACTGCACCAGGCCGATCGACGTCGGCCCCTTGAGCGAGGCGACATGCACCTCGACCGGCTCTGCGGCGGCACTGACGCCGTCCGCGGCAGCCGAGCCTGCAGCAGACCCGGCCCCCGCGGCCCCGCCGCCACCGCCCG
>CABUSR010000061.1 GCA_902494245.1 uncultured Collinsella sp.
ACTGGAACACGAGCCGGAGGCAGGTAAGATTGAAGGGCCTGACCCCGGAGGAGTTCCGGAATCAGGCCCTCGCGGCCTAGTCGCTATTTAGGGCGTCCAAGATTTGGGGCGCAGTTCAGATACCGGCGGGCATTTTGCGTTTTGGGCGCGGTGGACGCTACACGCGCGTCGCATCCTTGGGGCTCATGGTCATGCTCTGGAAGCGATTCTCCATAAAGTCATTATCGAAGTACTTGCCGTAGAACTGCGCAACGGGAATATCCGGTTCCGTGCCGTTGACGCGCTGATACCAATAATCGAGCGACTGCAGCGTCATAACGCCATCGACCAGCATAATGATGGTAAAGATGACGGTGGCCGAGTAGCGGCTCTTCCACGGAATCATGTTGATGAGCTTGAGTAGCCTCGGCAGCAGCAGCTTGATCCAGATGAGGCCACCCAGACCCCACAGGCAGGCGAAGCCCGTGCAGGTACGTCCGCCGGTAAGGACGGCGAGCGGATCGGGCATGCCAAAGAGCTTCATATGCGAGTAGCTCCACGAGACCACGCCAAACGAGGTTTGCATAAACCAGCCCACGAACACCTCAAAGCTTGCGCCGAGCAGCGCGCTCACCAAAAAGATAATGATGGGGTTCTTTTTGTAGAAGCGGTTGAGCACCATGGTCATGAGTACGGCGCCAAATCCGTAGATGGGGCTGAAGGGACCAAACAGCATGCCGGCGCGGTTCTGGTAGACGCCCGGGTCGTCGACCGTCATGTGCCAGATGTCCTCGGCGATCAGGCCGAGTATGCAGCAGACAAAGAATACCCAGAACAGGTTGAAGTAGTTGAGTTTGATGTAGCCTTCGCCGGTTTCATCGCGCCCGAGCATGCCCTCGGCGGCGGCGTCGCGGTCGAGCATCTCCTGCAGGCGGCGCTGCAGCTCGCGCTCCTGGCGTAGCGTGGGGTCGACGGTGGCCGAAAGCGCGACGAGGATGCCGAGCTGGATGGCAGGGCGAAGCAAGAAGGGCCCGATGCCCTGGAGCATCACGTCAACCAAAAGCTCGACGACGGTAAACGCGATAAGGATATAGGACAGACGGGCGGCATTGCGGCGCTGGTTCTTGATGAGGTCTAGGCCAAAGATGATCAAGATGACGGCACTGGCAGCCGAGAGCATGATGCCGGCGACGATAAGGCCGACTGCGACGAGCGTGTTGTCGCCGAGCTTGGCGGCGGCGTTGCCGTTGATGAGCGCGGTGATGACCTGCCACATAAAGGCGCCGACCGAGGGGAGCGTGCCCACGCCGGACAGGATGCACAGGACGGCGTACACCTTAATGATGAGGGGGATCTTCTTGACCTCCGTGGCGCTGGGGACGCTGGGGTCGAGTTCGTTTCGATCCATACATAACCTTTCTCGTTTTGCTGTAGGTACAAGGATACGCCGCCGACCTGCCAAAAGACAGGACGAACGTCCCAATTGCAACAATGCAAGCCCCAACGGCGGGCGAGACGCGTCGCAACGGAAGTATGCGGGATCGTCGGCCCCGAGGCGGTTGCCCAATAAAATGTTTGGCCGCAAAACGGATTATAAGCTCGGTGGGCTTTTAAAAAGCGCTGCTCATGCGCGGGAGTGCTTGTCTTGCCGTGCGTATAATAGGGCAGGTAACGCCAAATAACGAGGCTCTGAGGGGATGCCATGTCTCAAGAAACCATCCGCGCGGCCGAGCGTGCCGCGGGACAGGTGACGACCATGTCGACGTATGATCCGGACTCCGACCAGCTGCATGAGGAATGCGGCATCTTTGGTGTGTGGGCACCCGATCGCGATGTGGCTCGACTGACGTACTTTGGTCTGCGCGCGTTGCAGCATCGCGGCCAGGAATCGGCGGGAATTGCCGTGGGCGATGGCGGCACGGTTATGGTTCGTAAAGACCTGGGACTGCTCGATCGCGTGTTCTCCAACGCTGACCTGTCGACGCTCTCCGGCCAGCTGGCCGTGGGCCACGTGCGCTATGGCACCGCCGGCGCCAAGAGTTGGGAAGCCTCGCAGCCGCATCTTTCTACTATCAACAGCGTCATCATCGCGCTTGCTCACAACGGCACTCTGGTCAACACCGACGAGCTGCGCCGTCAGCTGATCGAGCTGGGCGTGCCGTTCCTCTCCAATTCGGATTCCGAGGTCGCGACCAAGCTTATCGGCTACTTCACCCAGCGTACGGGCCACCTGCGTGAGGGCATTCGCAAGACCATGGAACTCGTGCGCGGCGGCTACGCCATGACGCTCATCAACGAGCAGGCACTCTACGCCTTCCGCGACCCACATGGCATTCGTCCGCTGGTGCTGGGTAGGCTCGTGGACGAGGGCCTGGACCAGGCCGACGCCGCTTCTGTTTCGCAGCTGCCCTCGCAAGACGATGCCTCGACGGTCGACTCCGCCGTCCATGTCACGCGTGCCGGCGGCTGGGTCGTTGCCTCCGAGACCTGCGCACTCGATATCGTGGGCGCCGAGTACGTCCGCGACGTCCGCCCCGGCGAGATTTTGCGCATCAGCGCCGAGGGCCTGGTATCCGAGCAGGGCGTGCCCGCAGCCGAAGAGTCGGCCAATTGCATCTTTGAGCAGGTCTACTTTGCCCGCCCCGACTCCATCATGAACGGCAAGAGCGTCTACGCCTGCCGCTACGACATGGGTCGTCAGCTGGCACACGAGGAGCCCGTCGAGGCCGACCTGGTCATCGGCGTGCCCGACTCCGGCCTGCCGCCCGCGGAGGGCTATTCGCACGAGAGCGGCATTCCCTTTGGCGAGGGCCTCATCAAGAATCGCTATGTGGGCCGTACGTTTATCGAGCCCACGCAGGAGCTGCGCGCCATGGGCGTGCGCATGAAGCTCAACCCGCTGCGCGACAACATCGAGGGCAAGCGCCTGGTTGTCATCGATGACTCCATCGTGCGCGGTACCACCATGGTGCAGCTCGTCAAGATGCTGCGCAACGCCGGCGCCAAGGAGATTCACATCCGCATCAACTCGCCCGAGGTCATTTGGCCATGCTTCTACGGTATCGATACCGACGTGCAGTCGCAGCTCATCAGCGCCAACAAGACGGTCGAGGAGATCTGCGAGTATATCGGCGCCGATTCGCTGGCCTTCCTTTCGGTTGAGGGCCTGCTGAAGGTCATGCCCAAGGGCGGTTACTGCGATGCGTGCTTTACCGGCCGCTACCCCGTGGCGATTCCCGAGAGCTTTGGCCGCGACAAGTTTATGGAGGGCTTTAAGCCCCGCAACCTGGATAAGCCGCTGCACTTTGACGACGACGCCGTGGTCGAGAAATACGACGACCGCAGCTGGGAAGAGGAGCATGGCGAGGCCTAAAACCTGCCATGTGGGGACAGGTTTATTTTGGTAGGTTTTACCTGCTGTTTTGTTGATATGGCGGCGCGTGCTGTTATGGCGCGCGCCGAAATGAACGCAACTATGAGCACCGTTTGGCGCCCGGGCGGCGGACGGTAATGGGAGAGGAAGGCTCAGATGAGCGACAGCAAGCATGTGACGTATGAGGATGCCGGCGTCGATACCGCCGAGGGCGGCCGCGCCGTTGACGCGATTAAGCAGATGGTCAAGGACACCAACCGCCCCGAGGTTATCGGCGGCATCGGCGGCTTCGGTGGCCTGTTCTCGGCCGCCGCGCTCAAGGATATGGAAGACCCGATCCTGATCAGCGGCACCGACGGCGTGGGCACCAAGCTCGTGCTCGCCCAGATCATGGACCGTCACGAGACGGTGGGCCAGGACCTGGTCGCTATGTGCGTCAACGACATTCTGGCTTCGGGTGCCGAGCCGCTGTTCTTCCTGGATTACGTTGCCATCGGCCATATCGAGGCCGAGCACATGGCAAAGATCATCAAGGGTGTGGCTGACGGCTGCAAGCTCGCGGGCTGCGCGCTCGTGGGCGGCGAGATGGCCGAGCACCCGGGTGTTATGGCTCCTGCCGACTACGACCTCGCTGGCTTTACCGTGGGCGTCGTCGACCGTCCCAAGATGCTCGATCCCGCGAACGTCCGTCCCGGCGACGTGATCTTGGGCCTGCCTTCCACCGGTGTGCACTCCAACGGCTACTCGCTCGTGCGCAAGGTCATCGGCGTCGACGGCATTAAGCCGGGCACGCCCGAGGCCGCCTCTAAGGCCGAGGAACTGAGCCGTCCGCTCGAGGAGCTCGGTGGCGTTTCGCTGGCTGACGCCCTGCTGGCCCCCACGCGCATTTATGTGAAGCCGATTCTTGAGCTGCTGCGCGGCGGCGCCAACGTGCACGCCATCGCCCACATCACCGGCGGCGGTATTACCGAGAACCTCAACCGCGCGCTCGCCGACGACGTCGACGCCGTGGTCACTCGCAACGGTGCCGAGATGGGTTGGGACGTTCCGCCCGTCATCACCTACGTGTCGCGCCAGGCCGAGCTCGCGCCCAACGAGGCGTGCAAGACCTTCAACATGGGCGTTGGCCTGTGCCTGATCGTCGCCCCCGAGGACGAGGCCGCGGTGACCGAGGCTCTGGTCGCGCTGGGCGAGAAGCCGTTCCGCGTGGGCGAGTGCGTCGAGGGTTCCGGTAAGGTCGTGTACTCCGATGAGCGCTAACGAGCAGATGACTGCTGCCGAGGGCCTGGATTTTGTGCCCTATACCCGTCCGACCGGCACCGATACGGCCGAGCCGCTCAAGATCGGTGTGCTTATCAGCGGCTCCGGCACCAATCTGCAGGCGCTGATCGACCTGATCGCCGCGGATAAGCTCAATGCCTCGATTGAGCTCGTGGTGTCGAGCCGTCCTTCGGCCAAGGGCCTGCAGCGTGCCGAGCGTGCGGGTATTCAGACGCTTACGCTGTCCAAGGATGTCTATGCCGACCCCATCGCCGCCGACGAGATCATCGCGCACGAGCTGCTCGAGCGCGGCTGCGAGTATGTGGTCATGGCCGGCTACATGCGCATGGTGCATACGCCGCTGCTGGCGGCGTTTCCCAACCGCGTGGTCAACTTGCATCCGGCGCTGCTGCCGAGCTTTACCGGCGCGCATGCGATCGACGATGCCTTTGCGCGCGGCGTCAAGGTAACCGGTGTGACCGTGCATTTTGCCAACGAGATCTACGACAACGGCCCCATCATCGCCCAGCGCGCGCTGGCCGTTGAGGAAGGCTGGGATGTCGATACGCTCGAGGAGCACATCCACGCGATTGAGCACGTGCTGTATCCCGAGGTCGTGCAGATGCTCGCCGACGGCCGCGTCCACGTGTTGGAGAGCGGCAAGGTGGCAATTGATGCGCCGCGCGGCTAGTGGCGCACAGTACAATTTAGCCGAGTAGTCAGGGTGGTCATTGGCGCCAAGGCGCAAGTGGCCATCCTTTGTTTTAGGTAATCACCTGCGACGCTCTTCAATGACTAGTCGTTAAAGAACGTCGCAGGTGACAAGGTGAGAGAGGTGGGCCCATGGCGGATAACGAAGCATTGTTTACGCCTGAGCTGGTATTTTTTGATTGGGAGTGTGCAACGCCGGATGAGGTGTTTGCGCGGCTCGAGGGCGAGCTTGCACCACGTGGCTACATTGCGTCCGGTTGGCTCGACGCCGTTCGCACGCGCGAGGATGCCTATCCCACGGGTCTTGCCATGCCGGCGGCAAACATTGCCATTCCGCATACCGATCCGGGGTTTGTGGCCAAGCCCTATATCGCGGTGGTGAAGCCCGCCGCGCCCGTGACATTTAACGCTATGGCTGGCATGGGCGCTCCGGTGCCGGCGCAGATCGTCATCAATCTGGGCATCGCCGAGCCGGGCGGTCAGGTCGAGGCCCTGCAGACGCTCATGAATATCTTTATGGACGCCGATGCCGCAGCCGATGTGCTCGGCCAGACCACGCCCCAGGGCATGGTCGACGCCATCCGCCGCCACTTCTAAGGTGGGGCTGAGTCGGCACTTGGGGACTGTCCCTAACTGCCAAGTGCCACATCTGTCCCCTTTGCACCAAAATGGTGCAGATTAACCTGTCCCCAATGCACCAAGCGTGCCGCGGGGGCTGCGTTGTGACACAATGGCGTTTGTTCGATTCGTTATGCGAAAGGCCAACTATGGCAAATAAGAAAAAGAACCCCGCACCCGAGCCGACGCCCGAGCAGCAGGCTCGCGCTGCCTCCAGCTCTCGTAAGAAGCAGCGCAAGACGTACGTGTCTAAGACCGTCAAGATCGTTCTGGTGGTCATCGGCGTGCTGGCAATGCTGCTTTCCGTCTCGGCGATGGCATGCTCCGGCCTTATGTCGCAGGCCGAGGACACCTCGGGCTACAAGCTGACCGGCGGTGTTGCTGCTACTATCAACGGCACCAACCTCACCGAGGACACCGTGACCAAGCAGATCATGAGCATGCGCACGTCCTACGGCTACACCAAGGACAAGGACTGGGCGCAGTACCTGGTCGACAACGACCTCACACCCAAGAAGTATCGCAAGCAGCTCATCGACTCCTACGCGCAGCAGATCCTGCTTCAGCAAGCGCAGAAGGAAAACGGCGTGACCGTCTCGGACGAGGAGGTCGAGAAGGCTTGGAAGGACGCCTGCAAGAGTGCCGGCGGCGCCAAAGCCTTTAAGAAGACGCTTAAGACCTACGGCTATACCGAGGACACCTACAAGGACTCGCTCAAGGAGAGCCTGGCGCAGCAGAAGCTCAAGGACGCCGTGGCACCCACCAGTAAGCCCAAGGACAGCGAGATTGTCGATTACATCAACGAAAACCTGTCCAGCTACAACGACGCCCGCCGCTCGTCGAACATCCTGATCAAGGTTGATTCTGACGCTTCCGACGAGGACAAGGCTGCCGCCAAGGCCAAGGCGCAGGAGTGCCTGGACAAGATCAACTCCGGTGAGCTGAGCTTTGAGGACGCCGTTGAGCAGTACTCCGAGGACACCGGTTCCAAGGAGAAGAAGGGCGATGTGGGCTGGGATAAGCTCACCACTTTCGTCGACAGCTACCAGACGGCGCTCGAGGGACTCAACAAGGGCGACGTGAGCGAAGTCGTCGAGTCGACCTATGGCTACCACATCATCAAGTGCACCGACTACTTCCATGTCGATAATCAGGTTGATGACATCAACCAGGTGCCCAAGGACATCAAAAAGTACGTCTCCAACGTGGTGAAGACGCAAGCGGCCAGCACCGCGTACAGCGAGTGGCTGGAGCAGTACAAGAAGGATGCCGACATCACCGTCAACCCCATGCCCAAGGACGTACCCTATAACGTGAGTCTGAAGGGCGTCACCAAGAGTTCGACCGACGATTCGTCGAAGACTGAGTAACCATGGGGCGGTGCTCGCGTGAGTGCCGCCCACGCTATTAGAGAGGATTTGCAGATGACCAACGAAGAGCTGCAGAAAGAAATGATCGCGGCCATGAAGGCCAAGGACAAGGTTCGCCTGTCCATCATTCGCCAGGTCAAGGCCGAGGTGAAGAATATCGAGGTTAACGAGCGCCGCGATGTGACCGAGGAAGACGTCAACAGCATGATCAAGCGTCTGATCAAGCAGACGAGCGAGACGCTGGAGATGTCCATCAAGGCCGGCACCGACCAGGAGCGTACCGACAACCTGACCGAGCAGGTCAAGATTCTGGAGAGCCTGCTGCCCGCGCAGGTTTCGGGCGAGGAGCTCGAGGCCCTGATCGAGCAGGTCATCGCCGAGCTGGGCGCTACTTCCAAGAAGCAGATGGGGCAGGTCATGGGAGCACTCGGCAAGGCCACCGGCGGCAACTTCGATAAGCCTGCCGCGGCAAAGATCGTCGGAGCAAAGCTGGCTTAAGGGCCGAGCGGTACATAGTTGATGTTAAGGGGACGTGACCATTGCGGTCGCGCCCCTTTTTGCTGGGCTGGGCAATCATTGGGGACGGGCTTAAATGAGTGCCCAATGAGCGGGTACTCATTTAAGCCCGTCCCCAATGA
>CABUSR010000062.1 GCA_902494245.1 uncultured Collinsella sp.
CCCAGCCGATGCGCCCGCGTAACCGACGGCTGCATCCTATGCGGTGGGTGCGTCGACGCCTGCCCTGTCAACGCTATCTCGATCGAGCGTGACGAGGCCGTTGGTGCGGTTGACCTCGATGCGTATCGAGACATTTGGGTATTCGTGCAGACCGACGAGCGCGATACGGTGACTCCCGTTGCCTATGAGCTTATGGGCAAGGGCCGCGAGCTTGCCGATGCTCGCGGCTGCCGTCTGGTGGCACTGGCCGGCATGGGCCCCGAGGGTTCTCTCGGCGACCTGGAGCATCTGGTTTGCGCGGGCGCCGACGAAGTCCTGGCCTGTCGCGACGAGCGCCTGCGCCAAAACGATGCGGAGGTCTACGCCCGCTTGATCTGCGATTTGGTAGCCGAACGCAAACCCGAGGCCATCTTATACGGCGCGACCGCTTTTGGCCGCGAACTGGCACCCGGAGTTGCCGTACGCTTGCAGACGGGCCTTACGGCTGACTGCACCGTACTTTCGATGGATACGGAGACGGGACTGCTGCAACAGACGCGTCCGGCGTTTGGCGGCAACCTGATGGCCACCATCGTCTGCCCCAATCATCGTCCCCAGATGGCAACGGTTCGTCCCGGCATCTTTAAGGCGCCCGACTTTGACTACGACCGCTCCGGCACGATCACCCAGATATCGCTTGCGGATGATGCTAAGGCCCGTGTCGAGATCTCGATTCCCGCCGAGGAGTGGGGGCAGCAGGCCTCGATCGCCGATGCCGAGCGCCTGGTCGTGGTGGGTCGCGGCATTGGCTCCAAGAAGAATCTGCCCCTGATGCGAAGGCTCGCCGAGGCTCTGGGAGCCGAGCTTGGTTGCACGCGACCTGTCGTAGAGGCCGGCTGGTTGGAGTATCGCCATCAGATTGGCCAGACCGGCGTATCGGTTTCGCCCAAGCTTCTCGTGAGTATCGGTGTTTCGGGCGCCATCCAGCATCTTGCCGGCATCGGTGGGGCGGAGTGCATTATCGCCATCAACGAGGACCCGGATGCCCCCATTTTTGGTGCTGCCCAGTACAAGGTTGTTGGGGACGCCGTCGAGGTCGTCGAGGAGCTACTGGCCCAGCTTGAGCGCTAAGCGCGCGCCAGCCAGTCGCGCATCTCGTCCTTTAGGCGGCTCCAGGTTGCCTGCGTGGCGGGGTCGGTAAAGGGCCGCGTAATGCCAAAGGGCGCGTCGAGCAGGCGGTGGATATCGCCCTGTTCGCGCGCCAGCGCGCGGCTTGCTGGATAGACGAGCTCAAACATAAAGCAGATAAGCCCCACCAAGAAGTCGGCGGGCTCATCGCGCTCATCGCGTGCGACGCAGCGGTGCTCGTCAAAGGCGGCAAGTGTCGGCGACGAGAAACGGCTGCCGAGAAACGTCTTCTCGTCCACCTTGAGGATAGTGTCGACGGTGCTGTCGGCGATGGTGCGCATAATGTCGATCTTGTCACCATCGCGCACGATATCGCAGAAGCTCCGCGTGCGCACGTCGAGCCGCGCGGGTAGGCGGAAATCGCTGTGATAGGCAATGCTCGCTCGGATGAGCTCATCTTCTGCCGGGTCATCGATAAAGTCGCGGATGCTCGTTACGGCGGGTGCATCGTCGGGATTCTCGCCAAAGAGGACCTCGATGCCCAGCGCCGCATGGCTCATGCTCTCGGCGTCCTTAAAGGTGTCCCAGCGTCGCAGCTGCTCAAAGCGGCCCATATCGTGTAGCAGGCCGCAAAGCCATGCCAGGTCAATATCTTCTGACGACCAGCCCTGCTCGCGCGCTACGGCATCGCACGCCTCGGCCACGTGGTACGTATGCTCGATTTTGAGCGCGATGCGTGGGTTGGTGGCGTCGTAGGCATCGGTGTAGCTTTTGAAGGCCGCGCGCGCCCGGTCTCGATCGATAGCTGTCATAATGACTTCCTAAAAAGTTGTGTCTTTCGATCCGGTGGCAATTGTAGGTGAACTCGGTTGCTGTCGGATGATGATTCTGCCGTGTCGCTACATGCGGCTCGGAGACCTTGTCAGGATGAGAAGCGTATGGTGCTCAAAATCGTTAGAACCGTCTGGCCAGTGATGCTTACCTATGTTGCAATAGGCGCGCCGTGCGGAATGATCATGGGGCAGACGGGAATGGAGCCCTGGATGGTCTTTGCCCTGAGCAGCACGTTTGTGACGGGCAGCGGCCAGTTTATGATCTGCAATCTTTGGCTGGCGGGCGTACCGGCACCTTCGATTATCGCGAGCGTCGCCGCCATCTCCTCGCGTTTTGCACTATATTCGGCATCGCTTGCCCCGCATCTGAAGAGTGCCTCGAAGTGTCAGACGCTGGCGGTCACCGCGACGCTTACCGAAGAAGCGTACGGCATCTCGCTAGCCAATTTGGTCGAGAAGGACGACTGGGGCCCGCGTGAGTCCTTCGTGCTCAACGTGATCCTTATCGCAACATGGGGCGTTTCGTGTACGACGGGCGGCATCGTCGGCACCGTTGTCGATGTTCCCACCGCCATTGCAGCCTTTGTCTGCACCTCGCTCTTTATCTGCCTGCTCTTTTCGCAGCGGCTGTCGCGCGGCAACGTTGTCGCGGCGGTTTCGGGCGCGGTGTCCGTCGCCGTATGCAAGTTCTTGGGCCTCACGAATATTGCCGTGCCGGCAAGCGTCGTGGTCGGCATTGCCATTGCGCTGGCGTGCGATGCTGTATTTGACGGAAGAGGTGCCCGCGATGCCCGTTAACGAGTTCTTGGTTCTGTGGCTGTCGTCGTGGGCTGCTATCGCGTTCTTTCGCATCGCGCCGGCGTTCGCCTTGCGCGGGCGGACCCTGTCGCCCCGCATTACCGAGGCCCTGGGCTATATCCCGCCCGCTGCCTTTGCCGCGCTGGTCGCCAACGACTTGGTGAGCCCCGGCGCGTTCGACGCGGGGCTCTGGCCTGCCTTGGTTCCCTGGATTGCGGCCGCCGGCGTCGTGGTCGTGGCGGTCAAGACGAAATCGATGCTGTGGTGCTGCGTCTCGGGCATCGTACTCTATATCGTCTTGAGCCTTATATAGGGGTGGCGTCGCGGGCGCCGAATCTCGTTCCATCCCAACTTGTCGAATTTTT
This sequence comes from uncultured Collinsella sp., assembly GCA_902494245.1. Taxonomy (GTDB): domain Bacteria; phylum Actinomycetota; class Coriobacteriia; order Coriobacteriales; family Coriobacteriaceae; genus Collinsella. Next base: position 3,104 of record CABUSR010000062.1, read on the forward strand.
CACCGAGCTGGTCTATTTCTTCTGGTACCATGGTCAAACTTTACTGTAGCAAAGCATGACGTGGGCTTTTGTTCCGCGTCAGCGGAAATGGGGGTTTCATGGCACAGGAAGCGACTGCCAACGAGCAAAAGAAATTCAAGGTTCCGCGCATCCCGGGCGACATCATGATCTATCCGATGATCGTCGGTCTTTTGCTCAACACCTTCTGCCCGCAGGTTTTTGAGATCGGCGGCTTCTTTACGGCTGCCTGCCGCGGTGGCTCCAATACCATCGTCGCCGCGATCCTGCTGTTTGTGGGCGCCGGCATCAGCTTCAAGTCCACGCCGGGCGCCATCAAGACCGGCATCGTCGTGCTGATTCCCAAGCTGGTCGTCGCAGCGGCTCTCGGCCTGGGCGTGGCATATTTCTTTAACGATAACTTCCTGGGTCTGAGCTCCGTGTCTATCATCGGCGGCATTACGTTTTGCAACATGGCGCTCTATACGGGCATCATGGGCGAGTTCGGCGATGAGTCCGAGCAGGGCGCCGTCGGTATCCTGTTCTTTACGGCCGGCCCCGCCGTCACGATGATCATCCTTGGTGTTTCGGGCCTTGCCAACATCCCTGTCGGTACTATCATCGGCTCCATTTTGCCGCTCGTTATCGGCATGGTTCTGGGCAACCTGTTCCCGTTTATCAAGAACCTGCTAGTTCCCGGTGCCAACCCTGCGATTGCCGTCATCGGATTTCAGCTTGGCGCGTCCATGAGCCTGTCGAGCTTTATCACCGGTGGTATTTCCGGCATCTTGCTGGGCCTTGTCACGCTGTTTGTCGTCGGTCCCATCACCTTTGCGTTCGAGCGCCTGTGCGGTGGTAACGGCAAGGCTGCCGTGGCTTGCTCCACCATCGCCGGCACGGCTATGACCACGCCGGTTGCTCTCGCCGAGGTCGCGCCGCGCTACGCCGAGCTTGCGCCCACCGCGTACGCCCAGATCGCCACTGCCGTTATCATCACGGCAATCATGGCTCCGATTCTGACCGGCTGGGTCGACAAGAAGTTCTGTCAGGGCAAGGAGGACCTGTCGCCTGCCGGTGTCGAGGCCATCGAGGAGGCCGTCGCGACCGACATCGATGGCGAGTAGCAATCGCTATCAATCAATGATGCCGGCGTGCAATTCGCGCCGTCCGAGCGCCCGAACAGAAACTGTTTTGCAGTGATGTTCGGGCGCTCTGCTATGATTCCCTTTATCCCTGCGGAGTAAAGGGGTTTTATTGCCCTGATTCGAATTGGGCGATTCTGACCATTCGGATATTGAAGGGATGGCGTCTAGTGGTTAAGGCACTCAAGATTGAGATATTCCTGCTATGCATGATTGTTCTTATCGGGCTTGCCGCGCGAAGTCGTCGCTCCTTGTTCTCGAGCACCCTGCAGCTATTGTTTAGCATGCTTGGCTACACCTCTGCCGCGTACATATTATTCGATATGATCTGGACGCTTTCGGATGGTGCGGACGGCACGTTGGGTATTGCTGCCAACTGGATTTCCAACGCGGTTTCGTTTTCGCTCTTTGCCATCGCGTGTCTCATTTGGTTTATCTATTCCGAGACGATGCAGGGCTCTCGCCTTGTGACCTCGCGCTATAGGGTGGTGCTTGTAACGTTGCCTACGGCTCTGGTGGTCGTGCTGGCTTTTACCAGTTACTGGACGCACGCCTTGTTCTATATCGATTCGCAGGGCGTGTATCGTCGCGGCTTTGCCTATATGATCCAGCCCATTGTCAGCTACTGTTACGTTATACATACGTCCCTGCATGCGTTTGTGCAATCTCGCAGGGTCGAGAGCCTGCAGACGAAGGCTATCTATCGAACCTTGGCATTTTTCGCCATTCCGGCCCTGGTGGGCGGTACCTTTCAGATCGTATACTCGGTGCCTGGCCTTTGTGTCGGCATAATGATTAGCATGTTGCTGCTCTATATCATCTGCCAGGAGCAACTGATCTCGACCGACCCGTTGACTGGCCTCAACAATCGCAACCGTTTTGAGACCTATATGCTGTCGCTCTTTTCAAATGTGGATCAGGCCGAAGATGTGTATCTGCTTATGATGGACGCTGACGGCTTTAAGCAGATTAACGATCGTTATGGACATGTGGAGGGCGACCACGCTCTTCAGGTCATATCCGCTGCGCTCAAAGAAGTCTGCTCGGCGTCTGGTGGCTTTATCGCGCGTTATGGTGGCGATGAGTTCGTGGTGCTCCAAAAGGCAGCGGCGGAACAGGATATCATGCATCTGTGCGCGACAATCAACGACGAGCTCGCGCATGCCGAGGTGCCGTATCTGTTGCGGATGTCCATCGGCTATGCACGGGTCGGTGATAGTGTCGATACCTGGCAAGACTTGCTTCGCGCTGCCGATGCGGAGCTCTACCGCGTCAAGGCCGATAAAAAGAAAGCCGGCGTCCAGATACGCTAGAAAAAAGGCGCACGACCGTTGCGATGGTCGTGCGCCCTTTTTGCGTTTGCGGGGGCCACCGGCCATAACGCCCAGGCGCGGTGCGGCAAGACGAGCGTCTGCCGCCGCGGCTCGGTACGAAATCAACGAGAGCCAGTGCATTCCATTAAGCTAAAGTGTGTGAAGGCTCTCTCTAAAAAGGTGAGCTCGCTAGGCTTTTTTGGGTTTGTTGACGATGATTATGCCGCCGCAGACCAACAGCAGGGCAACGATGACGGTAATGGGGCTCGTGCCAGCGCCCTCGCCGAGCAGCAGCGCGCTCAGCAGCACACCAAAGACGGGGTTCATAAAGCCAAAGACCGACACGCGGCTGACGGGGTTGACGGCAAGCAGGCGCGACCATAGCGAGTACGCGACGGCGGAGAGGAGTGCCATATAGATAGTGAGCGCGATGGCGGGGATGATCGCGGTGGGGGAGAGCGTACCGCCCATCAAAAACCCGATGGCGGTAAGGACCAGACCGCCGACTAAAAACTGCCAACCAGCGAGCAAGACGCCGTCATGCTCGCGCGAGAAGATGCCAATGAGACAGGTCGATAGGGCGCCCGCAACGGTGGAGGCCAAGATAAACCCCTCGCCGTCGAGCGTAAAGCCAAAGGTGCCATCCGCGCCCGAAAGGTTGACGAGCACGACGCCGGCAAAGCCCAACGCACAGCCAAGCACCTTGGCCGTATCGAGCTTCTCGGTGTGAAATGCCAGGGCGGCAAAGAGGATGGCTAGGAAGTTGGCGCTGGCCTCGATGATGGAGCTCGACATGGCACTGGCGCGCGAGAGTCCCAGATAGAAAAAGAAGTACTGCCCGATAGTCTGGAAGAGCGACAGGATGCAGATGGGCTTGACATCGCGTGCCTTTGGGACGAGCGGGCGGCGTTGGGCTGCACTCATACCGGCGATAACCAGGATACCGGCAAGCGTGAAGCGCAAACCTGCAAAGAGTAGCTGCGAGGCGCTGTCGTGCGCGGGAATGCCAAAGAGGCCGTAGCCGATCTTGATGCAGGGAAAGGCCGATCCCCAGAGTGCACAGCAAACAAGACAGCCCAGGATAAGTCCGGGCAGGGTGGCGAGATGCGGCTTGCGGCTTTCCATGATGTCCTTCTCCTATACGCGCAAAGCAAAAAAGAACCCGCCACCGGGCGTGCCAGTGGCGGGTGTTGTTACCCGAGGGGATTGTACCCGATGGGAAAGCTTTAAGCGAAGTAGGCTACGCCGCTCTCAAAGATCGGCATGAACTTATCGCCGGGGACATGCTCGGGCACGTTGCGGTACAGGTTGGCGCCGCGACGCTCGGCATGGCCCATCTTGCCCAGAACGCGGCCGTCGGGGCTCGTGATGCCCTCGATGGCGAG
>CABUSR010000063.1 GCA_902494245.1 uncultured Collinsella sp.
CACGCTCGAGGTGCGAAAATGCGACATCGTCGACACGGCCCAAAATCTTCTCGACATCCGTCAAGCCACCACGACGACCCACCAGGTCACGCTGGCTCAGGTCGCCGGTAATCACGAACTTGGAGTTAAAACCCAAGCGCGTCAGAAACATCTTCATCTGCTCAGGCGTGGTATTTTGCGCCTCGTCGAGCACCACGAAAGCATCGCTCAGCGTACGACCGCGCATGTAGGCAAGCGGGGCGATCTCGATCACGCCGCGCTCCATAAGCTCATCGGTGCGCTCGCGATCCATCATGTCAAAAAGGGCGTCGTAGAGCGGGCGCATGTAGGGATCGATCTTTTCCTCGAGGGTGCCGGGCAAAAAGCCCAGGTTCTCCCCCGCCTCGACAACCGGACGCGTCAAGATCAGACGGCCCACCTCGTGACGCTTAAGCGCGGCAACGGCGAGCGCCATGGCCAGATAGGTCTTACCGGTACCGGCAGGACCCAAGCCAAAGGTGATGGTATGCGTGCGGATGGCATCCACATAGCGCTTTTGGCCGAGCGTCTTGGGGCGAATGGCACGGCCGCGATACGAAAGCAGCACGTCATCGCGAAGCGACGTAGCCTCGTGCTCACCGTCGCGCAAGACGGCCAGACAGCGAGAAACATCGTCGGCAGACAGCGTGCGCCCGGCGGCCGCCTCGCGAAAAGCATGCTCGAAAAAGCGCGCCACGAGTTCGACCTCGTTCGGGTCGCCGCTCACGGAGATGCTATCGCCACGGGCGACCACATGAGCGCGAACCAAGCTCTCGAGCGCACGAAGGACGCCGTCGCCGGCGCCCAAAACGCGCGAGGGATCAATCCCCTCGGGAACGGTAAGTCTAATCTTCGAGGCTTCCATGAACCTCCCTGCGCGCATGGACCAAGCCGGAATCATCGACTCCGATGATAGCAACATCGAGCAGGCACGGGGCTGTAAGTCCACAGGTATCGTCAAGACGGGCATGATGGAACGAACCGAGAGTCAGGTTGTCGCCGTACTCGAGGACGGCACGCTCGACGGTGCCCACGCGACGACGAGCGTCGGCAATGGCGAGTTCCTGCGCCGCGGCTCGCATACGACGGCTGCGCTCGGCCATAACCTCGGGCGGCACCTGGTCGGGCATATCGGCAGCAAGGGTACCGGGACGCTTGCTATAGCGGAACACGTGCATACGCGAGAAACCCACACGACGGCACAGCGCCAGCGACTCCTCGAACTCCTCGTCCGTCTCACCAGGAAAACCGACGATGACATCGCACGAAAGAGACGCCTGGGGCAAGTTGGCGCGAATCATACGCACCGTGTCCTCAAAGGTCTCGGCGCTATAGGGACGGCCCATGCGATGCAGAGTCGCTGTGCAGCCGGACTGCACGGGCAGGTGCAAAAACGGGGCGATACGCTGCGGATAGCGCGCCATAACCTTAAGCAGGCGCTCAGAGATATCCATGGGCTCGACCGAGGAAATGCGCACATGCGGAATAGACGTGCGCTCCATGATGGCCTCGAGCAGCTCATCGATTTCGACATGCTCGTCGGTCGCGCTCTTGCCATCGTAGGCACCCAGGTTCACACCGGTCAGCACCACCTCGGGCACGCCGGCCTCCTGGGCCTCGCGAACTTGCTCGAGCACGGACTCGACGGGCACGGAGCGCTCGGGGCCGCGTGCCTTCCACACAATGCAATAGGTGCAGCGATGGTTGCAGCCGTCCTGGATCTTCACGCCCAGCCGCGAACGACCGAGCGCATCGACCACGTCGCCATCGCTGCAGGCGGGAACGCTATCGGACTCAACACCCAGCACCTCGCATACACGTTCGGCGACATCTATCTTGGACGGCTCGGCGATCACGCGGTCCGAAAGCTCCAGTAACTCCTCGGGATGCAGATTGACTACGCATCCAGTCACGACCACATAGGGCTCGTTTGGATGGGCCAGCGCATGACGGACGGCCTTACGGGTCTTGGCCTCGGCCTCGCCCGTAACGGCACAAGTGTTAATGACGATCAGATCGGCATCCTGGGGCTCCACAATAGCAAAGCCCAAGCGCATAAGATCGGCAGTGATACGGTCAGACTCAACCCGGTTGACACGGCAGCCGAGGTTGACGACGGAAATATGGGGTGCGAGCACGCGGGCTCCTTAATCGAGGATATCGTCGAGGGCACTCTTGATACGGTCGGTCACCGACTTCTTACCGGAAGCGACGTCATCGCCCATCTCATCGGCAAAAGCACGGAGCAGCTCGCGCTGCTTATTGGAAAGATTGGTGGGAACGACCACGCGCAGTTGCACGATCAGGCGGCCACGCGAACCGCCACCGCCAATGCGCGGCATGCCGTAATTATTGACGCTCACGGTGTCGCCGTACTGGGCGCCGGCGGGAACCGTCACCTTAACGACCTCGTCGGGCATAATGCCCTCGACCTCGATCTCGCAGCCGAGCGCAGCCTGCGCAATCGAGATATCGCTCACCAGGTACAGGTCGTCCCCGTTGCGCTTAAAGCGCTCATGGTCGGCAACGCGCACGTTGACAATCAGGTCGCCCGAAGGCTCGCCGCGAAGGCCGGCCTCGCCAAAGCCGCTCACACGCAGCTGGCGACCGGTCGAAACGCCGGCAGGAATATCGATGTCGATCTTTTCATGCGAAGGCGTGCGGCCCTGACCGTCGCAGGTCTCGCAGGGATGGTCGATGACCGTGCCCTCGCCATGGCAGTCGGGGCAAGGCGAAGAGGACTGAACCTGGCCCAAAAACGATCGCTGAACCGTCGTGACATAGCCCGTACCGTGGCAGCGGCCGCACTGCTTTTCCTGTGCGCCCTCTGCCCTACCGGTGCCGTTGCAGTCCTCGCAAGGAGCAAGGCGGTCATAGCTGATCGTCTTTTTGCAGCCGAGCGCCGCCTCCTCGAGCGTCACCGAAAGCGAGATGGCCATATCACGTCCGCGACGACGCTCACGACGGCTGCGGGCGCCACCGCCGGCACCGCCGCCAAAGAACGACGAGAACAAGTCGTCCATGCCCATGCCACCAAAGATATCGTTGATATCGACGTAGCCCGAACCACCAGGGCCGTCGGCAGTGCCGTAACGGTCGTAGTTAGCACGCTTCTGCTCATCGGAAAGAACGGAATAGGCCTCGTTGAGCTCCTTGAACTTGGCCTCGGCCTCGGGGTCGTCCGAAACATCCGGATGTACGGTACGGGCCTTCTTTAGAAACGCACGCTTAATCGTCCGCGCGTCGGCATCCCTGTCGACGCCAAGCACCTCGTAGTAATCCCTATTTTCCGACACGACCGAATCCTTCCGACTTTCATTATTGTCATAGTGCGTCCTATACCCAAGCAGGGCCGACCGCAAACAGAGGGTTTGATGTTATTGCATTTGGTACGGCGAAAGCATGGCCCGTTGCGAACAGCTCGCGAACCAAACCGACACGAGCGCGAACATGAAGCCGTTGGCAAAACCGTTGGCAAACTGCATCGCGCCGCGCTTCCACCACAGCAGGCTGCGATGAAGCACGCCGTCCGAAAGCACCATGAACAGGCCCATGGCAAACGGAATAAAGCACATCATGGCAAAGGCCGAGAACACGCCCGAGATGGCCGAGAGTACCAAAAACGGCGCCACGATGCCCATCAGGTAAAAACCGGTACGAGCTTTACCTTCCAAGCGCTCGGCCTCAACATGGGCGCGGCCGACCAGGTCGCCGCCCGCGGCACCGTTGGTGCCAGCATGCCCCATGCCGCTAATGCGGACCTCGTCGCCATCGTGCGTGCCGGCAGGAAACCCAATCGTCTGCTCGGAGGTTACGCGAGTACGACCGCTGCCACCGCAATCGGGGCAGGGGTCGGCCACGACTTTACCGGAACCGCCGCACTCGGGGCAGACCGACTGGAACGTACCCGCACCAAACAGGAAGGACAGGTCGACGTCGATGTGACCGCGGCCGCCACAGCTTGGGCAGGTATGGGCATGCTCGGAGGAGACAGAACCCGAGCCGCCGCAATGTCCGCATGTATCGAAACGCGTGTAGCGGACGGTCTTGCGGGCACCGCCCTTGGCCTCCTTGGCGTCGAGTTTGATATCGACGACCACATTGGCGCCGTTCTCGGGATTGTAGGCAGCCTGGCCGCGACGCTGCTGGCCCCAGGCGCCACCAAAGGGAAAGCCGCCCTCAAAGGGATTGCCATAGCCCGTGTTGCCGGCGTAGCCGCCACCATAGGACGAAGCCGTAGGAGCACCGGCAAAGGGATTGCCAGAACGCATGGCGTCGTAGCGCGCACGTTTTTGCTCATCCGAAAGTACGGCGTAAGCCTCGGAAACCTCTTTAAACTTTTCCTCGGCATCCGGCTCTTTGTTGACGTCCGGATGGAGCTTGCGGGCCTTTTGCTGGAAGGCCTTTTGAATATCACGCGAGGTGGCGTCCTTGGAGACGCCCAGAATCTCGTAGTAATCTTTTTCGTTCATCGTCGCCATGCGCGGCAACCTCCTGCTCACAGCAGCGTATATATTCCGGTAATTCTACCCGAGCGGCCTAAGCTAGATCCCAAAACAGCTCGAACAGAACATTTCCATCGAGCCAGCCCAGGTGTGTCGGCGCCAGACGAGCTCGAACATGGCCCGCGAGGACGTCTGCCGAAGTGAAGGGTCCCTCATGGATCTCGAGCGTCTCGGGAACCCACGTGGCAAGACCCAATTCGAGCGCGCGATCGCAGGCAGCTGCCAGCTCGCCCGTTGGGATGACACGAACCGCGCGAACCAACAGGTCGGACGCGACACCGCGCGTCATGCGACAAGCGAGCATCAGGTCTTCGGCCGCGGCCTCGCGCTGCGAGAGATATTCGGCCTCGAACGCCGTCGCGTCATCGTCACGTTGCACCAGACGCACGCGGTACGCATCGCCTCGAGAAGACACGCCGGGGAACAAACCCGCAAGACGGTCGAAATCCTCGGCGTCGAGCATGCCCGCGGCAGAACGACCCAGGCCCAGGTAGCCCCGTCCGGTCCAGTAGGCAATGTTATGGGCGCACTCATAGCCGTCGAGCGCGTAGCTCGCCACCTCATACGGGTGATAGCCGGCGGCACCCAGGAGCTCGCGTGCCACGTCCATGCATGCGGCCTGAAAATCCTCATCAGGCTCGAGCGACTCGTCGCGGCACGCCATGCGATAAAGGGGCGTCCCCTCCTCAAGCGTGAGCGGGTAGACCGACACATGATGCGGAGCCGCCGCCAGCACGCCATCGAGCGTGCGCTTCCAACACACTGCGGTCTGCCCGGGAAGTCCGCACATAAGGTCGCACGACACGTCAAGCCCAGCGTTCTTGACCGTCGAGATGGCAGCGAGCGCCCGATCGGCATCGTGAATACGGCCGATGGCAGTAAGTTCGGCATTATCGAGCGTTTGCACGCCCAAAGAGACGCGTGTGACACCAACCTTGACAAGTGCAGTGGCAAGATCGGCGGTCAGCGACTCGGGATTGGCCTCGCAGGTAAACTCAACGGGGGCGCACCACGCACGAATACGCCGCGCCAGCTCCACCAGGCGCTCCCCCGCCAGCGACGGCGTACCGCCGCCAACATAGACGGTGCGGATCTGGTCGAGGGCCCCAGCCTTGCCAAAAGCATCGAGGCGCGCGTACAACTGCTCAAAATAGACATCGAGCGCAGCGCTCAGGTCGCACGGAGCAAAACTGCGCGAGTCAAAGTCGCAGTACCGGCACTTTTGGGCGCAAAACGGCACGTGCACGTACAGTGCGGTAACGGCCACCCTTAAGCCTCCAGCGGATGAGGGGGCACCGATTCGCCGGCGGCAAGGGCAGCCTCGCAGGCCACCACATCGCGCTCGATCTCATCGACCAGCGCCATAAACTCCTCGTAAGTGGAACAGCGCACCACATGGGCACGCCAAGCGGCGGCATGGGGCATGCCTTTTAAGTACCAGCTTGCGTACGTACGGGCACGCGACATGAGCGGCAGGAGCTCATGCGTCAGCGTTAGGTGCTCACGCAGGGCGTCCAGGCGCTCGACGGAACTGCGCGCCGGCACCGGCGTGCCATCGAGCGCAAGGGCGCGAGCATCGCCGAACACCCACGGATTGCCGTAGATGCCGCGCGCGATAAACACCGCGCTGGCACCCGAGCCTTGCAGATGCTCAGCAGCGTCCTCGGCCGAGAACACATCGCCCGAACCGATCACGGGAATCTCGACGGCATCTGCGACCTCATCGACGACCGACCAATCCGCCTGGCCCGTGTAGAGCTGCGTGGCGCAACGACCATGCACCGCCACCGCGGCGGCACCGGCACCTTCGAGCATCTGGGCAAACGTCGCGGCGTTGCGGTCTTCGGCGTAAAAGCCCTTACGGATTTTTACGGGCACGGGCACATG
>CABUSR010000064.1 GCA_902494245.1 uncultured Collinsella sp.
GGTGACGCCTGCCGAGGATCGTTATGCCATGACGGTCCTCGCCACCGCCGCGAACCCGGCCTTTTTGGCGAGCCGGTTCGAGATCGACCGCCCGGGCGTAACCTATACGGCTGATACGCTTCATGCCCTTCGCGACTTTTACCCGCCGCAGGTAAAGCTCTACTTTATTACGGGCGCCGATGCGATTATCGATATCGTGACCTGGCATGATGCCGAACGAATCGCTGAGCTTGCTACCTTTATTGCGGCGACACGACCGGGCTTTGATATCGATACAGCGCGTGCCCGAATCAAAGAGTCGGGGCTGCCGTTCGACGTGCGCTATATTCAGATTCCGGCGCTGGCGATCAGCTCGACGAACATTCGTAAGCGAGTTGCCCGCGGCATGAGCGTGCGCTATCTTACGAGCGAGTCCGTGCTCGGCTACATTCGCAAACGCAGGCTATATGCCGATTTGGGCCAAGAAGATTTTGAGTGATGGGGGTCTACGTTGTCGGTAGAGGATCAGTTTGAGGGCGATGAGCGCGCACTGCTCAAGCGCATTCAAGAGCTGCTCGATGTTCGCATGAAGGATAAGCGCAAGCGCTATGTGCATTCGCTGGGTGTTGCCGAGACCGCACTTCATCTGGCCGAGGTCTACGGCGTTGACCGCTTTGATGCCGCTGCCGCCGGTTTGATCCACGACTGGGACAAGGTGCTTTCCGATGACGAGCTCGTGGCCCGCGCGCTTCACTATGGCATCAAGGTTGCCGGCTCTCCTTCGGCCGCGACACCGCTGCTGCATGGCCCAGTTGCCGCCTATGAGCTTCCGCAGCTTTTTCCCGGGCTGTCGCCGGCGGTCTTTCAGGCTGTCGACCGTCACACCGTGGGAGCTTGCGACATGACACCGCTCGATATGGTGGTCTTTGTGGCCGATGCCATCGAGCCCAACCGCCACGGCGATTATGCCCACGCGCTGCGCAAGATGGTGGGGGAGTCGACGCTCGATGAGTTGTTCTTCTCCTGTTTTGCGCAGGGTTTGGTCTATGTGATCCAGTCCGGGCGCTATCTTTATCCCACGGCTATTACGATTTACAACCATTACGCCCAGCTGCGCTAGCTCGGGCTGTCTAGAAAGAGGTATTCCATGGCCGACGAGACCATGACCGACGAGCAGATTCTTGAACATGTGGAGCACAAGAGCTTCGCCGCCACGTCCGACCGCACTGCCGCCTCGCTGTCCGCGAGCGGTGTCGCCGCCGAGGATGTCGCCCGCGCCGCCGCGCAGGCCGCCTACGACAAGAAGGGCGAGGACGTTCAGGTGCTCGACCTGACCGAGCTTTCCGACGTATGCGACTACTTTGTGCTTGCCACCGGTACCAATAACCGCCAGGTCGATTCTATCGTCGACGAGATCGAGGAGAAGGTCGCCGAGGCTTGCGGCGAGCACCCGTTCTCCATCGAGGGTCGCGAGCAGAAGACCTGGATGCTCATGGACTATGGTTCGGTTGTCGTCCACGTCTTCACTCCCGAAGCCCGCGACTTCTACCGCCTCGAGAAACTCTGGGGAGACGCCCCCCAGCTCCCCCTCAACCTCCTCTAGTAGCTCATTTGAGACGGGGTTTAGCTACCCTCACGCATATCGCCGGGCAGGTGCGGTTTTCCGCACCTGCCCGGCTTTCTTTTTGCCCAAAGGCGGTTAATCGTTGAAGCGGGATTGGCGGCCGAAGGAAAGGGCGGTGTCGCCGAATTTGTCTCGGACGGCGTCGATAGCGACCGAGAGGTCGCGACGGTCGCTCGATTGGGCTCCGCGGTCGTCGACTTCGCAGAACAGGTCAGTCTGGATGCCGCCCTGATGGTCAAAGTCGCTCATGCCGATGCCTGCTAAGCGAACGTGCATTCCTTCCTGCCAGATGTTGTCGAGCAGTTCGAGCGCAACTGCTACGAAGATGTTCTCATCGTCGGTCGGATGAGGCAGCCGGCGCTGTGCCGAGCGACCGTTTCCATACGAATACTTGAGCTTGAGCGTCACTGTGGCGCCCGTTAGTCCCTGACGGCGCAGGCGGCGTCCCACTGACTCGCCCAGCAGCGCAATCGCCGCCTCAATATCCCCACGCTCAGTCAAATCTTTCGCAAAGGTGCGTTCATTGCTGACCGACTTTACCTCGCGCTCTTCATCGAGACTCGTGACTTCGGAGATTTCGAGTCCCAGCGCACGCTGGCGCATGCGTTCGCCGTTGACGCCAAAAATAGAGGCCAAGGTGGATTCCGGTGCACGTGATAGCTCGCCGAGGGTGTAGATGCGCATACGGCGCAGTCGCTCCTCGGCCGAGCGCCCGATGCCGCTCATGGCAGATACCGGCAGCGCGGCCAAAAAGCGCTGCTCGGTTCCGGGGCGCACGATGGTCAGCCCAAACGGCTTATCCCGCTCGCTTGCGATCTTTGCAACCGTCTTGTTGCAGCCCACGCCAATGGAGCACGTCACTCCCATCGCTGCCACGCGGTCGCTTATACGCCGCGCAACCAACAGCGGGTCTTCGGGCGCAAAGCGACCCGGTGTGATATCGATAAAGGCTTCGTCGATGGATACGCGCTCCACGCGCGGCGTCTCCTCGGCAAGAATCGCCATGACCTGCGCGCTGACCTCACGATAGCGATCAAAATGCCCATGCGTCCAAATGGCCTGCGGGCACAGGCGCCGTGCCTCGGCCGAGGGCATGGCAGAGTGCACGCCAAAGCGACGCGCCTCATATGAACACGTGGACACGACGCCACGCGAATCGGCGTCTCCGCCCACGATGAGCGGCTTTCCGCGCCATTCGGGATGATCGAGCATCTCCACGCTCGCAAAAAACGCATCAAGGTCCATCAGACCCACCGCCGGGCCCGTCCAGGGAGGCGGTGTGACGCCCATGGCATCCTCATAACCGTATGTATGTTCGCGTCTTTCCATGTCATGAGTATACCGCGCAGCTCATGTGGGGTGCGTGTATGTGCTTGCAAATCCCGAATTCTTGTCTAAGATATGGATTTGCCCTCGACTACACCGAAGAAGTTGGTCTCACGGACTTCACCTGCCCGCGTCGATGGCGTATTATGTTCAACTGTTTGTTTGTAGTTGCAGCCTAAAGCTGCTTGGTTGGAGGAGTTTCCTTTGGCAGTCAAGATTCGCCTTGCTCGTCACGGCGCTAAGAAGCGTCCGTACTACCGTGTCGTCGTCGCCGATTCCCGCGCCCCGCGTGACGGTCGTATCATCGAGGAGGTTGGCCGCTACAACCCGATGACCGCCCCCAAGACCATCAACCTCGACCTCGAGAAGATCGCCGACTGGCAGTCCAAGGGCGCTCAGCTCACCGACGCCGTCGCCGCTCTGGTCAAGGCCGCCAACGAGGGCGAGAAGACCGAGACCGTCGTCAAGAAGTCCAAGAAGCAGCTCGCCAAAGAGGCCGAGGCCGCTAAGGCTGCCGCTGAGGCCGCTGAGGCCGCTGAGGGCGCCGAGGAGTAAATCGTGCCTGAGGTTGACGCTGCACAGCTCGAGGGTGAGGCAATGCTCTCAGATCGCATCGCCGATCTCGTCGAATATCTCGTTGTTCAGATCGTCGACGACCCGGATTCCGTGAGCCTTGAGGTCATCGATGGTGACGACGCCTCCACGATTGAGGTTTCGGTCGCCGAGGATGACGTCGCTAAGGTCATCGGCCGTCGTGGCCGTACCATCAAGGCCATTCGCACGCTCGCCCGTGCACTGGCCGCTCGCCTCGACACTGCTGTCGAGGTAGAGGTTCTGGGCTAGGACCTTGAGGTCCCAGTACAAAAACATCGCCCGTGTGGTCAAGCCGCACGGAAGGAAGGGGGAGGTCCTCGCGCAGCCGCTGCGGGGGCTTCCTTCTGTATTAGAGCCGGGCATGCGCGTCGCCCTGACGCCGCCGGCGCTCAAGCGCGACCGCTTTTGCACGGTCGTGTCCGTCACCGATACGGGCGATGGCGATCTGGTCTCGTTTGAGGGCATTGACGACTTGACGGCCGCCGAGGGCATCACGGGATGCTATGTGCTGGCAAATCGCGACGACTTTGAGCTCGATTCGCTCGACGCTGCCTATACCGACCTGATGGGTCGCGAGGTGGTCGACGAGCGCTTCGGTTCGCTCGGCACGATCGTCGAGATCATGTCGACGCCCGCTAACGATGTTTGGGTTGTCGAGGGTGATCGGTACGGCGAGGTACTGATTCCCGTGATCGAGCAGGTCGTGCTCGATCTTCCCGATGCAGGAACAATTTCCGTCCACGTGATGGACGGCCTTATCGATATGGACAAGTAGGGAGGAAAACATGCTGATTGAGACCCTTTCGGTCTTTCCCGAGATGTTTGAGCCTGTCATGTCCACGTCGATTTTGGGCCGCGCCCGCAAGGCCGGCCTTTTTGATTTTAAGGCGTATAACCTGCGCGACTGGACGCACGACCGCCATCGTACCGTCGATGACGAGCCGTACGGCGGCGGGCAGGGCATGCTCATGAAGGTCGAGCCTATCGCAGAGGCCATCGAGGCCATTAGCGCAGAGGGTCCTAAGCCCACTGTGGTGTTCTTTACCCCCTGTGGCGAGCCTTTTACGCAGCATGTGGCCGAGCGCCTGCTCAAAAGTGAGCGCCTGCTGTTTGTGTGCAGCCGTTACGAGGGCGTCGACGAGCGCGCGTATGCGTATGCCGATGAACGTCTGTCGATCGGCGACTATGTGCTCACGGGCGGCGAGCTGCCCGCGATGGTCGTTGCCGATGCCGTCGTACGCCTCATTCCCGGCGCCCTGGGCGACGAGATGAGCAACGTGGACGAGTCGTTCTCGACCGCCGAGGACGGAGGCCTGCTCGAGTACGCGCAGTACACCCGCCCCGCCGAGTTCAACGGCGAGGGCGTTCCTCCGGTGCTCGTGAGCGGCGATCACGCCAAGGTCGATGCCTGGCGCCGCAAGAATGCCATCGAGCGCACCTGTCGCTGGCGTCCCGACCTGATCGAGACTGCGCGGCTCACGCCCGAGGAGCGCGCTTACGCGCAGGAGATCCTTGACGCTTCGTATTCGCAGAGCGAGGAGTGAGTATGGTTCCTACGCAACATTCCGCGTTGAGGGGCGCTTTTGAGTGGATCGCGGTCATCGCGATCGCGCTTGTGGCCACCTTCCTGATCCGCACCTTTGTGGTCGAGCCCTTTGTGGTGCCCACCGGCTCTATGGAGGACACAATCGAGATTGGCGACCAGATCCTGGCGCAAAAGGTGAGCCTCGAGCTCGGTCAGCCCGTCAAGCAGGGCGATATCGTGGTGTTTCACAACCCCGATGGCACCTCCGAGCATGATGTTCTTGTCAAGCGCGTTATTGCCACGGCCGGCCAGACGGTCGACCTGCAGGATGGCAAGGTGGTCGTTGACGGCCAAGCGCTCGACGAGGACTATACGACGGGCATGAGCTGGCCACTTTCGGTCCAAGCGCCCGGCGCTCAGGTAAGCTATCCCTACACCGTTCCCGACGGGTGCGTGTGGGTGATGGGCGACAACCGCGAAAACTCTGCCGACTCACGCTACTTTGGTCCCGTCGATCGCTCTGATTTGATCGCTGTGGCGCTTGTGCGCTACTGGCCGCTCAACCGCATCGGCGCTATCGACTAAAAACCGCTATAGTACAGTACCTAACCGTGTAATCGTTTCGACGAGGGGATATTAGAGGCATGAACGCTTCATCGCTTTCCTTCCAAGACATCATCCTGCGCCTCCAGCAGTACTGGGGCGAGCAGGGCTGCGTCATTATGCAGCCCTATGACTCCGAGGTCGGTGCCGGTACCTTCCATACCGCGACCACGCTGCGCTCGCTCGGTCCCGCCGAGTGGCGCACCTGCTATGCGCAGCCCTGCCGCCGTCCCGCCGACGGCCGCTACGGCGAGAACCCCAACCGCATGCAGCACTACTATCAGTTCCAGGTGCTCATCAAGCCCTCGCCGGTCAACGCTCAGGAGCTCTACCTGGGTTCGCTGGCCGCCATTGGCCTGGA
>CABUSR010000065.1 GCA_902494245.1 uncultured Collinsella sp.
CGGTATATCTCCTGCCATCTTCTCACGGCTTCCGCGGGAAGCGAAAGGGCAATCGCGGCAGATTTATACCCGTGCCCGAGCTCGAAGAGCCCTATGGCCGCCTTCCTGGCCTCGACATCCTGCTTCACCCTCAAATCAACGCGCATAAAGAAAGCCTCCCATTTCTCATGTCCAAGAAATGGGAGGCAGTTCAAAGTCGTGCGGGCTTTTCTTTTGGCAACCGAACGAACGGTTTGAAGTTCGTGGCACAGGTAATCGGGTTGAGGGGAAATGGGGCCATGCAGCGGCTCTCAGAGCACCTGCCACACTCCCCTACGAGCTCCGTTGCCGCAGCGGCAAGACCGGTGCAGAAATCTGAAATAGCCCTACCCTCGAGCCGTATCTACAAACCCTGAGCGAAGGGAGCCGCATATGCATGCAGCGGCAATTAACCTTCGGGGGGGGGTATCTCCTAGAGGTACTCTTCTCCGAGGGCAAAGTGTCATCGAGTACGTCCTGATCATCGCGATCATCGGCCTGGTCATCGTGTTCGCGGGACCCGGCGTGGCGGGGGCCATCCGAAACCAGTTCAACTTGGTCGGCAATACGGTGAACAACGGGACGACCGGCGGCGTAGAGGGAGGCGCGTCCGGTGGAGGCTCCGCCGGGGCCGATTCCGCGACCGTCCAGGCGGCCGTCGCCAAGGACGCGAAGGACTGGACGCTCGAGGAGCAGAAAGCGGTTGCCGAGGACATCGCCTCCAAGGGCGAGGCATCGCCGGCGTACGCCAAGGCAAAGGCCGCGATGGATGCGGGAACGAAGTTCTCGATGAAGCTGACGGACGGACAGACGCTCGAGTACCGTATCATCGGCATCAACCACGACGACTTGGCCGACGGCACCGGCAAGGCGGGACTGACGTTCCTCACCACCTCGACGGATATTTCGTCCCGCATGAACGCCATGAAAACCAGCGATGGCGGATGGGAGGCATCCGAACTCCGTGCGAAGATGAATTCGGGCGAGATCTGGAACCTGATGCCCGCCGATTTCCAATCCAAGGTTAAATCGGTTAGGAAGCTCACGAACAACGTCGGCGGCGGTAACGCGAACAAGAATGCCGCCGTGACGGCTACCTCCGACAAGCTGTTTCTGCTCAGCTACTCCGAGATCGTCCCCACCTCCTATTGGGCTTCCGACTACCCCTGGAGCTCCTCCGAGGGAACCCAGTACGAGGCCTTCAAGGGCAAGGTGATGAATAGCTATTCGGACAACCCTGCCATTGCCAGTGGCAGCTATTGGTGGGAACGTTCGGTGCGTCCGGACCACTCTACGTTCTTCCTCCGTGTCCACGCCGGCGGCGATCCGGCGATCAGTGACAATGCGACGGTCTCGAATTGCGTCCGCCCCGCCTGGTGCTTCTAGCCTCAGCTGTTAAGCCCGCACAGGCTGTGCGGGCTTTTCTTTTGGCAACCAAACGAACGATTCTCGTCTTGAAGCATAGTTGTCGGGTTGAGGTGAAATGGGGTCATACAGCGGCTCTCAGAGCGCCCGCCGCACTCCCCCGCCATTACCCCTGCGGCGTCCTCGTATAGAGCCCATCCCGCTTGGCGTTTCGTTGCAGCAGCCCACTTGTCCACCGATCAAGTGAACTACTGGAATAAATACAGCGACACGCTTGTTCACTATAGTCGCTATATCTGTGTAAATCGCCGCGATAAATACAGCCCGTACTCGGCTGTATACCAGCTACGCGTATGTAGATTCACATCGCGTTAATAAATCGGCTCAAGCGCGTGCAAAACGCGCAAGTAGCCGCAAAAGGCGATTATCGCGTAGGTAGATTTTTGGCACCCTGTTGATTAATCAAAATTAAGCAATTGCTTAAAACAAAAAAGGTCAGGCACTAGGTGCCTGACCTGCAAACTTCTGGTCGGGACGACTGGATTCGAACCAGCGACCCCTTGACCCCCAGTCAAGTGCGCTACCAAGCTGCGCCACGTCCCGAAGCTTTTGTTTGTTGCTCTGCTCTCGCTCGCAACAGGGAGTATATTAACCCGAAACTTTAGACTTTTGCAAGAACTTTTTTACAATTTTTGAAGCAAGTCCAAAATTGTATCTGCGAGCTGGGGTTTTGTTAGTACGGGAAGTTCTTGCGTACCCGTTGTGCTCACAATCCAGGCCTTGTTGGTGTCGGTCCCAAAGCCCGAATCGGTGCGTGAGACATCGTTGGCGATTATTACATCGCACCCCTTGCGGGCCAATTTGCGCTCTGCGTACTCGACAACGTTATCGGTCTCGGCCGCAAATCCGATCACGCATCGCTCGCCCTTCTGGCGCGAGAGCTCGGCCAAAATATCGACCGTCTCGACCAGTTCGATGCGATCCAGGCGCTCGTTGGCCTTTTTGAGCTTATGGTCCGCAGGGGCCGCGGGGGTGTAGTCGGCGACGGCGGCCGCACAAATTGCCGCATCGGCCGTCTGGAAGGCGCTCAGGGCCGCCTGGAGCATCTCTGCGGCGGTCTGCACGCGCACGCACTCCACGCCGCAGGGCACATCGAGTGATGTCGGTCCCAACACGAGCGTGACCGCAGCGCCGCGGCGTGCGGCCTCCCCCGCCAGGGCGATGCCCATCTTGCCCGAAGAGCGGTTGCCAATGAATCGCACGGGGTCGATCGGCTCGTGCGTGGGACCGGCGGTAATTACGATGCGCTTACCCGCCAGGTCCTGTGGCGCGGGGTTGAGCACCTCACAGACAGCCTCTACGATGTCCTCGGGCTCGCTCATGCGTCCCGTGTCCACGTCGCCGCAGGCAAGGTAGCCGCTGCCCGGACCCACCACATGGACACCGCGCTCGCGCAGCGTGGCCATGTTGGCCTGCGTCGCCGGCGCCTTCCACATGCCGTTGTTCATAGCGGGTGCGATCACGATGGGTCGCGGCGTCGCAAGCAGCGTGGTGGAGATGAGGTCATCGGCGACGCCGTTGGCCATCTTGGCGATGATATTGGCCGTCGCGGGCGCCACGACCACCAGATCGGGCTCCTGCGCCAGCGAAATGTGGTGGATGGGGTCGGAGGGATCGTCGAATAGGCCCACCGCGACCGGCTCATTGGTGAGTGCGCGGAAGGTAAGCGGCCCCACAAACTCGGTGACATGCTCGCTCATAACGACCTTGACGCGCGCGCCGCGCTTTTGCAGCAGGCGCACGATATTGCACGACTTATAGGCGGCGATCCCGCCGGTAATGCCCAGCAGGATCGTATTTCCCTCAAGTTGTATTGAATTGTTGGGTGCCGCCATCGTTTAAGCTTCCTTGCTCGGGAGCACCAGGAGGCGGTGGCAGTACGGGCAGTGCGTAATCTCGCTACCGTCGTGGTTCAGGTCGCTCATGGACGATGCCTGCAGCGCGGTGTGACAGACCGTGGGGATGTTGCCCTGGATGGTCTCGACGGCCAGGCCGCGGAACTGCTTGAGCAGACGCTCGTAGTCGGTGAGCACGTCGGCCGGCAGCGTGGCAGCAAGCGCGGTGCGCTCTTTAGTGGCGGCGTCAATCTGAGCCTGAAGGTCGGCAGCCTTGGCGCGGGCGGCCTTGGTATCGGCCTTCACGCCCTCCTCGAACTTGGCGATGATTGCCTGCGCGCGGGCCTCGCGCTCGAGCGCCTCCTTATGGGCGACAACGACGTCCTTGCGGGTGTGCTCAATCTTGTCCAGACGCTTGGCCAGGGTGGCGAGTTCATTCTCCAGGTCCTGAACCTCGCGGTAGTCGGAGCCGTCGACATGGCGCTTCTTGGCAGCCTCGATGGCGTTGTTGGTCTGAATCTCGGTGGTGTTGAGATCGTCGAGCTCAATGTCCAGATCCTTGCGCTGGGCGTAGAGCTTGGTCATCTCGGACTTGAGCTTCACATAGGTCTTGCGCTTGGAAGCGAGCTCCTTGAGCTCCGGCATATTGGCAAGTTCGCTCTTGTTGCGGGCGAGCTCCAAATCGATCTGTTGCAGCTTGAGTAGCGTAGCGCCGGCGCTCATAAGTTCTCTCCTTTTGTCACAGTCCACCATTGGCAAGGGTTCAGTATTTTAATCGCATGACGGGGGTCGACCCCGGCATCAACTGCAGAGTTCATCAATATATCAACGAACGGCTCCTCGGAGCGGTCGTGGCCGAGCAAGATCACCGGCAGCCCGCGCAAGGCGAGGTCTTGCGCCACGTGGTAGCCCGCCTCGCCCGTCACGACAACATCTGCGCCTGCGGCGATGGCGAGCTCTCCAAAGTCGCCCAGGGAGCCGCCCAAAATGGCGACGGTGCGGCACGGGCGATCGGCTTCGCCCCACACACGCGGGTCGCTGCCGAAGGCCGTGGCAGCACGGGTGGCAAGATCGCGCAGCGTGCACGGGTCGTTGAGCGTTGCAAGCGCGCCCAGGCCGGTGGCCTCGGGGTCGTCCACGTGCTCCAGCGAGCTCACGGGCGCGGCGCCCAGCAGCTTGCTCAGGCAGACACGGGCTTCGTGCGAGCGGTCCAAGTTGGTGTGGAGCGATATGATGCTCACGCCGCAACGCGCTGCCTCGTAGAGCGCCGCGCTGCATTGGGGGCGTGCGGCATCCGTCGGACAAAAGGCCTCGGGTGCCTTGATGTATATGGGATGATGCGTCAGCAGCACGTTGGCACCGGCCTCGAGAGCACGGTGCACATTGGCTTCGGTCGCATCGAGTGCGCAGGCAACACCGGTAATCTGCGCGGCAGGGTCGCCGACGGAGAGTCCTACATGGTCCCAACTCTCGGCATCGGTCTTGGGATAGCGTGCCAGTAGCGCGCGCTCAAGCTCGGCGACGATCATGCGGCGCCTACGATCGAGAGCAGCGTCTGGGCAAACTCGTCCAGATCGTCCGGATTCACGCGGTCATCGAACGAGATGCGAAGGGCGCCCAATGCCTGCTCGCGACCGATGCCCATGGCGCTCAAAACGTGGCTGGGGTCCATACTGCCGCTCGAGCATGCCGAGCCTGCCGATACCTCAAAGCCGGCGGCATCGAGCTTAATGATGAGCTCCTCGGAGTCCATGCCGTCGACGTAGATCGAAACCATACCCGGCAGACGATCGGCCTGCGCGTAGTCGCCCATCGTGGCGTGAATGCGAGGATGGGCCGTAAGCGTGGCGTAGAGCTTATCGGATAAGGCCTGCAGCGTTGTGCGCTCCTGGGCAACATTCGGCAACAGTGCGGAAGCGGCAGCGGCAAAAGCCAGCTGCGTGCGCAGGTCCTGCGTTCCGGCGCGACGTCCGGCTTCCTGTCCGCCGCCAAAGATGCGGGGACGCAGTGGCGTGCGGCTCTTAACGTAGAGCGCGCCGGATGCAACGGGGCCACCGATCTTGTGCGCGGCAACGGTCATAGCATCGACGCTCAGCTCGGTGACATCGAGCGGAATGTGCAGATACCCCTGGATGGCATCGGTGTGGAAAAGGGCACCCACGGTATGCGCGGCCGCGGCAAGATCGCGGATGGGCTGCACCACGCCAGTCTCGTTGTTGGCGACCATAATGCTCACGAGCGCCACGTCGTCGCCTAGCAGCTCGACAAGCGTGGCGGGCTCAATGTAGCCCGCGCGGCAGGGCTGCACCAGGTCGACGGTAAAGCCGGCGGCACGCAGCAGCGGCAGGTTGTCCAGAATCGAATCGTGCTCGATGGCAGATACGATCACGCGGTTACGCTTGCGATCGCGCTGACGAGCGCCCTCGGCAAGACCGAGCAGCGCCAGCTGGTTGGCTTCGGTGCCGCCGTTGGTCAGAACAATCTCGGACGGACGGACGCGCTCGCCAAAGCTGCGGGCAATCTCGCGACGCGCGACTTCAAGGCGCGCAGCGGCCTTGCGGCCGAGCGAATGCAGCGAGTTGGGGTTGACGCCGGCAAGCTCGCTGTCGTCGTATTCGCGCTGCGCAAGGCGCGCCTCGGCGCGCATGGGCGTCGAGGCGGCATAGTCAAGATTCAC
>CABUSR010000066.1 GCA_902494245.1 uncultured Collinsella sp.
TCCATGTCGACTCATCTTCACCACCGATTAAATAAAAAAGAGGTACCGGTTGTTTCGGTACCTCTTTTTGGTGCGTTTCTATTTGGCTGTAGCTTTAGCCGCGTGCTTACAGGCCGCAGGCTGCTTTGAGTTCTTTGACTCGGTCGGTTTTCTCCCAGGTGAAGTCGGGGTCTTCGCGGCCGAAGTGACCGTAGGCTGCCGTCTTTTCGTAGATGGGGCGACGCAGGTCTAGGTCGCGGATGATGGCACCTGGGCGCAGGTCGAAGGTCTTCTCTACGGCCTCGACGATCTTGTCCTCGGCAACATGCGCGGTACCGAAGGTGTCGACCATGATTGAGAGGGGCTTGGAAACGCCGATGGCGTAGGCAAGCTCGACTTCGCAGCGGTCGGCCAGACCGGCGGCGACCACGTTCTTGGCGACCCAGCGCGCGGCATACGCGGCGGAGCGGTCAACCTTGGTGCAGTCCTTTCCGCTAAAGGCACCGCCGCCGTGACGACCGTAGCCGCCGTAGGTGTCGACGATGATCTTGCGGCCGGTGAGGCCCGTGTCGCCCATGGGGCCGCCCACGACAAAGCGACCGGTGGGGTTCACGTAGATGTCCGCGTTATCCCACGGCATGTTCTCAGCGGCCATGACCGGGGTGATGACGTGCTCGATGAGGTCGGCCTTGATCTTGCCCATGTCCTCGATCTCGGCAGCGTGCTGCGTGGAGATGACGATGGTCGTGACCTCGACGGGCTTGCCTTCCTCGTAGCGCACGGTGACCTGGGTCTTGCCGTCGGGACGCAGATAGGGCAGGGTACCGTCGTGGCGCACGGCGGCCAGGCGCTCGGCCAGGCGGCTTGCCAGGTAGTGCGGCATGGGCATGAGGGTCTTGGTCTCGTTGGAGGCATATCCGAACATCATGCCCTGGTCGCCGGCACCGATCAGGTCGATCGGGTCGGTGGTAGCGCCGGTCTGGGTCTCGAAGGACTCGTCAACGCCTTGGGCGATATCGGGCGACTGCTCGTGGATGAGGCTCATGACGCCGCAGGTGTCGCAGTCAAAACCGAACTTGGCACGGTTGTAGCCAATGCGGCGGATAACGCCACGGGCGATTTCCTGAACGTCTACGTAGGCCTGGGTGCGAATCTCGCCGGCGACGATGACGGTGCCGGTGGTCACGAGGGTCTCGCAGGCGCAGCGGACGTTCTCCACGTTGGCAGGCACGCCGTTGGGGGCGATGTAGCCCTGCTCCTGGAGCTCTATTTCTTTGGCGAGGATTGCGTCGAGGACGGCGTCGCTGATCTGGTCAGCGATCTTATCGGGATGACCTTCGGTCACCGACTCCGACGTAAAAACAAAGGACCCGTGTTGGGGCGGGATGGAACGAAGTTCTTCTGACATGATTGTCCTTTCAAAAACGTGTCCCGGCGACCGTTACCATTCCGCCGGGCTCTCTATGCAAGGGCACATCATAGCGCGTAAATCAAACATTCACACCCTTTCCGCACCTACTCATTGGGGACAGACATAAATGACCAGCCTTGCCTAAGTGCCGACAGGTTGCCCAAAGAATGGTCATTTAAGTCTGTCCCCAATGAGTAGGTCAAGTCTGTCCCCAATGAGTATGTCCCCAATGAGTAGGTCGGTG
This sequence comes from uncultured Collinsella sp., assembly GCA_902494245.1. Classification (GTDB taxonomy): domain Bacteria; phylum Actinomycetota; class Coriobacteriia; order Coriobacteriales; family Coriobacteriaceae; genus Collinsella. Next base: position 1,635 of record CABUSR010000066.1, read on the forward strand.
CCCTTTGTGCGGAGGTTGCTTTGATGCTTTATACTGGTGCGGTTAGACATCCATCCTGCAATCGAGGAGATTTCCATGGCATCAGACGTTCGCGTCCGCTTTGCACCCTCACCGACGGGCAAGCTGCACATCGGCGGCGCCCGCACCGCTATCTATAACTGGGCTTTCGCCCGCGCAAACGGCGGCACGTTCATCCTGCGCATCGACGACACCGACCCCACCCGCTCCACCGACGAGAACACGCAGATCATCCTGCGCGCCATGCGTTGGCTGGGCCTGGACTGGGACGAGGGTCCCGAGGTGGGCGGCGATTTTGGCCCCTACGCCCAGACCGAGCGCTTGGACCTGTACAAGCAGGCCGCCCAGAAGCTTTGGGACGAGGGCAAAGCATATCCCTGCTTCTGCACCAAGGAGCAGCTCGACGCCGACCGCAAGGCGGCGCAGGAGCGCAAGGAACCCTTCCAGGGTTATCAGCGCCGTTGCCGCGATCTTGATCCCGAGGAGGCCCGCCGTCGCATTGAGGCCGGCGAGTCGTACGTCCTGCGCATCAAGGTGCCCGAGGACCGCGGCGACGTCGTTATCCACGACGCCGTCCACGGTGAGGTGACCTTCGACGCCAAGGAGCTCGACGACTTTGTCATCTTCCGCTCCGATGGCACGCCCACGTACAACTTCGCGACCGTCGTCGACGACGCCATGATGAAGATCACCCATGTCATCCGCGGCGACGACCACCTGTCCAACACCCCGCGTCAGGTCATGGTCTATGAGGCCCTCGGCGCGCCCGTGCCTACGTTCGCCCACATCTCCATGATCCTGGGCGCCGACGGCAAGAAGCTCTCCAAGCGCCACGGCGCCACCTCGGTGGAGGAGTACCGCGACGCCGGCTACCTGTCCGACGCCTTCGTCAACTACCTGGCGTTGCTCGGCTGGTCGCTCGACGGCGAGACCACGATCATCCCGCGCGATGTCCTGGCCAGCAAGTTTTCGCTCGACCGCATCTCCAAGAACCCGGCGACCTTCGACCCCAAGAAGCTCGACTGGGTCAACGCCGAGTACATCAATGGCATGTCCGATGCTCAGTTTGCCGACGAGATCATGGTTCCCGAGCTGCACGAGGCGGGTCTCATCGAGGGTAATGTCGAGTACGGCGAGGACTGGATCGACGCGCTTGCCGCCATTGTCAAGCCGCGCACCAAGATGCCGGCCGACGCCGTGACCGTCGCCGCTCCCATCTTCGCTACGGCCGAGACGCTCGAGTATGACGAGAAGTCAGTTAACAAGGGCCTGGCCAAGGAAGGCATGGGCGCCATTCTGGATGCCGCCAAGGCCGCGCTCGAGGGCGTGGACGAGTGGACGGCTGCCAACATCGACGCCGCGCTTGAGCCGCTGCCCGAGCAGATGGACCTCAAGAAGCGCGTGGTGTTCCAAGCCGTGCGCGTCGCCGTCTGCGGCAACATGGTGAGCCCTCCGCTGGGCGAGACCATGGCGCTCGTCGGTCGCGACGACTGCCTGGCGCGCATCGATCGCGCCCGCACGATGGCGCTGTAGCAGCAGCGTAAACGTATGTATCCGAGCCCCGTTCACCCGAGCGGGGCTCTTGTTTCTGTAGACGTATGGGATAGGAGGTGCTGGGGCCATGGTCGAGCAACTTTCGCTGTTTGGTTCGCCGGAACCGGAGGAAGCTCCGAAGTCCGCGGCTCCTGCCGCCGCCCCGGCGCAGCCCGAGCCCGCACCTGAGCCCATCGCCGCCTATGCGAGCGTGGTTCTCGACATCCCGACGCGTGCGCTGTCCGAGCCGTTTGCCTATGGCATTCCTCAACCCCTTGCTAGCGAAGCGCAGATCGGATCCACGGTCCTGGTCCACTTTGGCAACCGTGCCGCCGCAGGCTATATCGTCGATATTGCGCCCGAACTGGGCGACTTGCAAGGCAACATTACCCTCGACACCGCGCGCATCAAGCCCATCGAGACCATCCTCAGCAAACCGCTCTTTGGCGCCGAGTCCGCCCGTATTGCACGTTGGATGAGCCGCGAGTATGTTGCGACGCTTTCCGAGTGCCTGCGCCTGTTCTTGCCTCCGGGCGGAAGCCCGCGCGTGGTCAAGGGCGATGACGGCGTGTGGACCGTTGAGCGCCCTGCCGTTAAACCCATCCAAAACCGCTGGGTCATGCTCACGCCCGAGGGTTTCGACTACACGCCGCCAAAGACCGCGGTCCGTCAGCGTCAGCTCATCGAGGCGCTCCAGTGCGGCCCGGTCACGACGCGCGACCTCAACCTGCTCTATAACAGTATGTCGGCGACCATCAAGGCGCTCGAAAAACGCGGCGTCGTGGTGGTGGAGGAGCGCCGTGCCTGGCGCGGTTGCAGCGAGCAGACCACGCTGTCCTCGGCAAGCGGCAAGGCGCCGGTCTCTCTTACCAACGGCCAGCAACAGGCACTCGCGCAGATTGAGCGCGCCCGTCTGGACGCTCATGGCGACGTGGTGCTGGTCGACGGCGTCACCGGCTCCGGCAAAACCGAGGTCTACCTCTCGGCGATTGAGCGCGTGCTGGCGACCGGCCGTTCGGCCTGCGTGCTCGTGCCCGAGATCTCGCTTACGGCCCAGACCGTCGGCCGCTTCCGTTCGCGCTTTGGCGAGACGGTCGCCGTGTTCCATTCGCGCCTTTCGGCCGGCGAGCGTCTGGACCAGTGGGATATGGTCGCCAGCGGTGCGGCCCGCGTGGTAGTCGGCGCCCGCTCGGCGCTCTTTTGCCCGCTCAGCGACCTTGGTCTCATCATCATCGACGAGGAGCACGAGACCAGCTACAAGCAGGGCTCTAGTCCGCGCTACCATGCGCGCGAGGTGGCGGCCGAGATGGCGCGGCGCTACCGCTGCCCGCTCGTGTTGGGCTCCGCCACGCCCTCGGCCGAGGCCCTCGACCGCTGCCGCCGTGGCACGTATAACGGTGCCACCTGGACGCGCGTCGAGATGCCCGAGCGCCCGGGACACGCCGTGCTGCCGACAGTCCGCATTGCCGACCTGCGCCGCGAGTTCTCGCACGGCAGCCGCTCTATGTTCTCAAAACCCTTGATGGAAGGTCTGGAGCGTGTGGTCGAGCGCCGCGAGAAGGCAGTGCTACTACATAACCGCCGTGGCTTTGCGCCGTTCCTGATGTGCCGCGAGTGCGGCTGCGTCCCAACCTGCAACCACTGCTCCACCGCGCTTACGTATCACGAGCGCACGCACACGCTGCAGTGTCACACCTGCGGATCGTCTTGGCGCGTGCAGCCGTATCCCGCGCCCACGAGTCGTTGCCCCAAATGCGGTAGCCGCTATCTGGCAAAAATGGGCCTGGGCACTCAGCAGATCGAGGACGCACTGCACCAGATGCTGCCCGAGGATGTCGCCATCATTCGCATGGATGCCGATTCCACGCGCGGCAAGGATGCGCACAAAAAACTGCTCGAGCAGTTCGATGCCGCCGATTGTGCGGTGCTGCTGGGCACGCAGATGATCGCCAAGGGCCTTGACTTTCCCGAGGTCACGCTTGTGGGCGTGGTCAATGCCGACTTTGCCCTCAAGCTGCCGGACTTCCGCGCAGGGGAGCGCGCCTACGACCTGCTGGAACAGGTGGCGGGCCGTGCCGGTCGCGGCGATCGTCCCGGTGAGGTGATCATCCAGACCTACCTGCCCGAGGATCCGGTCATTCGCGCCGTCGCTGAGCACGACCGTTCGATCTTTACCGACTACGACCTGGATCAGCGCCGCGA
>CABUSR010000067.1 GCA_902494245.1 uncultured Collinsella sp.
CGCAGGGCCTTGCCACTCAATGAGTTCCGCACGAACCGGAGGCGCCAGTGGCGCCTCCGTCGTGAGTCAGGACTGTCCGAAATTGAGAGGCAAGGCCCTGCGCCCGGCCCCTCGGTTCCCGCTTACGAGAGCGACGTTCTCAGCAACTCGTTGAAGAGCTTCGGATTGCCCTTGCCGCGGCTCGCCTTCATGCACTGGCCCACCAAAAAGCCGATGACCTTCTGGTTGCCGTCACGATACTGCTGCGCCTGATCAGCACAGTTTGCCAGCACCTCGTCCACGATCGGCTGCAACGCGCCGGCATCGCTCACCTGACGCATACCGCGCTCGTCGACGATCTTGTTGGGGTCGTCGCCGGTCTGGGCCATGGCCTCAAAGACCTCGTGCGCCTGGTTGGAACTGATGGCATCGGTCGCCAGTAGCTTGGCAAGAGCTGCCACCTGAGCCGGCGCGATCCCAGACTCGGTCAGCGAGACGCCGGCGCCCTTAAGGTAGGCAATCATCTCGTTCACCAGCAGGTTTGCGACCGTCTGAGCCTCCTTGCCAGCCATGCCGGCAGCGGCGGCCTCAAAGAACTCGGCAAACTCCGGATCGCCAGCAATCTGCTCGGCGTCGGCCGTCTTAATGCCAAAGTCGGCCTCAAAACGGGCGCGCTTGGCATCGGGCAGCTCGGGAATCTCGCCACGGCAGCGGTCGATGAACTCGTCGTCCAGATCGAACGGCGCCAGGTCGGGGTCGGGGAACAGACGATAGTCGTCGGCCGTCTCCTTCACGCGCATGACCACGGTGCGCTTGCGGCTGGGCTCCCAGTGGCGGGTCTCCTGATAGATGATGCCACCCTCCTCGAGCACCTCGGCCTGGCGGCAGATCTCGTAGGCAAGGCCGTCATGCAGACTCTTAAACGAGTTGAGGTTCTTGAGCTCGGTCTTGGTGCCCAGCTTGGTCTCGCCGCGACGACGCAGCGACACGTTGCCGTCGCAGCGCATGGAACCCTTCTCCATGGAGCAGTCCGAAATGCCCAGCGTCACAAAGATGCGACGGAGCTTCTCCATAAACAGGCGCGCTTCCTCAGGCGTACGCAAGTCGGGCTCGGTGACAAGCTCGATCAAAGGCGTGCCGCAGCGGTTGTAGTCGACGAGCGACTCGGCCGCGGCGGTAATGCGGCCCTCGGCGCCACCCACGTGGACCATCTTGGCGGCGTCTTCCTCCATGTGGATGCGCAGAATGCGGATAGGCACCGTGTAGGAACCGTCCTCGCGGCGCTCGGGCATCTGCAGGTTGGACGCGTCGTAGCTGGCCAGATGGCCGGCGCGCTGGTTGCCCTCGCGCATGGTCATCGTCATGGACGTGGACAGGCCCTCGGCGTTGGCCGAGGCGCTCGCCAGGCTCTGGGCCTCGGCCTCACCAAACGCGCAGTCGGGGCGCTCGGCGGCACCGCGACCGGTCACGTCCAGGTCCAGGTGGCCGTACATGGCAAAGGCGACCGGGCCCTGCGTGGTCTGGAAGTTCTTGGCCATATCGGGATAGAAGTAGTGCTTGCGGTAGAACATCGAGTGGCGCTGGATCTCGCAGTTAGTGGCGAGACCGGCCTTGACGATACTCTCGATGGCGCGCTTGTTGGGCACCGGCAGGGCGCCGGGCAGGCCCAGGCACACCGGGCACACGTTGGCGTTGGGCTCGTCATCGTGGCTGAGCTTGCAGTTGCAGAACATCTTGGTATCGAGTGCGGTGAGCTCGGTATGGATCTCCAGGCCGATCACGGCCTCCCAATCCTGCAGGACCTCGGAAAGCTCCTTCATTACAGCTCGCCTCCCTTCCCGGCAAAATCGGGCGCGACGGAAAGCGCGGGCGCACCCGTAGCGGCATCGGCAAAGCCGCGCTCCAGGGCGCGGGCAAACGTGAGCAGCTGACGGTCCTTAAAGGCCGGACCCACCAGCTGGGCAGAAACGGGCAGCTTGCTGTCCTCGCCCAGGCCCAGCGGCACCGAGATACCACCGTTGCCGCAAATGTTGAGCGAGATGGTGTACAGGTCGGAGAGGTACATCTGCGTGGGGTCGCTGATCTCGCCAAACTTAAAGGCCGTGCGCGGCGAGGCGGGCATGAGGATGGTGTCCACCTTGGCATACGCGGCATCGTAGTCCTGCGTGATGAGCGTGCGGGCCTTTTGCGCGGCGTAGTAATACTTGTCGTACACGCCCGAGCTCAGCAGGTAGGCGCCGAGCATCTGACGGCGCTTGGCCTCGGCGCCAAAGCCGTGGGCGCGCGAAAGCGAGCTCTGGTCGGACAGGTTGGCGCAGCCCTCCTCCTGATAGCCGTAACGAATGCCGTCAAAGCGAGCCAGGTTGGAGAACGCCTCGGCCGGGCCGATGACGTAGTAGGCGGCGATGGCGGCGTCCAGGTGCGGCAGGTCGACCTCGACCAGCTCGGCGCCCTGGTTCTGCAGCTCCTGGGCGGCGCGCTGAACAGCGGCCTTGACCTCGGGCGTCAGGCCCTCGGCCTCCATAAACGCGGGGATGATGCCCACGCGCTTGCCCTCGATGCTGTCGTTGAGATGCTCGGTAAAGTCGACGGCGCAATCCTGGCTGGTGCAGTCGTACGGATCGTGGCCCGCGCCGGTAAGCGCGTTCATGGCCAGCGCGACGTCCTCGACCGTGCGGCCAAAGGGGCCCACCTGGTCGAGCGACGAGCCAAAGGCAACCACGCCGTAACGGCTCACGGCGCCGTACGTGGGCTTAAAGCCCACCACGCCGCACAGCGACGCCGGCTGGCGAATGGAGCCGCCGGTGTCCGAGCCCAGCGAGAGCGCGACCTCGCCCGCGGCGACGGCGGCAGCGGAGCCGCCCGAGGAGCCGCCGGGCACGCGCTCGGTATCCCAGGGGTTGTTGGTGCGGTGGAACGCCGAGCTCTCGGTGGAGCTGCCAAAAGCAAACTCGTCCATGTTGGCCTTGCCCATGGGCAGGCAGCCGGCATCGAGCATGCGCTGGACGCAGGTGGCGGTGTAGACGCTCTGGTAGTCCTCGAGCATGCGGGAAGCGCAGGTGGTGCGCGTGCCCACGAGGTTCATGTTGTCCTTGATGGCCAGCGGCACGCCCGCGAGCGGGGGCAGCGGCTTGCCTGCGGCACGGTCGGCATCCACGCGCGCGGCGGCCTCGAGCGCAAGCTCGGGCGCCACCTGCAGGAATGCCTGGACCCCGCCCTCGCGCGCCTCGATGGCGGCAAGGGAGGCCTGGGCCACCTCGGTAGCCGTAAAGTCGCCGGCGGAAACGCCCGCGGCGATCTGGGCGGCGGTAAGGGAATCGAAGCTTAGCGCCATTACTCGCTCTCCCCCTCTCCCAAAATGGACGGCACGCGGAAGTAGCGGTCGCGCGCGCTGCCGGCGTTTTCGAGCGCAACGTCGAGCGGCAGGTCGCGCTCGGGCTCGCGCAGGTCATCGCCCATCACGTTGGACAGGCTTCCGATGGGATGGAACGTGGGCTCCACGTCGGGCAAGTCATATTGCAGGACGGGCTCGAGCATCTGGACGGCGTCGTTCATGTAGGACGTCATCTGGGCGAGCTCGTCATCGGTCAGTGCGATCTTTGCGTACTCGGCGATGCCGCGCACGTCTTTCTCGCTGAGTGCCATAGGCGCTCCCTTCCGCATAACAGATAAACCGCTCTAGTATACAAGCCAACGCCGCTTGGAGCAGGTGCTTTACCCAAATGCAGCGAAAACGTAACGAGGGCGGCGGTTGGTAGGCGGCTGGCTGGCGGTTCCGCAGCGAAACCGCACCGTCCATAGCAAAAACCGTCTCGCCCACAACGAAAAGCATCACGCCCGCAACGAAAAGCATCCAACATTCGACGCTTTTCGCCAAAATCGATATTTTCATCGAATGTTGTGATGGTTTGGAAGTTCCGACCACCACAAAGGTGCCTGTCCCCATTGTGGTGGTTCTGGAGAATGTCTTATGCCGAGGCCTTGGCCTTGCGGCGCTTGCGGACCGCGTGGATCACGATGTCCAGCAGCAACAACACAATGGCTACGACCACGATGAGCACGGCAAACTCGCGCTTGCCCCAGTGGCGGCCGGCCAGCGACTTTTGCTTGTCGACGTCCTTCTTGTTGTACTTGGTACGCACGCAATGCACCAGCAGGCGATGGTCGTTTACGCCGTAGGGCGTGCAGGTGACGAGCGTCACCTTGTCGGCGCCGGGTTCGATGGTCAGCGACTCCATCTCCTCGGGCAGCACGACCTCGGAGTCCACCATCTTGTAGGCGAGCGTCTTGTTCATGGTGTGCAGCAGCACCAGGTCGCCGGGCTCCAGCGAGTGGATGTCGTCGAACATGCTCAGGTTGCGCATGCCCGAGTGCGCGGTGAGCACGCAATGCGTCGAGGTGCCGCCCACCGGCAGGCTCGTGCCCTCCAGGTGGCCGACGCCCGCCATGAGGACTTCCTCGCTCGTGCCGTGGTAGATGGGCATGCTCACGTCGATGGAGGGAATCTCGACCCAGCTCATCATGGGGTCGCGGTCAAAGATGAGCTGCTGAGCGTAGGGCTCGATCTGGTCGGCGGGGAGCTCGGTGGCCTCGCCGGCAAGTTGCTCGTTAAAGGAGCGCGCCTGGAGCAGGATGCGCTCGCGCTCCTCGGCAGACAACGCGTCCACGGTGCTGGACACCGTGCTGATCTGGTTGAACACGCCCGAGGCCTCGAGCCGGTCCAAGATCCACGGCCAGGTCATAAGGCCCACGCCAATAAGGATAATGACGATGGTGATGAGCCGGTCGGCCCAGCGCGGCAGTCGCTTGCGGCGGCGCTTGGGCTTGGACTGAGGTTTGGGCTGAGGGCTTGAGCCGCCGTTGTCCGCGGCGTTATTGCTCTTCATATGTTTGGCGCCCTGCACCATCGCCAGTCACTCCTTTACAGCTCAGGTTGTCTAAACAAATAATAGCCGATTAGCAAACTCATGCGCCGGACAACGCAGCTAGACTGCACCGTCCAGTCGAGGATAAGCCGGTTGATTTCCGATCTCAGCCGAACACATTGAGCAAATAGGCCATTCCCGCAGTTAGCCGAACGCCCCCGCGGCCCCTCCTGGGGTCCGGGGGCGCCGTTTTCCCAGTTGAAGGAACG
>CABUSR010000068.1 GCA_902494245.1 uncultured Collinsella sp.
CAGCGCCCAGGATGATGTCCATGACGGGCGACGCCTCGTAGGCGAGCGACACGGGGCGCGGCTGAACTTTGAGTTCGGCGATCGCGTGCGCAGCGGCGGCCACGTCGGCGCTGGCATCGCCCTTGCCGCCCGCAAGTACACTCGTCGGGCAGATCGCCACGACACCCGTCACACGTCCCGGCTCGCCCGAGCATTCGTACACGTAATACGCCGCACCCGGGTCCTTGAGCATCAGACCATCGGCAATGGCTCCGCGCAGAGCATCGTTGCCGCTCAGGATGCTGCCCATTGCAGGCAGCGCCTCGAGCACGCGGTCCTGAGCCGGGCGGATGCAGGGAAACGGAAGTGCTTTCATGGGCGGTCCTAACGCACGAGTCGGTTTGTTCGCGGCTTATTATGCCCCAACTTGGCCGCTCGCGTCCCAGAGCACGTTATCGGCGAGCGCGATTAGCACCTGCTGACAACGAACGATATCGGCGTGGGGCACATATTCGTTGGGCTTGTGCGCGAGCGCGAGCGACCCGGGACCGTAGCTCATGCAATTGCGGTTACCTGTCTTGCCGGCAATGACGGCGGTGTCGGTGTAGCCGGTAAAGAAGCCGACGGTCGTGTCCACGTCCGTCACGTCATCGGCGGCACGCATGAGCGCTGCTAGAAGGGGAGAGTTCGGGTCGCGCTCGATGGCGGGGCGGTCGCCCGTCACGGTGTAGCTGCCATGGCAACCGGGAACGGCGGCTTCGGCGACGGCGATGGCCTGCTCTACCATGCGCGTCGCGGCGGCCGTATCGGTCGGCGGGGTCAGACGCATGTCGACCCAGACTTTGGCGCGGTCGGGCACGACATAGGGGCGATATCCGCCCTCGATTTGGCCAAACGTGATGGTCGAAGGCCCCAGCTCATCGTGCGCGGGCAGCGCCATAAACGCGCGACGGAGCGAACACACGACCTCGGCTATGGCGGCGACGGCATCCGCGCCCTTCCAGGGCTGGCTCGCATGCGCCGTCACGCCAGTCATTTCAATTTCGAACCACGTACGCCCCTTGTGCGCTACCTGGATCTGTCCGTCGGTGGGCTCGGTGTCCAGCACCCATTCACGCGAGCCGACCCAGCCGGCATCGATAGCTGCCTCTGAACCACGCATAAAGTCTTCCTCGTCGACCGAGCAGATGAGTGAAAAGCCGCGGTGGGGCAGCTCGCCTTCTGCCGCCACGCGCTCGAGCGTATGGACCAGTGCGGCAATGGCGCAGGCCAGGCCACCCTTCATATCGCAGGCACCACGGCCGTAGAGTTTATCGTTGCGCACGATCGCTCCGAGCGGCGGAATGTCCGCGTCCCAGCCATCGCCCAAGGTGACGGTATCCAAATGGCAGATGTAGACGAGCCGTGGCTCGTCGCTTTGGCCCGGCACGGTGACCATTAGATTGCGGCGTCCGGGGAGTACTTCGTGCTCTGCAATCTGCACGGCATCGAGTACCGGATAGCTCAGCTGCGCCAACCGTTCCTCAACCAACGCTTTGATATAGCGCTCAATCTCGTCCTCATACGCACCCGGGTCTGAACTGTCGATCCGCACGAGCCCTTGCGTAAGCCGCCAAGCAAAATCTGTATCAACCATAGGCACCTCACAGATAGTTAGGTCAACATACAGATTGTATGCCAAGAAGCGGCTCAGTGCATTTAATGGAGCGCTCACAAAAATGGGGGCGCCTCTCGTGCGAAAGGCGCCCCCGCGGGCATTCAATGTCAGCGACGGGCAGGCCACATGGGGAACTGCCCGTCAGGTCAGTCGGCGCTACTTGATCACGCGCACGCGATACATCGACGGAATCTGCTTGAGCGCCTCGATGGTGCTGCTGTCTAGGTGTTCGTCGGTGTCGAACATGGTGTAGGCGTTCTCGCCGGCGGACTCGTTGGTCATACGCTGCACGTTGGCGTTGTCCTTGGCCAGGATGGCCGTGATCTGGCCGATCATGTTGGGCACGTTGGCATGCAGGCAGGCAATGCGGCTTGCAGCGCGCGCCTTGCCCATGCTGCAGGCGGGGTAGTTGACGCTGTGTGCGATGTTGCCGTTCTCCAGGTAATCCTTGAGCTCGCTGATGGCCATGTCGGCGCAGTTGGCCTCGGCCTCGCCGGTGCCGGCGCCCGAGTGCGTGGTGATAAACGTATTGGGCATCTTGACCGTCTTGGGCGTGGCGAAGTCGCAGCTAAACCAGCTGAGCTTGCCCTCGCGCAGGGCGGCGTCGACGGCGTCCTCGTCAATGATGGTTTCGCGCGCGTAGTTGATGAGCACGGCGTCCGGTGCCAGCAGGTTAATCTGTTCGGTGCTGATCATGCCGATGGTGTCGGCCTTGCTGGGCACGTGCACGGTGAGGTAGTCGCAGCCGCGGCAGAGATCCTCGAGCGTGCCCACGCGCTGCGCCTCGCGGCTCAGCACCCACGCGTGCTCGACGGAAATGAACGGGTCGTAGCCGTAAACGTCCATGCCCAGATCGACGCAGGCGTTGGCGACCTTGGAGCCCACGTTGCCCAGGCCGATGACACCGATGCGCTTGCCCTTGAGCTCGCGGCCCACAAAGGCCTTCTTGGCCTTTTCGGCATCGACCTGAATCTCGGGGTCGTCGGCGTTGTCACGCACCCAGTTCATTGATTGCACCACGCCGCGGCTCGAGAGCACCAGCATGCCTAGGACGAGCTCCTTAACGGCGTTGCTGTTGGCGCCGGGGGAGTTAAAGACGACGACGCCCTTCTTGGCGTACTCCTCGACGGGGATGTTGTTGACGCCGGCGCCGCAGCGGGCGATGGCGCGGATGCCCTCGGGCAGCTCGTAGCCGTGCAGGTCGGTCGAGCGCATCAGAATGGCGTCGGCCTCTTCGGCGGTGCTCACAAACTCGTAGCCCTCACCAAACTCGACCTTGCCGTCCTTGGTAATGTCATCGATGGTTTTAATCTTGCGCATGGAAAACTCCTTAGCAGGTTTTGATCTATACAGGGTGGTCTGAGATGGCTGATCGGCCCGCGCGTTGCGGGCTAGTTAGATCGCGGGCTCAAACTAAGCTGCGCTTCGAAGTCCTTCATGTACGAGGCCAGTGCCTGCACATCTTCCATGGTTACGGCGTTGTAGACGCTAGCGCGCATGCCGCCCACCAGGCGATGGCCCTTGACGTTTTGAATCTGGTGCTCTGCCGCGCCTGCGACAAAGGCCGCGTCGAGTTCGGCGTCGCCGGTGCGGAAGGTGACGTTGGCGATGGAGCGGCTGTCGGCCTGTGTGGTGCCATGGAACAGCACGCTGTGCTCGAGCAGGTCGTAGAGCAGGTTGGCCTTGGCCCAGTTGCGCTCGGCCATGGCGGCAAGTCCGCCGGTCTGCTCAACCCAACGGAACACCTTGCCGCACACGTAGATGCCAAAGGTGTTGGGCGTGTTGAGCATGGAACCCTTGGCGGCCTGGGTCTTAAGGTCCAGGTACTGCGGCGTCTGCGCAAAGGCGGGGCCATCTGCGATGAGGTCGTCGCGCACGATGGCCACGGTCACGCCCGCGGCGCCGGCGTTTTTCTGCGCTCCGGCGTAAATGAGCCCGTAGCGCTCAACGTCGAGCGGCTGCGACAGGAAGCAGCTCGAGACATCGGCGACCAGCGGCACGTCGCCGCAAGCGGGCAGCTCGTGGTACATGGTGCCAAAGATGGTGTTGTTCTGGCAGATGTAGACGTAGTCGAGCCCGTCGCCTGCGGCCTCGTCGGCAATGCACGCGTTGATGTCGGCCATGTTGGGAATGCGGTCGAAGTTGGTGTCCTCGGAGCTCGCGAGCAACACGGCCTCGCCGTACTTGGCGGCTTCTTTGTATGCCTTGTTGGCAAAGTTGCCGGTCACGACGTAGCCGGCGCGGCCGCGGCGCATGAGGTTCATGGGGATGCCCGCAAACTGCAGCGTGGCGCCGCCCTGCAAAAACAGGACACGATAGTTGTCCGGGATGCTCAGCAGACGGCGCAGGGTTGCCTCAGCGTCGTCGATGATCTGCTGGTACATGCTAGATCGATGGCTCATCTCGAGCACGGACATGCCGCAACCGCGGTAGTCCATCATCTCGTCGGCGATCTCGGCGAGCACGCTTGTGGGCAGTGCGGCCGGGCCAGCTGAGAAGTTGTGCACACGTGCCATCTTCTATTTCCCCCTCGTAGTCGTTTGAACGTTCGGGATACTTTAGCACAGTGCAGCGTCAGGCGCGACCGCATCACAGCAAAACCCGAGTGCGCCGCTATGATTTACAGGATGGTTACATGGGGGAGAGGTGACCTTACTCCTCAGGCAAATCCAAATCTGCGAGCGAAGACATGAGGTTCTCTAGGCGCTTGATCTCTTCGCCGCAAATTAGCTACCTCCTGCCCGCTACGACGCCAGTGTGGCAATGACGGCTTCGTCGCCGGCGTATATTAGGGTGTTGCCGTCGGGGATGATCGTTTGGCCGTCGCGCTTGAGCATCACCACAATAAACGGATGCTTGCCTTGCGGCACGTCGCGCAGGCGCTGGCCGGCCAGGCGACCGTGGGGCGTCACGGTGACCTCGCGCAGCGTAACCTCGGCACGCTCTTCAAACGTCGGGGCAGCCATCACCAGCAGATCGCCTTCCTGGATCACGGTATCGCCGTTGGGCAGCACCGGGTGCGCCCCGTCGCGCAGCACCAGGACGACGAGCATGTCCGTGGCGCTGCCAATATCGGCGAGCGAGCGCTCGGCAAACGGATGGCCAGCACCCACCTTGAGCTTTACAAATGACATGCCGTCTTCGTCGCGATAGTCGTTAAAGGTGCGGCG
>CABUSR010000069.1 GCA_902494245.1 uncultured Collinsella sp.
ACTGGAACACGAGCCGGAGGCAGGTAAGATTGAAGGGCCTGACCCCGGAGGAGTTCCGGAATCAGGCCCTCGCGGCCTAGTCGCTATTTAGGGCGTCCAAGATTTGGGGCGCAGTTCACGGCGGGCGGTGCGGGGCTTCTTTGGTTGCTTTAGTTGCCGGGCCGTCCTTACCCGCGCGGCTTGATTTTATCACGCAGGGACTTGAGGTTTTCGAGCGCGGCGTTGAGCGTTTCGTCTCGCTTGGCAAAGTGGAAGCGAATCAGATGGTTGACGGGCTCGCGGAAGAAGCTCGAGCCCGGCACGGCGCCCACACCCACCTTAGACGCGAGATCATCGCAGAAGTCGAGGTCACTGTCATAGCCAAACTCAGAGATGTCCATCATGACGTAGTAGGCACCCTGCGGCACGTTATGCTCAAGACCGATACTGTCGAGCCCTTGGCAGAACAGGTCGCGCTTGGCGGTATAGAGGTCGAGGACCTCATCGTAATAGCTGTCGTCGAAGTTGAGGGCGGTAACGACGGCTTCCTGCAGGGGCGCGGCGGCGCCCACGGTGAGGAAGTCGTGGACCTTCTTGATGCGCTCGGTAATCTCGGCCGGGGCAATGGTGTAGCCCAGACGCCAACCGGTGATGGAGTAGGTCTTGGACAGCGAGCTGCAGCTGATGGTGCGCTCGAACATGCCGGGCAGCGTGGCCATATAGACGTGCTCGTGGGGCGCGTAGACGATGTGCTCGTATACCTCGTCGGTGATGCAGTAGGCGTCGTACTTTTTGCACAGGTCGGCGATAAAGGTGAGCTCCTCGCGCGTGAAGACCTTGCCGCAAGGGTTGGAAGGGTTGCACAGGACGATGGCCTTGGGCTCGTTGTCGCGGAAGGCCGCCTCGAGGACTTCGCGATCGAAGTCGAACGTGGGCGGGTTGAGCGGCACATAGATAGGCTCAGCGCCCGAGAGGATCGTGTCGGCGCCGTAGTTCTCGTAGAACGGCGAGAAGATGACGACCTTGTCTCCGGGGTTCGTAACCGTCATCATGGCGGCCATCATGGCCTCGGTGGAGCCGCAGGTGACTACGATGTTCTCGTTGGGGTTGATCGGCATGCCCATAAAGTGCTCCTGCTTGGCCGCGAGCGCCTCGCGCATGGCCTGGGAACCCCAAGTGATGGAGTACTGGTGATAGAGCGGCTTGGGGTCGGTCGCGATGGCGCTGAGGCTCTCGAGCAGCTGCGCCGGAGGATCGAAGTCAGGGAAGCCCTGCGAGAGGTTGACGGCGCCATACTTATTGGAGATGCGCGTCATGCGGCGGATGACCGAATCGGTAAATCTCGCCGTACGGTTGGAGAGTTCTTTCATGTTGGTCCTTTCGAGCATTTGCAGTGGGGCAAGTTTACTCCTATGAAACCGGTGGGAATTGCTCGAAACGCGCTCGAAAAACTCTTTTCAAAATTCTTGAAAATTGGGGCTTGCATCGCGTGGCGTTCCTTGCAATAATAGTCGAGCGCGAAGCGCACAGGACACGGTGGGTGTAGCTCAGTTGGCTAGAGCGACGGGTTGTGGTCCCGTAGGTCGAGGGTTCGAGTCCCTTTACCCACCCCAGTTCTTGCTTCGTGTTGATATCGGGTCGTTAGCTCAGTTGGTAGAGCAGGGGACTCTTAATCCCAAGGTCCAGGGTTCGACCCCCTGACGGCCCACCAAAGCAAGTTAAGACGGTCAACTTCGGTTGGCCGTCTTTTTTTGTTGACCTTTCATGGGGTCGAACCCGAAAGGGCGCGGAGCTGAGGAAATGCGTAAGCATTTACCAGCGCAGCGCGCAAGGCGCCTTGGCGCCGCAGCGGCCGCCTGCGCAGCAGGCTGACCCCCTGACGGCCCACCCAAAGATCGTTAAAGCGACTGGCTTAGGCTGGTCGTTTTTTTGTTAACCTCGCATGGGGTCGAACCCGAAAGGGCGCGGCCGCTTTCACAGATTGAGTCTACCCTGGGGATCGGTGAAACCGTCAGTACCCTCCTTGAGTTTCTTCTCGTCTGCCTTCACGCGACGCTCGAGCTTTTTTGTATCCTCGGCAGGCGGTAGGTTCTCGGGAACAATTCCGCGGTCGATGAGGCTGCCACGCACGCTCGTGTTGTTCTCGACGTGTTCTTGTTTGATCTGGTCCAGACCGTACAAGTCGTGTTCCTCGGCGTTGAAGGCCGTCATCGAGTTCGTGAGGTCCTTTGCTTTGATGAGAACATCGGCTAGCTTGTCCGCCAATGCAGCACTCTTGGACACACCAAGCTGCCGCTTCATGTCCGCCGTGCTTCTGCCGCCGAATAACGCCTCATCGCCCTTCGACTTGATGATCGCGAATCCTTTGGAGTCCACGCCTCGTTTGAACGCAATGCCCGAGAGCTGTTTCTCTGAATCGGATAGCGAGTGGCACGCCTGCAAGCGCTGAATCTCTGCGAAGCGCTGCTCTATGAGCTCCTGACGGCGTGTCTGCACGGCGAAGTACGCCTGTGCGAGTGCGATTTCGGGCTTGTTTGGGTCTCCGTTTTGGGCGATTAAATAGCATGCGTAGCGCGTCAGCTTGTAGTCTTTTACGGCTCGTTTGGCGATGCCGGCATCTACCATTTTGCTGGCCTCAGCAAAATGGGCGGCAACAGGCATTTTATTGGTGTCACACGATGCCATGGATCTCTTAACTGCAGTCTCAAAATTACGCTATTGGGTGTATCCGAGGGGTTCCATTAAATCGCGTGCGAGCCAATACTCAACGCCGTCTTCTACATGGGCGTAGCTGTCAAGTTCGACACGCCATTTCTCGATATCCCTGCTGTCCATATCTCTTCCTTTCTGTTCGTTTGTCTACGTGGACTATGTCGACTCCGTATTCAGAATGAGTATATTTGCCCGCGCGGACACGAATGGGCCCTGTGTCGCTTTGAGTTCACGGGACCCATTAATATCGAGAAGTTGTGTTCTGCTCTGGAGGGGTGCTCGGCTTAGTCCGCTCGATAGTGCGAACCCAGGCTTTCGGTCCGCTTGCGCATGGCTTTGACCATTTCCTGTGCTAGTTGAATCTGCGATTGCAGGCGGGCGAGGGCAGCGATTTCGCTGTCGTTGGCATGTGGCTTATTTAGAGCCGTGGCTTCGTCTTGCAGGCTTTCAAGCTGTTGCAGGGCCTCGGATAGGCCTGTTTCGGTCCTGTTGATCATGCAAAAGGTGCTCATCGTGTGCCTAAGGCTGTGTGTCAGGCGTTCGGCATCTGTTACGGCAATGCCGTACTGGGGGTGGGTGATATCCGCCTTAAGGGCCGCCTCAGGCTCTTTCTGCGCTGCAAGGGCTGCCGATGCGCCCGCGATACGTCCGAATACGATGCCGTTGGCGCTTGACAAGCCACCAATGCGGTCGGCGCCGTGCATGCCGCCTGTCGCCTCGCCGCAAGCGTAGAGGCCCTCAACGCCCGTGTGCGCGGTCTTATCGATCTTGATGCCGCCGTTAGCGGCGTGGGCATACATCGCAACGCGCATCTCGTCGGTCGGCGCGATGCCGTGCTCGTCTTGCAGCCAGGTGGCAAAGGTCTGCACAAACTCTGGGACATCCTCGCGGGGGAAGTCGTAGTGGAGTGCCAGGCCTTCGACACCTGCCTGATCGATGACGAGATCGATAGCGCGGGAGGCCAAGCGTGACGTGAAGGGACCATATCCAGAGCGCTGCTCGAGCAGGTCGTCCAGCTTGTCGTCGGCAATATCTACCGGCTGGTCTACGTGCACGTAGCGCCAGGTTTTCTCATTGAAGACCAAGTTACGCCTGGGCTCAATGAAGCCGGGCATCATCTGCATGAACTCTATATTAGTAAGTGTTGCGCCGTGCGCCAGCGCGATGGCCTGCGAGGAACTGAGCACATCAGCCGACGTAAGGCTGCGCTCGAACAGGCCGCCTGTGCCACCGGCTGCGATGACCGTGGCCTTGGCAGCAAAGGGCACGATTCGATTTTCGGTAAGGTCGTAGAGTACGGTTCCGGTTATTCTGCCGTTCGTGTCCTCAACAAGGTCGATAAGCTCATGGCGGGGGAGCAGGCGAATGCCGAGCGACTCGATCCAGGTCGTCAGAGCGTCCTCAAGGGGCTTGCGGGTGAGGCCGCGCCACATGCGCGTCTTGTGGTCAAAGCAGGGGATAAATTGCTTTTGTTGAGCACTCTTGGCGCTTTGCGGACGCTGGAGCTCAACGCCCAGGTCTTGCTCGAGCCAGTCAATCGCTTGGGGAATGCCGTGGACGAACGCTTGGACGAGTTCGGGGTCGGCAACGCCGCCGCCGACGGCCAGGATGGTGTCGATGAGGTCCTGCTCGTCGTCTTCGTTAACGGGTCCGATAAGCCCTAGGCCCCAGGTTCCGGGGAAGAAGCTCGATCCACTCATAGTCTTGCCGGCGCTTGCCACAGTGACGGTTGCACCCGTGCGTGCCGCTTCGATGGCGGCGCAAAGGCC
>CABUSR010000070.1 GCA_902494245.1 uncultured Collinsella sp.
TCATCGTGTCGCCGTGGATCCTGTCCGTGCTGACCACCGACCGCCTCGCGCGCAACTACGAGCTGGTCACCAAGCACAACCTCAAGTACCGCCGCTACTACCACCAGTTCGACTACTAATTTCATTTGGGGGAAACCGCAATGAGGCAATACATCTTCGCCAGCCACGCGCATTTTGCGACCGGCATCAAGGAGAGCACCGAGCTGCTCTCGGGCGCGCGCGATAACGTCCACGACCTGTCGATGTTTGTCGACGGCCGCACCGACGTCGCCGAGGAGGCCGCCAAGCTCCTGGCGACCTTCGACCCCGCCGACGACGTAATCGTGTGCACCGACCTGTTTGGCGGCAGCGTCAACAACGAGTTCACCAAGATCGTCCAGACGCGCCCCAACACCTACCTGGTTGCCAACATGAATCTGCCGCTGCTGATCCAGCTGCTCTTTTCGGACCAGGAGGCTCCCGCCGATCAGGTTATCCGCGAGATCCTCGCGGCTGACGACACGCGCGTCAAGTTTGTCAACGACCTGCTGACCGATGCGGATGACGAGGAAGAGTTCTAGTCACCGCCTGCTATTAATGGGGCCGGGTTTCCGGCATGAGACCTTTGGGGGTCAATCATGATTCAACTGCTTCGCGTCGACCATCGTCTGCTTCATGGCCAGGTGGCCGTCTCTTGGGTCCAGGGCTTGGGCTCTGACTGCATCTTCTGCGTTGGCGACAAGGTTGCCAACGATCCCGTCTGGAAGACTACGCTCAAGATGGGAAAGCCGGCCAACGTCAAGCTCGTCATCAAGGACATGGAGCACGCCATCGAGGCCATCAACTCCGGTGTTACCGATAAGTACAAGATGATCATCTGCGTCGCCAGCATCGCCGAGGCCAAGCAGCTTGTCGACGGCTGCCCGCAGATCACCTCCATCAACCTGGGCAACACCAAGTCCAAGGACGAGCAGCGTCCCGATGCCCGTAAGATCTCCCGCCAGATCTTTGTGACTGCTGCCGAAGAAGAGGACATTCGTGAGCTCGTCGGCCGTGGTGTCGAGGTCGAGATTCGCGCTCTGGCCGACGACCCCAAGGTCGATGCCCTAAGCGCCCTCTAATTGGGAACCACGGGCGGCGCGCACGGCGCCGCCCCTATTCGTGGGCGTACCGGATAAACGCTTTACCCGTTACCCCCATCTACCGTTCACCGGGAGTACACGCCCGTTGAGCGATTGGTATTAAATAGTTTTCTCATGACTATATAATTGGTATCAAATCATTTGCACCGGTTTAGGTGTTAACAGCACACCGGTACAAGCTGGATTTGTCTAGGCGATTGTCGGCATGGAAAAGGGCGCGCTGACAAGTCGGAATCGCCGCGCGGATCCAAGAGGGATCAAAGGGAGGAACAATGCTTGTTCAAGCGATCCTCATCGGACTTATCGCTGCCTTCGGTAAGCTCGATTATCAGCTCGGTACGCTCTATGCGTTCCGCCCGATCGTTCTGTGCCCGCTCGTCGGCATAGTCCTCGGGGACCTGCAGTCCGGCCTCGCCATCGGTGCGAGCCTCGAGCTGCTCTTCATGGGTTCAATCTCCATCGGCGCTTACGTGCCGCCCGATGAGTGTATTGGCGGTGTGCTCGCCTGCGCCTTCGCTATTCAGCTGGGTCAGAGCACCGAGGCCGCTATCGCGCTCGCGATGCCCATCGCCACTCTGTGCCTGGCCATTAAGAACGTCATCAACGCCGGTATGCCCCTTCTGGTCGACCGTGCCGACGTCTTTGCCAGCAAGGGTAACCTCAAGGGTATCTACGCTATGCACTGGATTATCGGTCTCGTGATTGTCGTCCTGGCCTTTATCCTGTGCTCGGTCTCCTTCTATCTGGGTGCCGACGCCGTTCAGGGCCTGCTCGACTTCATCCCGACGTTCGTCCTCGATGGCTTTGGCGTCGCAGCCAACATCCTGCCTGCCATGGGCTTCGCCATGCTCGGCCGTCTGGTGCTTACCAAGCAGCTCGTGCCGTTCTACTTCCTGGGCTTCCTGCTGTGCTCCTATGCCAACGTGCCCGTCCTCGGCGTCGCCCTGATCGCAATCATCATCGGCATCGACAAGTACGACCTGCTGGGCCTTGGTGGCGCCCAGTCCCAGCTTTCTGTGGAAGGGGATGAGGACGATGACTTCTAATTCCGAGAACCAGATTACTCGCTCCGACCTCATTAAGAGCGCCGTGAACACCGGCGCCCTGGGCATGGAATTCTCCTGGACCTACTACAAGCAGATGAACATTGCCTTCTGCCTGATGGTCGCCAACATGCTCAAGAAGATCTATGCCGGCCGTCCCGATGATTACGCCGAGGCCTTGCACCGTCACAGCGCATTCTTCAACATCACCCCGCAGCTCGCTCCCTTCGTGGGTGGCATCGCGATGGCCATGGAAGAAAAGGTCGCTCGTGGCGAGGTTGAGCCCGAGAGCGTCAACGACATCAAGGCCGCCCTCATGGGTCCGCTTTCCGGCCTGGGTGACTCCTTCTTCCTGTCCACCCTGCGCGTCGTCGCCGCTGCCGTGGGCATCAGCCTGTGCCAGGCCGGCAACGTCTTTGGCCCCATCGCCTTCCTGCTCGTCTACAACATCCCGGCGTTCCTGATTCGTATCTTTGGCGCTATCAAGGGTTATGAGCTAGGCATTGGTTTCCTCGACGAGGCTCAGAAGACCGGCCTGATGCAAAAGATCATGGCCTGCGTCGGCATTGTCGGCGTTATGGTCGTCGGCGCCATGAGCAAGGACATGTTCTGGGCTTCGTTGCCCATCGCCATTGGTCAGGGCGACTCCGCCCAGACTCTCCAGGACATCCTGGACGGCATCATGCCCGGTATGCTCGGTATGGCCGCCTTCTGGCTCTACTACTGGCTGCTCTCCAAGAAGATCAACCCGATGGTCCTGATCCTCTGCACCATGGTCGTGGGCATCATCGGCGCTTACTTTGGCGTGCTTGCCTAATATGTTCGAATCGCGCTTCCATCGCGTCTAACGGTTGCGTCGATCTTTGGGGGGCTTGTCGCATCTGCGGCGGCCCCCTGTTTTTTAAAACTCCGTACGAAAGGGGAGGGCTATGGTCGTACCCGAGCTTTCGCTCATGAACATCAACCATCGTTACTACAGCATCGAGACGTTTTTTAAGGCTGCAGGTGAGGCCGGCTATCGCAATATCGAGCTGTGGACCGGCTCGATGCACCTGTATGTGGATTGCCATGAGCACGATTCGGTGGATAAGATTCGCGATCTTGCCGCCCAATACGGTATCAAGATCGTGTGCGTGTGCCCCGAGCAGAACAACCCCAAGCCATGGAACGTCGCGGTGCGCGGTGAGGCGGGCCAAAAACGCATCCTCTCGTACTTTAAGAATGTGATCGACGTTGCCGTTGAGTTGGGCGTGCCGCAGATTCTGGTGACGAGTGGTTGGGCCTATCTGGACGAGCCGGCTGAGGACGCCTGGGCCCGCAGCGTTGCCATGCTGCGCTCGGTGTGCGACTACGCCGATACGCGCGGTATTCGCGTCGCGCTCGAGGCCCTGCAGCCGTCGGAGTCCGTGTTGGTCAATACGGCACAGGATGTCGCGCGCATCCTCGAGGCGGTCGATCGTCCCAACCTGAAGGCCTGTATCGACTTTGGCGCCATGGAAGTTGCCGGCGACACGATCGACGGCTACTTTGAGGTTTTGGGCGACAAGATCGTTCACACCCACTTTGTAGATGTGGGCGGCGGCACGACGCATCTTGCCTGGGGCGACGGCGAGCGTGATATGCGTGCCGACCTCGAGGCACTCATGCGCCACGGCTATACGGGCTATGTCTCGGCCGAGACGTGTGATGGCCGCTACTATCAAGATCCGTCCAAGGCGACGACTCAGGTTATCGAGATGTATCGCCGTGTGACAGCGGAGATGGAAGCCGAATAACTAAACTGCGCGGTTGCGCCGGAAACGCTTGGGCGGGTCTGGCGCAACGCTTTTATAGCTGGCGAGTTGTGGGGAACCCGTTGGCAGTAGCGCTCGAAATAGACAACTATTGGCGTTGTAATACCACTCGGGCGAGGAAACCGACCGTTCGCCGCAAATCTCCGTGAGTTTGGATTGGTATTAAATAACAAGCAATCGTATGGCTATAATTGGTATCAGCAAGAAGCGCGATGTATAGAATTGCGCACATGTGATGGGAGGACACACATGAAGGAGACCGAGAAGATCGAGATCATGCACTTCGACCAGGAGGGCTACCTCGAGGACGGCAGGAACGTCTACGAGGCCGGCAAGAAGATGACCGCCCTGGCCGACCGCGTGCACGA
>CABUSR010000071.1 GCA_902494245.1 uncultured Collinsella sp.
GCGCCTCGGCGCGCATGGGCGTCGAGGCGGCATAGTCAAGATTCACGGGTATGCGGTTTTGACCTGCGGTCATAAGGGTTTATGCCTCCTGTGCAGCTTCGTTGCCCAGCTTCTGCAGCAGCGCAACCTCGGCAGCGGGATCTTCGGATTTAAATACGGCGGAACCGGCCACGAGCACGTTGGCGCCAGCCTTGACGACCTCGGCAATGTTCTTGGATGAAATACCGCCGTCGACCTCGATGAGGGGCGAAACGCCGTGACGCTCGCACATGGCCTTGAGCTCGTGCAGTTTGGCAATGGTACCGGGGATAAAGCTCTGGCCGCCAAAGCCAGGGTTCACGCTCATGAGCAGCACCATATCGACAACGTCGATGATGCTCTCGAGTACGCACACGGGGGTGGCGGGGTTGAGCACCACGCCGGCCTTGACGCCGCGCTGCTGCAGATGCGTGAGCGTGCGGTGCAGGTGCGTGGAGGCCTCGTAGTGCACGGTGATCATGTCGGCACCGGCGTCGGCGTACCAATCGACGGTCTCGTCGGGGTTCGATACCATCAGGTGTGCGTCGACCGGTACATCGGTGGAGCGCTTGACGGCCTTGAGGATATCGACGCCAAAGGTGAGGTTGCCGGTAAAGTGACCGTCCATGACGTCGAAGTGCACGTAGTCGGCGCCGGCGATCTTGTCGAGCTCGCCCTTGAGGTTGGCCATGTCGGCCGAAAGGACGGACGGAGCAATTTTGATGGAACCCATGGTAGAAGCCTTTCTGCGCTAGTCGGTGAGTCCGTAGAACTCTTGAGAAGGGACGCGATCGGTAAGAATCTCGAGCGCCCTATCCAAAGTAACACCGTTGTAGAGCGTTTGCTCCACGGCAAAGGTGAGCGGAATGTCTACGCCCAGTGAACGGGCGAGTTCGCTGACGCTGCGGGCCGCGACGGCGCCCTCGACAACCATATGCGTGCGCGTCTGATACTCGTCGAGTGACACGCCGTGGGCAAACTCGTAGCCAAAGGTGCGGTTGCGCGAATGCTCCGAGGTGCAGGTGGCAATGAGGTCGCCCATGCCGGCGAGTCCCATGCAGGTCATAGCCTGCCCGCCGCGGGCGTGCACCAGACGGCTGATCTCTGCTAAGCCGCGCGTCATGATAAGGGCAAGCGTGTTGTCGCCCGCGCCCGAGCCGGCGGAGATGCCGCACACGATGGCGATGACATTTTTCATGGCGCCGCAGACCTCGACACCGGTCATGTCTTGTGACAGATAGATGCGGAAGGCCGTGGACAGGAGCAGGTCCTTAAAGGTCTCCCCTATCTGCGGATCTTCGCTGGCGATGACGGCGGCAGAAAGTCCGCCGCGGCAGATTTCCTCAGCATGGTTGGGGCCCGAAAGCGCCGCGACACGTGCCTCGTTGCCGATCTCGCTGGCGATGACCTCGCTCATGAGTAGACCGGACTCGGGCTCAATGCCCTTGGTGAGGCAGAGTACCGGGGTGTCGGCGGCGATGAAGGGTGCTGCCTGATGGCATACACTGCGCAGGTGCGTAGATGGCACGGCAAAGATGATGGCCTCGGCACCGTCGAGCGCCTGCGCCAGGTCCGTCGTGGAGACGACGTTGCCGGGCAGCTTGTAGCCCACAAGGTAGCGGGGGTTGCGGTGCTCGCCGTTAATGCCGGAGGCCGTCTGCTCGCTGTGGGCCCACATGGTCACGCGCTCGGCCCGCGCGGCGGCGAGGCCGGCGACGGCGGTTCCCCAGGAGCCGGAGCCAATCAGCGCAACATTCATGACTCTCTCCTACTTATCGTCGGGCTCGGTGACGCGCTTGGTAAACGAGAGCTTGGACTCCTTACCCGTCATGAGCTTTTTGATGTTCGCACGATGGGCCCACACCACAGTAATGCCGATCAGCGCCATGCAAAACTTAAGTCCGAGGCTGCTGTACGGAAAGACCGCGCAGGCAGCGATTGGAAGACCGATGGCCGCGGCAAGCGAGCCCACCGACACAAACTTGGTGATGGCGACGGCCACGATAAACATGCCCAGCAGCGAAAGTCCGATGGGCCAGTACCAGGCGAGGATGACACCCAGACCAACGGCGATACCCTTGCCGCCGTGGAAGTTGAGGTAGGGCGAGAAGATGTGTCCCCACACGGCAGCCAGGCAAATGACGCCGAGCATCCAGTCGCCGGCTGCACCGGGAGCCATAATGCTCGGCGGAAAGCCGTAGCCCACGCTCGCGATGAGCGGACGCGCGATAAGGACGCAGATGGCGCCCTTTAGGCAGTCGAGCAGCAGCGTGAGCGCCGCGACCTTGGGGCCGGCCACGCGCAGTGCGTTGGTGGTGCCGATGTTGCCGGATCCCGCCTTGCGGATGTCCGTGTGGTTGAACACGCGGCCCAGGATCAGGCCAAACGGAATCGCTCCGATAAAGAACGATACCACGGCGCAGATGGCGGTCAGCAGAATCGGATTATGCATCCTTTTGCTCCTTCTTCCTAAAGAAGAGTCGAATGGGCGTGCCGGAAAAATCGAAGGTCGAGCGCATACGGTTCTCCACGTAGCGCTGGTAGGTGTCGTTGACCAGGTCGCTGTGGTTGACGAAGAACGTAAACGTTGGCGGGTTGACGCCCGTCTGGGTCACGTAGTGCATGCGCAGGCGACGCTTGCCGTCCACCACGGTATGACCGAACTCGCGCAGGTCAGTGAGGAACGTGTTGAGGCGCGAGGTGGTGATCTTTTGCGAGCGCGTCTTTTCGGCGGCGTCGACCATCGCCCAGATCTTCTCGACGCTGCGGCCGGTAAGAGCAGAGATGCGCAGGTACTGGGCCCAGGGAGCCATGACGCCCAGACGGCGGTCGATGGTCTCCATGCAGGCCTCGCGCTTACGGTCGTCGTCGAGCAGATCCCACTTGTTGAGCAACACAACGATGGCGCAGCCGCGCTCGATGGCCAAACCCATGACCTTCTGGTCCTGCTCGGTAACGCCCACGGAGGCGTCGACGACGAGCAGCGCCACGTCGGCACGGTCGATAGCGCGCAGGCCGCGGACCATGGAGTAGTACTCGATGTTCTCGTACACGGTGCTCTTCTTACGAATGCCCGCGGTGTCGACCATGCGGTAGTGCTTGCCGTTACGCTCGACGACCGTGTCGATGGCGTCGCGCGTCGTGCCGGCAATGTTGGACACGATAGAGCGGTCGGCGCCCAGGATGCGGTTGAACAGCGACGACTTGCCGGCATTGGGGCGGCCGATGATGGCGACGTTCAGCGCGTCGGGGAACTCATCGGCGACCTCGTCCTCTTCCTCCGGAAGCAGGGCCACGATATCGTCGAGCAGGTCGCCCGTGCCATGGCCATGCAGGGCCGAGAGCGGCGTGGGCTCACCGATGCCGAGCGAATAGAACTCCCAGATGCTGTCGTTTTCGCGATCGGGGTTGTCGAGCTTGTTCACCAGCAGAAAGACCGGCTTGTCGCAGCGCTTGAGCATGCGAGCGACCGACTCGTCCTCCTCGGTGACGCCGGTGCGGCCGTCGACCACAAACAGGATGACGGCGGCTTCCTCGGCGGCGGCGAGGGCCTGGTCGCGAATGGACGTGGCAAAGACATCGTCGCTCTTGAGCGGTTCGATGCCGCCCGTGTCGACGATGGTGAACTCGCGGCCGTTCCAATCGGCCGTGTGGTACGAGCGGTCGCGCGTGACGCCGCGGGACTCGTGGACGATGGCGTCCGAGGTCTGGGCCAGGCGGTTAACGAGCGTGGACTTGCCCACGTTGGGGCGTCCGACGACGGCGACGATAGGTTTCATCTGCTCTCCTTTAATGGGTAGGGTCAGTGGAAGTGTTAGAGTTTGCGGGCACAATGCCAAGGATGCGCTCCAGAGTATCGAGCAGCTCATGCGGCATGGTCGATACCACATGAACCTCGGCGCCGCGACTGGTAAGGCTTGCGAGTAAATCGTCACGATGATACTCGTCAAGCGTCATGCCGTCAGCGTTGAACATGAGCTTAGGCACAAAGAGCATAACCCCCGACAGGTCTTGGGGCAGCTGCTCCAGAATGTCGCACGCGACGATGAGGCCGGTCACGTCCACGTTGCCGCCAAAGTAGCGGTTCTTGATGGCCGTGACAGTGCCGGCGAGTCCCTGGGGCGTCTCCACAAAGCGGGCCACTGTGTCGCGCGCGCTGGCGCCCGAGAGGCACAGCAGGTGCTGGCTGCGGGCGGCGATGGCCTCGCGGACGCGGGCCAGTCGCTCGGCATCGGTAGCC
>CABUSR010000072.1 GCA_902494245.1 uncultured Collinsella sp.
CAGTACAGGTCCACGGCCAGTTCGTCTTCCTGCGGGTCGAGGGCGTCCATAACGAGCTCAATCAAAATCTCGGCGCCCTTGGTATTGACCTGGAAAAACGACGGGGCAGATAAGCGCATCTGGCCTTCGGCGATGTTCTCGGTCCACGAGCCCTCGCCGGCGAGCATCTCCACCTTAGAGACGCGGCGGGCTTTCTTTTCGCCCTTGCTCATCACGCGCACGATGCTCGTGGGATGAGCGGCGTCCGCCAGCACGCGGGAGACCTGCGAGCGCGGAAAAGAGCCTGTGGGCGTCCAGAGTGCGACCTCGAGTGCCTTGGTGCGGCGCGAAGCGCGAATGCCTACGCGCTCCAGACCCAGGTCGTGGCTGCCGCTTAGATAGTTGAGCGCGCCGACGACCGATTTGAGCGCCTTGGGAAAACGCTTATCGAACAGCGGGCACGCATCGACGGTCACGATCTTGCTGGGGTCGACACCGTGCATGCCAAGGCGCACGCGACCGTTGACGACGGTCGGTTCGAGCTCGATTTTATTGCGGTAGCCCCAGTCGTCCTTGGTGTGGCGGATGGGCTGTACCAACTCATCGACCCGCTCAGGAGCGAACTTGCCGATGCGCTCGAGCGTGGAGCGCAGGTTTTGCTCCTTGGCGGCGAGCTGCGCCGTGCGTGAGAGATTGCCCCACGAGCAGCCGCCGCAGATGCCCACGAAGGGGCAGGGAGGCTGAATGCGATCGGGGCTCGGCTCCAGAATCTCGGTGGTGCGGGCGCGCATGAACGACTTACCGTCCTGCACGACCTCGGCCTCGACGGTGTCGCCTGCCACGGCGCCCTGCACAAAGACGGCCTTGCCGTTGTCGGCGTGCGCCAGCCCGTCGGCGCCGTAGGTCATCGATTCTATAGTGAGCTTCATATCCCTGCCTGTCATTCGCGGTGTTGTCCGCAACCATGGTAGCAGGGAAAAGCGCCCCGTATCTGGGGCATTCCTCAAATGCGGGGCGCTTCTACAAACTGCTTCAACAAACGACTATTTCGTCTTGCCGGTAATGAGCGTCTTAAGACCCAGGCCGATCAGGCCCAAGCCCATGCGCACGCGGCCGGGGCGATGGCGCTCGATGGCCTTGGTCTTGCCGGCGGGCTTATCGCGACGGGCGCTCGTCTCGGGTGCGGGCTTGGTGACCTGCGGCTCGGGCCGAGGTGCAGGTGCAGGCTCGGGCTCAATGACGGTCGCCTGGACCTTCTGAACCTCGGGCGCTTTCTCCACGGCGGGCTCTGCGGCAGCCTCGGGCTCTTTCACCGGGGGAGCGGCAACTGCTTCCGGCTCGACAGTGGGCTCGACAACTGCCTCGCGCTCAACCTCGGCCTGAATAGCTTCTTCGGCCACACGTTCCTTCTCCTGTGCACGCTGCTGCGCGGCGGCCTCGGCGTTGCGATAGGCACGCTCCAGCAGGGCTTCCTGCGAGTTGAAGGGTTTCTCACCCTCTGCACGCTCCACGGGGACCCAGGTACCGTCGCTCGTGAGGCTGCGGGCCTTCACGTTGTCGCGCAGCTGCATGCCCATGTACTCGTGCACCAGGGCGCGACAGGTGGGGTCGAGCACGGGGAAGGCGATCTCCACGCGGTGCTCGGTGTTGCGCGTCATCATGTCGGCCGAGCTCAGATAGATCATGTCCGAGTCCACGCCAAAGGCGTAAACGCGCGCATGCTCCAAAAAGCGTCCGACGATAGAACGGACATGCACATTCTCGGTCTTGCCCGGAACGCCCGGCTTGAGGCACGAGATGCCGCGGATGATCATGTCCACGCGGACTCCTGCGCACGATGCCTCAGCGATCTTGTCGATGACCTCGCGGTCGGTGAGCGAGTTGAGCTTAAAGAACACACGGGCGGGCTCGCCAACGAGGGCGCGCTGGATCTCGCGATCCAGGCCGCGCATGATGAGCGGCTTGAGGCCCACGGGCGCCACGCCCAGGAAGCGGTAATCGCCGCGAAGGTTGCCCAGCGACAGGTTGCGGAAGAACAAGTTGGCGTCCTCGCCGATGCCGGGATGGGCGGTCATGAGCATAAAGTCGCTGTAGAGTTTGGCCGTCTTCTCGTTAAAGTTGCCGGTGCCCAACAGCGTCAGGCGTGTAAGCGCCATGCCCTCGCGATAGGTGAGCTGGCAGATCTTGGAGTGGCACTTAAAGCCCTCGGAGCCGTAGATGACGGTGCAGCCTGCCTCTTCCAGACGCTCGGCCCACTCGATGTTGTTCTGCTCGTCGAAGCGGGCGCGGAGCTCCATGAGCACCGTGACCTCTTTGCCGTTCTCGGCGGCATCGATCAGCGACTCGCACAGGCGGCTCTGCTTGGCCACGCGGTAGAGCGTGATACGCAGCGAGATGCACTCGGGGTCGTAGGCGGCCTCGTGCACCAGATCCAGGAAGGGGTTCATGGCCTCATAGGGATAAAAGAGCAGCTTGTCGTGCTGAAGCACCTGCTCGCGTATGGAGCGGGTCATATCGATGGTGGGGTTGGGCTGCGGCTTAAACGGCGTAAAGAGCAGCTCGTTGCGCAGGTGCTCGGGAATCTTGCCCTCAATGCCAAAGACATAGCCCAGGTTGAGCGGGATATCGCAGGTAAAGACCGAGCGACGCGAGAGCTCGAGCGCCTTGCGGATAGTCTTGAGCGTTGGCTTTTCGAGCGAGCCCGATACGGCGAGCACCACCGGCTGCAGGCGCAAGCGTTTCTTGAGGATGCGCTTCATGTGCTGGCGGTAATCCTCTTCCTCCTCGACGCCCTCGCCGTCCGGGTCGATATCGGCATTGCGGGTGACGCGGATCAGCGCGCGATCCAGCGGCTTATAGGAGCCAAAGCAGCTGTCCAGGCAGGCGAGGATGACGTCCTCGAGCAGAATGTAGGAGTAGGTGCCGGTGGGCGAGGGGATCTCGACCACGCGGTTCATCGAGGCGGGAATCTCGATCAGGCCCAGCAGGCTCTCCTCGTCAGTGACGCCGTCCAGGCCGCACGCCAGGTAGAGTGCGCCGTTGCGCAGGTTGGGGAAGGGGTGGCGCGGGTCGATCACCAGCGGTGAGATGACCGGCGACACGTAGGCCTGGAAGTAGCGGGTTACAAAGGTGCGCTCCTCGGGCGTAAGCGAATCGATGCGGGCGCGGTGAACGCCCAGGGCGTCGAGCTCGCCCTCGATGTTCTTAAAGATGGACTCCCAACGGGTAAGGAGCCCGGGCATTTCGGCCATGACAGCATCGACCTGTTCGGAGGCGGTCATATTGCTCTTGTTGTCGACAGGCTGTTTTTTGAGTTCTGCCAGGTCGGACAGGCCGCCCACGCGTACCATGAGGAATTCGTCGAGGTTGGACTCGAAGATCGAGACGAATTTAAGGCGCTCGAACAGCGGCACGGACTCATCGAAGGCCTCGTCGAGCACGCGGTTGTCAAAGCGCAGCCAGCTGAGCTCTCGGTTCTGCGTGTACGAGAAGTCGCGCGGCGGCTTGCGCAGCTTTGCGGCGGCTTGCTTTTTTTCGATTTTGCTCGGCATATGCATCTGTCCGTTCAGTCCCCGCAGGGGACGGTAGCCTAACCCTATTCACTATTGTCTCAATTTAGTCGACTTGTGGCACGGACGTATTGTGCGAACGGTATCTTAACCTACTTCTTACGCCGTCAAGGCATGCAACTAACTGCCCGACTCGTTTTGAAAACAATCTATATCCATACTCAATTGGTGAGGATGTATGAATAAGAATGATTGCTAGCTGAATATAATCGAATCCAAATTGAATCATGGACAGACGACATATATATGCAGAAAACAGTTTTAGCTATGCAATTCCTAAACATGAAATTACTTATGCAATCTTGCTCAATTCCTTAGAAAAAAGAACGATTACCTTTGAAAACCTGCTTTAGAGAACTGAAGTGCATCATGGGGGAATCATATGCGATATACCGTTCATCGCACTTTGCTGACCGTTCGGGGGCGAGGTGGAATTGCGGGTGGTTTTTGGATATAACTAGAGCTGTCAGCAAGCAGCGTCCCATACGGAGGGGCGCTGATACATTCGGCCAGTAAGGCCCGAAAGAAAGGTAGGAGGCCATGACGAAAGGTCTGCACGTGCCTTCCGAGATCGGCAAGCTCAGGAAGGTCTGCCTGCACCGCCCCGGC
>CABUSR010000073.1 GCA_902494245.1 uncultured Collinsella sp.
GCCGCGACGCGCTGTACCCGCCGTTTATTCGCCTGGTCAACATTTTGGTGTGGTCGGCGAACCGAGACGACGCGCACGACTACATCGGGCGCATTGCAAAGCTTCTTAAGCGCCGCTGGCATGCCGCCGCGCCAGACTTTTTGCGGGCGGGCAGCGCGGTGCCGCAGGTGCTGGGCCCGGCTTCGTGTGTAATCGAGAGAGCCAAGGACCGTTACCGCTTCCATCTGCTTGTGAAGTCGCCCGTGGGGTACCATGTCTCTGATGATATCGACGCCTGCCTCAAAGAGGCGGGCTCCATGCGCGGCGTGAGCGTGAGCGTTGACGTCGATGCCTATGATTTGATGTAACAACCCGAAAGGATGGCCATGGAAGCCAACGGAATCGTACTGTCGCCCGACCCTCGTCTGCGCCAGGAGTGCGCCGTCATCGAGGAGATCACCCCGGCGATTGAGGCGCTTGCCGAGAAGATGAAGAAGATGATGTTCGACAACGGCGGTTGCGGCCTGGCCGCCCCGCAGATCGGTGAGCTCATTCAGCTCGTCACCATCGACTGCGACTACAGCGACAAGAACGATTACGACCCGTACGTGCTCATCAACCCCGTCATTGTCGAGCAGAGTGACCATTTGGTGCCGTTTAGCGAGGGCTGCCTTTCCATCCCCGGCATTAGCTGCGAGATCGAGCGTCCCGATCACGTTGTCGTCGAGGCGTATGACCTGGATGCCAACCTGATTCGCTATGAGGCCACAGGCGACCTGTTCTGCGTGTGCCTGCAGCACGAGATCGATCACCTGCACGGCAATACCATGTTCGAGCGACTCAAGCCGATGCAGAGGATCAAGGCAGTCAAGGAGTACCAGGACGCCCTAGCCCGCGGCGCTCGACCGGGCGAGACGGAGTAGGTTTGTCCGTCCCCGGGGCGCCCGCCTATATCATCCCGTGCTCAAACATTCTCGCTGCGCTGCGAAACTGCGCGCGGGACGATATAGGCGGGCGCCCCGGGGACTACGTTGACGCTGCTTGTCTCGCCCGGGTGCCGTCGGGCCAGGGATGGGCGTCTTCACTGATAATTGCTTTGTTGGAAGAGCTGCTTTTATTGCGGCTCTTTCTTTGGTTTTGGGTATATTTGTTCTTGTTGAATTGTTATTGCGGATGGGCTGGGTACTTGGCTTTCCGCTGTTGTTTGTAGCCGTCTCGGCTTTGGTTGAGGGGAGACGTTCTTTATGCGTATTGTGTTTATGGGTACGCCTGATTTTGCTGTGCCTTCGCTGACTTCGCTTGTTGAGGCCGGGAACGAGATTGCGCTTGTTATTACGCGTCCCGATGCTGTTCGTGGGCGTGGTAAGAAGCTGGAGCCGTCTCCTGTTAAGGCCAAGGCGCTTGAGCTTGGCCTGCCGGTTGTTGAGGCTAATCGTATGACGCCTGAGGTTGTTGAGGCGCTCCAGGCTGTGCAGGCTGATATTTTCTGTGTGGCTGCTTATGGCTGCATTTTGCCTGATGAGGTGCTGCATATGGCGCCGCTCGGTATCGTGAACGTTCATGCGTCCTTGCTGCCTCGTTGGCGTGGCGCTGCTCCCATTCAGCGTGCCATTCTTGCTGGTGATGAGGGTGCTGGCGTTTCCATTATGCGCATTGGACATGGCGTGGATACGGGCGCTTATTGTGCCCAGGCCTCTACGTCGGTTGCCGGTAAGCATGCCGATGCGCTCACGATGGAGCTTGGTGAGCTTGGCGGTAAGTTGCTTGCCGATACGCTTCCCTCGCTTGCCGATGGCGCGGCTGTTTGGACTGAGCAGGATGAGTCGCTCGTCACTCATGCTGCCAAGATTTCCAAGCAGGAGATGCGTCTGGATCCGCAGATGGCGGCTCTCGATTGCGTGCGTCATGTGCTCGCTTCGTCCGACACCGCGCCCGCTCGTTGTGTGATCGCTGGCAAGACGGTTCGCGTGCTCGATGCCGCGCCGGCTGATGTGTCGCTTGGCGAGGGTACTGTTGCCGTCAAGAGCAAGCGTGTTTACCTGGGCCTTTCCGATGGCGCGGTTGAACTGCTTGAGGTTAAGCCCGATGGCAAGCGTGCCATGACTGCTTCTGCCTGGGCTGCCGGCCTGCAGGGTGCCGATCTGACGTGGGGTGTTTTGTCATGAGCAAGCTTTCTCCCGCGCGCAAGCTTGCGCTCGATGTGTTGATGGAGGCCGATCGCCGCGGTATGTATGCGCGCGACGTGCTCTCGTCCCGCGCTTCCGCCAAGTCCATTAACCAGCGCGATTCCGCTTTTGCCGCTCGTTTGGCGCTCGGTGTTGCCGCCACGCAGGGTATTTTGGATGAGTTGCTCGATCAGTTTTTGGATAAGCCCAAAAAGGTCGCGCCGCGCGTTCGCATGGCGCTTCGCATCTCGGCCTTCGAGATGCTCTATCTGCATACGCCGGGCCGCGTTGCCGTGAGCCAGGGTGTTGAGCTGGTGCGCAGCGGTGCTAAGTCTGCCGCGGGCCTGGCTAACGCGGTGCTGCACAAGGTTGCGGACAACGTGGAGGATTTTGCCACGGCATCTGACGTGGATGAGTCCGAGCGCCGTTTGGTTCGCCTTTCGCGTTTGATGGGTCTTCCTCGTTGGCTGTGCGCTCGTATTATGGCCTCGTTCGATACGCCCGAGGGCGCGCTCAACTTTGCCGGTAATCTGGCCCCCGCGCCGCTTGCACTGCACGAGAATGCGTTTGCGACCAAGGCCGACCCGTATATCTCGCAGCTCGTTGCGCCTGTCTTCCCGGGCTGCCATGCTCCGGTCGATGCGCAGGTCACGGTTGCATCGGGCGTGTTTGAGCGTGCTGCCGCGGTTGCCTCGGACCTCAACGCTCAGCTTATCGCTACTGCCGCTACACGTCCCGGTCGTTGCCTGGAGATTGGAGCCGGTCGCGGCACCAAGACCTATGTGATGATGTGCCAGGCCAAGCGTGCCGGGTACGAGCGTCAGCATACCGCGCTCGATCTGCACGATCGCAAGTGCGATCAGAATCTCGCACGCCTGCATAAGGCGGGTATAACGGGTGTTCGTACGGTGTCGGGCGATGCCTGCGAGCTCAATGAGGTGCTCACGTCCTTTGACGCGATGCTCGGCGAGCCCGCCCTGTTCGACACGGTGTTTATCGATGCGCCGTGCTCTGGCACCGGCACCATGCGCCGTCATCCCGAGATACCGTGGCGTCTGACAGAGAACGACGTTACGACTGAGCTGCCCAAGCTACAGCTGACGATGCTCAAGGAAGCAGCCGCGCGCGTTGCTGCCGGCGGTGAGCTTATCTATGCCACCTGCTCGGTTTTTGATGAAGAGAACACGCAGGTCGTGGATGCCTTCCTGGCCTCTTCCGAGGGCGCCGGCTTTATCGTGGCACCGCTCTCCGAAGCCCAGATTCTGCAGCTCCCCGAGTACGACCACGCCAAGAGCCTCGTCACTCTCCGCCAAAACCCTCGAGGCCTCTTCCAAAGTGTCCCCGTAAACGCCGACTCCTACGACGGTCACTTCTGCGCCCGCCTGGTCCACAAGTAACGACTAAGTTGCGGTGAAATAGGGATTGAATAGCGGCATCTACCCGCCAAATAGTCCTTATTTCACCGCAACTCAGAAGGTCGTGCGAGTGGAGATCGCAATAGCGGTAAAGAATGGAAGGATAGCCCTGTCTCAAACTTGCTGTTATCAAAAGTAGGGCGGATTACGGGGCTAGATTGGTGATGCACGACCACATCAAAAATGGTCTAAATAAAACCGCAGGTAGATGGCTTGTTGAAATTTGCAAATTACCGGAATGGATAGAGGCTGTCAATTCAGCCCCGTAATCCGGCAGAGTTTTGAAATGTTACAAACTTAGCATCAGCCTGAAATCCGATCTAAAGAAAAGTTGCGGTGAAATGGTTCCTGTTGGGGGTGCGGACAGAAAGTTGGACCGCGGGGCGGTCCGGACTGGAGGTTCGCATGTACAGCAGGGAGAAGGTCGAGCTCTTCCTCCTGGCGACGGAGGACGGCATGGGGCCCACCGC
>CABUSR010000074.1 GCA_902494245.1 uncultured Collinsella sp.
GACCCCAACGACCATGACGTCCGCTTTGTCGAGGACGACTGGGAGAGCCCGACGCTCGGCGCCTGGGGCCTTGGCTGGGAGGTCTGGCTCAACGGCATGGAGGTCACGCAGTTTACGTACTTCCAGCAGGTGGGCGGCATCGAGGTCGACCCCGTGCCTGTCGAGATCACCTACGGCCTGGAGCGTATCGCCATGTATGCCCAGGGCGTCAACTCCGTCTACGACCTGGTGTGGAGCTACCTGCCCGACGGCACGCCCATGACCTACGGCGACGTGTTCTTGGAGAATGAGCGCGAGTTCAGTGCTTATAACTTTGAGGTCGCCAATGTCGAGATGATGCGTCAGAAGTTTGACGACTACGAGGCCGAGTGCCATTCCTGCCTGGAGCGCAAGCTTCCGCTGCCGGCGTACGACTGCGTCATGAAGTGCAGCCACGCCTTCAACCTGCTCGATGCCCGTGGCGCCCTGTCCGCGGTCGAGCGCGCCAACTACATCCTGCGCGTCCGCGCCGTCGCCAAGGCGTGCTGCGAGGCCTATATGGCCGAGGTCGCCGGAGTCAACGAGAATGCCGACCAGGAAGGCGAGGTGGCGTAAGCCATGGCAGACGCTAAGGATTTCCTGTTTGAGATCGGTACGGAGGAAATGCCCTCCGCACCGCTGAACAATGCCGTCAAGCAGCTTGGCACCATGATCGCCAAGGGCCTCGACGAGGCCGGTCTGGCCCACGGCGAGGTCCGCGTGATCTCGAGCCCACGTCGTCTGGCTGCGCTCGTGGCCGACGTCGCCACCGCGACCGATGAGGTTCACGAGGTCAAGCGTGGCCCCGCGGCCAACATTGCCTTCGACGCTGACGGTAACGCCACCAAGGCCGCCCAGGGCTTTGCCCGCAAGTGCGGTGTGGCTGCCGAGGACCTGGTCCGTCGCGAGGACACTGACGGTCGCGAGTATGTGTTCGCCGAGAAGAATATTCCCTCCGCACCGGCAACCCCGATTCTGACCGCTCTGTGCGAGAAGACTATTGCCGGCCTGCAGTGGCCCAACTACCGCAGCCAGCGCTGGGGCCACGAGCACGCGACCTTTGTTCGTCCGGTCCGTTGGATCTGCTGCCTTTTGGGCGAGGATGTTGTGCCTGTGTCGTTTGCCGACGTGACGAGCGGCAACACCACGCGTGGTCATCGCGTACTTGGCCCTGGTGACCATGTGGTTGCCAGCCCCGCCGTCTACGAGCAGGTGCTCGAGGACGCCGGCGTGCTTTCTGCCGAGCGTCGTCGTGAGGCCATCCTCGCCGGTATCGCCGAGGTCGAGGCTGCCCGCCCCGGCTGCCATGTCGATACGCCCAAGAAGGTCTTCGAGGAGGTTATCAACCTCTGCGAGTGGCCGACGGTGCTCGTCGGTACCTTCGATGAGGAGTTCCTCAAGGTCCCGCACGAGATCATCTGCGAGTCCATGCTCACCAACCAGCGCTACTTCCCGATCTATGACGGCGAGGGCAAGCTCACGCGTGAGTTCGTGGTCGTCTCCAACAGCAAGCCCGAGAACGCCGAGCGCGTGATCGACGGCAACGAGCGCGTCGTGCGCGCCCGTCTGGACGACGCAAAGTTCTTCTACGAGGAGGACCTGAAGATCTCCCTCGACGAATTCCGTGAGCGTCTGGCCAAGGTTGCCTTCCAGGAGAAGCTCGGTAGCGTGCTCGCCAAGTCCGAGCGCATCGAGCAGCTCGCGCTCGCTATCGCCCGCGAGGCTCATCTGGGCGCCCATCTTGCCGCCGACGCTGCTCGCGCCGCGCACCTGTGCAAGGCAGACCTGGTGTCCAACGCCGTCGTCGAGTTCACGAGCCAGCAGGGCGTGATGGGCGGTTATTACGCGACCGCGATGGGGGAGAACGACGAGGTTGCCCACGCCATTCGCGATCATTATCGTCCCCGCTTTGCCGGTGACGAGCTGCCCGAGGGCACCGCTGGCTGCATCGTGGCCTGCGCCGACAAGCTCGATACCATCGCCGGTATCTTTGCCATCGGCGAGCCCCCGACCGGCTCCTCCGACCCCTACGCGCTGCGTCGTGCCGCTATCGGCATCATCAACATCCTGCGCGACCGTCTGCCGATCGACCCCACGTCGCTCATCGACTTCGCCCTCGAGCTTTACAGTGAGCGGGGCATTGAGTTCGACGCCGCCGAGGTCGCCCAGCAGGTTCGCGACTTCTTCCATGGCCGCCTTGTGAGCATGGCCCGCGACGAAAAGATCCCGGCCGATACCGTTGCCGCCGTCTCCGCGGTGCACATCATCGCCCCGTCCGTCTTCTTCGCCCGCTGCGCCGCGCTCGACGAGGCCCGCAAGAACGATGCCGAGACCTTCGACAACCTGGCTACCGCCTATGCCCGCGCCGCGCACATCTCCAAGCCCGAGCTGGGTGCGGAGTACGACCGCAGCCTGATGGGCGAGGCCGAGCTCGCGCTCGCCGACGCCTCCGAGGCCGCTCAGACCGCTGTTGATGCCGCCCTTGCTGCCGAGGATTACCCGGCCGCATTTGCCGCCCTTGCAGCTCTGCGTGCCCCCATCGACCGCTTCTTCGACGAGGTTATGGTCATGGACAAGGACGAGCAGCTCCGCGATAATCGCCTTAAGCTGCTCAACCGCTTCGAGGCCGTTTTCTCCGGCATCGCCAACATCGGTGAGCTTGCCCGCAAAAAGTAAGCCAGCCTGCGCGTAAGCGCAAAAGGAGCCCCGCATGGATTGCCCGGTCGCCGTTCGTCCCACCGTTATCGTTATCTCCGACTCTCTCGGCGATACCGCTTGTGAGGTGGTGCTTGCGGCGTCCGGGCAATTTGATGAAGGGGCTTTTCGCGTTTTGCGCCTGCCCAAGGTGGCCTCCGTGGAGCAGGTCAAGTCATTTGTGGGGCCGCGCGTCGATGCCGACCATCGCGATATCGCCGTGTTCCACACCATTGTCGATCCGGCGCTTCGCGCCCGCGTGCTCGATTACCTGGGCATGCTGCATATCCGTTCGGTCGACCTGATCGGCCCGACGCTCGCCGTGCTGTCGTCGCTCGTCGGCGTGCCGCCCAAGGGCGTTGCGGGCGTGATTCACAAGACCGATGACCGCTATTTCCATCGTATCGAGGCCATGGAGTATTTCGTTGAGCACGATGACGGGCGCGGTTGCGACGATCTGTCGGGTGCCGATATCGTGCTACTGGGCGTATCGCGCACGTCCAAGACGCCGCTGTCGATGTATTTGGCCTATCAAGGTTACAAGGTTGCCAATGTTCCGTTGGCCCATGGCATGGAGCCGCCGAAGTCGATTTACGAGGTCGACCCGATGCGCCTGTTCGGCCTGATTTCGACCGTCGATGTGATTTCCGAAATTCGCGATAGCCGCTTGGGCGATGACTACGCCCGTGCCGTTGCCGGCTCCTATGCCGAGCCCGAGAGCGTGCGCAGCGAGCTCGAGGAAGCTCGTGCCCTCATGAAGCGCCTAGGCTGCTTTGTGGTGCGTACCGACGGCAAGGCCATCGAGGAAAGCGCTTCCGAGATCATTAGCCACTTGGAGGAAATCCAAGAAGCTCGCGCCCGCCGCGCCGCCCGCCGAGCCCAACAGCAGTAGTCCTTTCTCCGATGAGTTTTCTGGGACGGGGATTAAAAAATCATTAGGTACTCAATGATTTTTTAATCC
>CABUSR010000075.1 GCA_902494245.1 uncultured Collinsella sp.
CCGGCCGACGCTGCGCGGGCCGCATTTGGACAATCTGACGTTCAACTTCAAGGGCGCGACCAGAAGGTCAGCGCCCTTTCGTTTCACGTCACCTTGTCTCAAATGCGACCCGCTCGCTGTCGTTGCCAAAACACCCGCATTTCTTTGGTCGTCAACTAGTCATTGGGGACGTTCTTGAATGACTAGTCGTTTAAGAACGTCCCCAATGACTACCTTGCACCAATCAAAAAGTTGCGGTGAGATAGTTCTTGAATTGGCCTTTTTGAGGGCTCAACAGGAACTATCTCACCGCAACTGCGTTGAGCGTTTTTGGCAGCGGGTTTACTTGCTCGCGAACAGCCAGATCAGGATGATCACCAGGATTGCTGCGATGATGCAGGCGATGGCTCCGGTGAATTTGACGCGTGAGTCGCGGGTTCGCTTGCGAACGTCGTCTTCGGCGGCCTCGAGTTGGGCAACTTCGCGCTCGGTCTCGGTATGCTCGGCCTTGTCGCGCGCCAAGGACCCGGCGAGCGATTCGGTGATCTCGGGATGGTCGTGCACCTCGGTCGCCTGCTCGATAATCGACTGCGCATGCGCGGCATCTGCCCGGGCGTTTGCGATGGCCTGCTCTTGCTCGCGGCGTGCCTTGTCCTGCGTGGCGATCTTTTCGCGCAGCTCGCGCTGGCGCGTCGCGGCGGTAGTTTTTGCGGACTGCAGCTCGTCGCGCGCGGCATCTGCCTCAGCCGTTACGGCCTGGTGCGCGCGTTTAGCGTCGGCGATGGGGGCCTGTGCCTGCTCGACGGCCTGCTCGGCGGCGGCAAGTGAATGCTCAAGATCGGCAGTCACGCGCGGAATATCTTCCTCGGCCTTGCGGAGGGCGTCGGCAGCGTCGGAGATTTGCATAGACAACTCGTTGGTGCGTACGGTGTAATTGGCGGGATTTGCCGAAGGGTTGCGCTGCAGCTCGGCATACTCGCGACGCAAGGTCTCGAGCTGTGCGCGCGTAGCATCGGCAGTTTGTCGTGCGGTGGCGACACCGGCATCGCGCTCAGCCTTCACTTTGTCGCGGATACGCTTGGAATCCTCAAGGCGACGAACGAGGCGGTTGCCGGTCTCGCGCGAGCTCGCCTCGCGGGCTTCCACGGCGTCGAGTGCAGCCTTCAGGCGGAGCTCGGTCGCATCGTCCTCTGCCTTCATTTGCTCGAGCTGACCCTTGAGCTCCGTCGCTTTGGCGGCATGGGCATCACGGTTACTTTCAGCTGCCGCAGCGGTCTTTTGTGCCGCGGCAATCGCCTGGCGTTGATCGGCGATGATCTGATCGTAGCGGCCTGCGATGTCCTGGCGCGTCTCGAGCTCCTCTGCCTGGTCGGCGATGCGCTGCTCAAGCTCGGCTAAATGGGCGCGGGCATCGGCGAGTGCCTTCTTGGCGGCGTTCATCTCGCGCATGGCCGACGCGCCCTGGGCGATAAAAGTGCCCACGGCGTTAGCGGTATTTGAGACGGCGCTCCCCAGGTCGCGGCTCGTGGCGGGGGCGTGCGAGGTGGTCGGGTGTACGGCCTCGGCGGCATTCGTATCGGCAGTCTGCGGCGCGGCGATATTGCCGGTGCCGCCTTCAATCACGGAAAAGCCCGCTGCATGCGGGTCGACCGCATCGGCGCCGATCGTGGGGTGCTCGAGTTGCAGGAACGAGGGCATGGTGCTGCCCTGGTCGGCAACCGGGGTCTCGCCGGGCACAAACGTCGAGGCAGCCTCGGCGGCTTCCTCTTCCTCGGCGTCGACATCGGCATCGGCGACAGCGTCCTTCATCGCTTTGACGGCATCCATCATGGAGTCCATGACGGCGTCGAGCTCTTCTTCCGAAGACACCTCGATGGGGCCCGCTGGTTGCGGGGTGGCGTCCTTTTCGGGGGCGTCGTCCTGAGCGGCCGAATCGCCGTTTTGCTCGTCGGCATCTTCGGTCGCAGGGGTTTCCGCCGCAGCGCCGTTATCCAGAGTGGCGTCGTCGACGTCGGTATCATTGCAGGTCGCAGCGTCAGTATCTGCGGCGACGTCTGCGGAATCATCAATATGCTGCTGAGTCTGGGGGTCCAGCTCGTCTGTCATAGGCATGTGCTCCTCATCGTTGTTTGTCACCCTATGATAAAGTCTCGCGCCGACATCCCGCGCGCCGCAGCAAAGTTTCAAAACGTGTTCGATGGCTCGCGTCGATAGCAAAAACTCGGCCACTTTATCCAGTTTGTACTTGACAATCCCTTCGCCGAAAGACGTTATGCCGTTCGCCTGCCGAGGCCTTTTCTTTTCACTTGAAGAAGCTAAAGTTGCATTTCAGCTTTTGGCGCGTTTATTTTGGATGCGCGCAGTCGGCGGGCGTGCCCGTCGCGATTTTGAAAGGACTTCGTATGGGACTTTTCACTGGTAAGACCGTGATCGTCACCGGCGGCGGCAAGGCCACGCTTAAGGACGGCTCTGCTGGCTCCATCGGCTACGGCATCGATATCGCTTTTGCCAAGGAGGGCGCGAACCTCGTCATCACCGGCCGCAACGTCGCCAAGCTCGAGGCCGCCAAGGAGTCTCTTGAGGCCGAGTACGGCGTCAAGGTTCTGCCTGTTCAGGCCGATGTCTCGGCTGGTCAGGACAACGAGGCCGTCGTGCAGAACGTTATCGACAAGGCGATTGAGGAGTTCGGTCGCATCGACGCCGTCGTCAACAACGCTCAGGCCAGCGCCTCGGGTGTGACCATCGCCGACCACACTATGGACCAGTTTAACCTGGCCATTTACTCTGGCCTGTATGCCACCTACCTGTACATGCAGAAGGCCTATCCGCACCTGAAGGAGACCAAGGGCTCCGTGGTCAACTTTGCCTCGGGCGCCGGCCTGTTTGGCAACTACGGCCAGTGCAGCTATGCTGCCGCCAAGGAGGGCATCCGCGGCCTGACCCGCGTCGCCGCCAACGAGTGGGGCAAGGACGGCATCAACGTCAACATCGTGTGCCCGCTTGCCTGGACTGCTGCGCTCGAGAACTTCCAGGATGCTTACCCCGAGGCGTTCAAGGCCAACGTCCACATGCCGCCGGCGGGCCACTACGGCGACGTCGAGAAGGAAATCGGCCGCGTGGTCGTTCAGCTTTGCGGCCCCGACTTTAAGTATATGAACGGCGAGACCGTCACCCTCGAGGGCGGCATGGGCCAGCGGCCTTAGGGGTTACGGCGTTTTACCAAACGCCGTAACG
>CABUSR010000076.1 GCA_902494245.1 uncultured Collinsella sp.
ACCTTGGATGGGGCAGCGGCCGATGACCTGGCGACCGTTGAGGAACGTTCCGGCCTTGGC
Source organism: uncultured Collinsella sp. (assembly GCA_902494245.1). GTDB lineage: Bacteria > Actinomycetota > Coriobacteriia > Coriobacteriales > Coriobacteriaceae > Collinsella. The sequence goes on from CABUSR010000076.1 coordinate 61, forward strand.
ATCGTAGAACTGCAGGGTAGAGCGCTTGGAGATAGTGCCCTGCTCGTGCAGACGCTCGATAATCTCAGCGGTCACCTCATTATGGATCTTGGCCGCCGGCTCAAGGCCCGAGCCGCCGTAGATGTCGCAGCTGATGTTGTAGTTGTTGAGGGTCGCGGCCTGACGGGAGTGATTGGACTCGACGTACTCACTAATGGACTTGTCGTAGCCCTCGTTCTCCTTGAGCTTGCGGTAGCTCTCCATGATGGGCGATCCGTAGCAGTCGGTTCCCGAGGTGAAGATGACATTCTCGCGGCCCAGGCGGTCGCGCAGGAAGCGGGCGAAGAAGTCGGCCGGGACAAAGACGCCGCCGACGTGGCCAAAGTGAAGGCCCTTGTTGCCGTAGGGCTCGCCGGCGGTAACGATGGCGCGGCGAGGCCAGCTGGGACGGTCGTTCATGGAGTATTTGGATGCCATGGGACTCCTTCGCATATAGTAAGGGCGCGGCCGGGCGCAAGGCCTGGCGACGCGGTGGTCAATTCGTGCATATCGTTCGACATTATCGCACATGCGGACGGGTACGTGGCAGGGGCGCTATCCTAAGATGCTATGAATGAGATTTCCAACATACATGCGTTTGAGGACGAGGATTTTCTGCACGCCTGCTTTGTGTGGGGGATGGCCGTGCTCGGCGCATTTGCCGTGTGCCTGGTGCCGGTGTTTATGCTGATGGGCGGGCCCGCTGACCTGGATGCGGCTGACGCGGGCGGTTGGACGGCCGTCTTGGGCTGGATAGTCGGCTTGGCTGCGGTTTCGGCGGCGTCATTTGCCGTTCACGAGCTGGTGCACGGTGTGTTTTTTAAGCTGCTGGCGCCTGCGGGCGCGCAGGTGACCTTTGGGGCAAATCTCGAAACCTGCATGATTTACGCCTGCGCCGAGGGCGTGGTGTATTCGCGCCGGCGGTACGTGGTGGTTTGCCTGGCGCCGACGGTTGTTGTGACGGCGGCGTTTACCCTAGGGTTTGCGCTCTCGGGCTATCCGCTGCTGTGCTACCTGGCGGCTGGTCTGCATTTGTCGGGCTGTGTGGGCGATTGGTATTACGTGCGAACCATTCTGCGCGACCGTCGCATTGTCGCCTGCGAGGACACGTCCTTTGGCGTGCGCTTTTTCGCAAGGTAGTCTTTTTTTGGGATGATTTTTCTGGGATGGGGATTAAAAAATCATTGTGGGAGAGGAGATGTTGATGAAGCCGTTGCTGCTGCATGCTTGCTGTGCGCCGTGCTCGCTTGAGCCGGTCCGCCTGCTGCGCGAGGAAGGGTTTGAGCCCACGATTTGCTGGACCAACCCCAATATTCAGCCGCGCGATGAATGGCGGCGCCGCCTGGACGAGCTGCGCCGGTGGTGTGCCGACGGCGACATTGAGCTCATCGAGGCGGGGGAGGACCGCGATCGCTGGGAGGCCGGTGTGGCCCCGCTGGGCGCCGATCGACCCCGCCGCTGTCGTGCGTGCTATGCCCTGCGTCTGGCCGAGGCATGCCGTGTGGCCCAGGAGCGCGGGTTCGAATATGTGGGCACGACGCTCGCCGTCTCGCCGTATCAGCTGTTCGATACCTGTAATGACGTGTTGGAGCGTCTGGCTGCCGCCCGCGGCCTCACTCCGGTCATTCGCGATTTTCGCCCGTATTACCCCGAAGCGACACGCCGTTCGCGCGAGCTGGGCATGTATCGGCAGAACTACTGTGGTTGCCGCTTCTCTGCTGTCGAGGCGGCCATGGACCGCGCTCGCATCCGCGACGAGCGCAAAGCCGCCAAAAAGTAGTTCTTTTGGGCTGGCGGCCTGCTAGGATGTAGAGCGGACTTTATCTATATAAGGAGTATCCGACGTGTCTATGCGTACCGATGATTTTGACTACAACCTTCCTGAGGAACTGATCGCCCAGGCTCCTGCCGATCCGCGCGACTCCTGCCGCCTGCTGGTGGTGGATCGCAAGGGCTCCGAGGCGGGAACGCCGCTGGAGCACGGCGGTACCGTTGAGCACCGCATCTTCCGCGACATCATCGACTATATCGAGCCGGGCGATGTGCTCGTCATCAACAAGACGCGCGTGATGCCGGCCCGCCTGATTGGTCGCAAAGCCGGCTCGGGTGGCGTGGTCGAGACGCTGCTGCTCAAGCGCCGCGAGGATGTTGACCCGCTGGGCCATGTTTGGGAGTGTCTGGTCAAGCCGGGCAAGCGTCTGAAGCCCGGTGCTCAGATTGAGTATCGCACCGGTGGCGCCCATGCGCCCGAGGGCGCGCCCGTGGTGCTGACGGCCGAGGTCATCGACTTTGTCACCGATAGCCGTGGCGGCCGTCTGGTGCGCTTTGAGCCGGCCGGTTGCAATGCTGCCGGCGAGCCGCGCACGCTCGACGAGGCCATCCACGCCGCCGGTCACGTGCCGCTGCCGCCCTACATTACCGATTACGAGGGCGACCCCGAGAAGTACCAGACCGTTTACGCCATGAAGGAGGAGCACTCGGCTGCCGCTCCTACGGCGGGCCTGCACTTTACTCCCGAGCTCATGGCCGCTATCGAGGCCAAGGGTGCGAAGTTTGCCGCTGTCGAGCTCGAGGTCGGCATCGATACCTTCCGTCTGGTGGAGGAGGACGACCCTACGCAGCACGTCATGCACACCGAGCGCTACCACGTATCGCAGGAGGTGGTCGACGCCGTGCATAAGGCTAAGGCCGAGGGGCATCGCGTGATCGCCGTCGGTACCACGGCGGTGCGCTCGCTCGAGAGCGCGTTTGACGCGGACGCGCCGGTGTCCGATCCGGCTGTGACGGCGCGCTATTTTGAGGGCCGTGAGGACGGCGCCGACACGCTCGGCCGCGGTGACATCGTGGTGCGCGAGAACGCGACGACGCAGCTCTACCTCATGCCTGGCTCGACCTATCACGTGGTTGACGCGCTGATCACGAACTTCCACGTGCCGCGCTCCACGCTCATGATGCTCGTAAGCGCGCTTGCCTCCCGCGACCAGATCATGGATGCCTACGCCGCCGCCATCGAGGAGCGCTACCGCTTCTTCAGCTTTGGTGACGCAATGCTCATTCAGTAGGTTACGGCGTTTTCCAAACGCCGTAACCGGCCG
>CABUSR010000077.1 GCA_902494245.1 uncultured Collinsella sp.
CGTTCCTTCAACTGGGAAAACGGCGCCCCCGGACCCCAGGAGGGGCCGCGGGGGCGTTCGGCTAACTGCGGGAATGGCCTATTTGCTCAATGTGTTCGGCTGAGATCGGAAATCAACCGAGATCAGTTGCCGCAACAACCACGCTCCCCACCCATCCCAAAGTGGCGCGCCTTTCGCGGCAAAGCCGCGAAACAGCGACCGGGACACGTATCCCCATCAGCCACGATCTCCGCCCTCGCCGACCTCAAGGCCGTAAACGCAGGGAATCCGGGGGCGTGACGGGGTTTCTCTCCGGAACATTCCGCAGGACGCAAAGAGGCTCCGCAGCGCGAAGCGCGATGCGGAGCCTCTTTGCATGTCCGAGGACGTTCCGGAGAGAAACCCCGTCACGCCCCCGGATTCCCGGTGGGAGTTCTAGACCTTGTCGGCCTTAGTACATACCGCCGCCCTGCTGACCAGCGGTAGCAGCAGCGATAGCGTCCTCAAGCTGAGTGTTCTTGGGCACATCGGAGACGGTAGCCTCGGTGATGAGGATCAGGCTGGCGACAGAAGCAGCGTTCTGAAGGGTGACGCGGCTGACCTTGACGGGGTCGAGGACGCCCATCTCGATCATGTCGCCCCACTCGCCGTTGGCAGAGTTGAGACCCTGGCCGGCGGGCAGCTCGGCAACCTTGTCGACCACGACAGCGCCCTCAAAGCCAGCGTTCTTGGCGATAGTAGCGACCGGAGCGGTCAGAGCCTTCTTGACGATGTCGACGCCGATCTTCTCCTCGGGGTCGTCGATCTCGACAGCGTCGAGCGCAGGAGCAGCGTCCATGAAGGCGACGCCACCGCCGGCGACGATGCCCTCCTCGACAGCAGCGCGGGTAGCCTGCAGGGCATCCTCGACGCGGTGTTTGATCTCCTTGAGCTCGGACTCGGTAGCAGCGCCGACCTTGATGACGGCAACGCCACCGGAGAGCTTGGCCAGGCGCTCCTGGAGCTTCTCACGGTCGAAGTCAGAGGTGGTGTTCTCCATCTCACCCTTGATCTGAGCGATACGAGCGTCGATGGCCTCCTTGGAGCCAGCGCCGCCGACGACGACGGTGTTGTCCTTGGAGATGGTGACGGACTTAGCGGTACCGAGCATATCGGCGGTGATGTCAGCGACCTTCACGCCCAGCTCGTCCAGGGCAGCCTGGCCGCCGGTGAGGACGGCGATGTCCTCGAGGATGCGCTTGCGGCGATCGCCGTAGCCCGGAGCCTTGACGGCGCAGACGTTGAGGGCGCCACGGATCTTGTTGAGAACCAGGGTAGGCAGAGCCTCGCCGTCGATGTCCTCAGCGATGATGAGCAGGCCGCGGCCAGCGCGCTGGACAGCCTCGAGAACGGGCATAATGTCCTGAACGCTGGAGATCTTCTGGTCGGTGATGAGGATGTACGGATCCTTCATCACGGCCTCCATGCGGTCGTTGTCCGTGACGAAGTAAGCGGAGACATAGCCCTTGTCGAACTGCATGCCCTCGACGGTGTCGATGGTGATGTCGAACGTCTGGGAATCCTCGACGGTGATGACGCCGTCCTTGCCCACGACCTCCATGGCCTCGGCGATCTTCTCGCCGACCTCGGGGTCACCGGCGGAGATGGTACCGACGGAAGCGATCTGCTCCTTGGTCTCGACCGGCTTGGCCTGCTTCTTCATCTCGGCGACGGCGGCGTTAACGGCTTTGTCGATGCCGCGACGGATGGCCAGCGGGTTGGCGCCAGCGGCGACGTTGCGCAGGCCGTCGTTGACGATGGCCTGAGCGAGCAGAGTTGCGGTGGTGGTGCCGTCACCCACGGTGTCGTTGGTCTTGGTGGCAACCTCCTTCACCAGCTGAGCGCCCATGTTCTCGATGTTGTCCTCGAGCTCGATCTCCTTGGCGACGGAAACGCCGTCGTTGGTGATGGTCGGGGCACCGAACGTGCGCTGCAGCGCAACGTAGCGACCCTTGGGGCCCATGGTGACGGTAACGGCGTCGGCCAGAGTGTTGACGCCCTTGGCGAGCTTAGCGCGGGCATCGGTGTTGAACGTAATGTTCTTTGCCATGGTAGGTAATCCTCCAAAAGAAATGTGACTCGCGGCGCCGCTTCCGAGTCCTGTGCGGCGGGCGCGTTCAAAGACGAATCAGAGATTCTGACGAGACTAGGCCTCGACGACGGCGTAGATGTCGTCGGCGCGCATCAGCAGATACTTCTCGCCGTCGACCTTGACCTCGTTGCCACCGAACTTACCGTAGATGACAACGTCGCCAACCTTGACGTCCATGGGGATGCGCTCACCCTTGTCGTTGACCTTGCCGGCGCCCACGGCAACGATGGTGCCGCGCTGCGGCTTCTCCTGAGCGTTGCTGGCGATATACAGACCAGAAGCGGTCTTCTGCTCGGCCTCGTCGGGCTTGACCAGAACACGATCTGCAAGCGGCTTCAAAGACGACATGCTTGTCTCCTCCTTTTTGGGCCGCGCGGTTATACCACGCGAATTAACCCTTTTTGTTTGCGTACGCGTTGAATGGTACCCACGAATGGCGGGTTATACAACACAGAGTCAAAAAATCTTATTTTTTGGCACTTAGATTTTCTGAATGCCGGGGGATAACTTAGCGGTGCCTCCCGTGTGGCTCCGGAGGGGCGGGGCATAAGGTTTCCTGCTCGGGCAGTCCTGCTCGCACGAAGGCCACATTAAGTGGCCTTCGGCTCGTGCGGAACTCGCGATAAACCTTATGCCCCGCCCCTCCGGAGCCACACGGGAGGC
>CABUSR010000078.1 GCA_902494245.1 uncultured Collinsella sp.
AATCCCCGTCCCAGAAAAATCATTTGAGCGAACGTTCGGGCTAAAGTAGTCAAAAGAGGCCCGTCACAAATGGGCTGGGTTCAAAAGTATGGCGGATTACGGGGCTGGACCTGTATTACTTGACCATGGGAAAAATCATGAAATTAAAACCGCAGGTAGACGGCTTATAAAAAATAGATAAATGCCGGTTTGGATGGGGGTCTCCGAATCAGCCCCGTAATCCGGCATAGTTTTGAAATGGCACTAAAGTAGGCACAAGCTAAATGCCGATTCCAAGGATAGTTGCGGTGGAATAGTTCCTGGATGCCGGGGTTTTGGCGGAAATCAGGAACTATTTCACCGCAATTGAGGAGGGGCGGGGTGGATGGCGGGGTAGCTAAAAGAGCCCCGTCCCAAATTAGCTAGACTAGGTCGATGTCCATGCTGGCGATAAGGTTGATGTTGGTGTCTGGGAGGTTCTCTAGCACGACGTCGCCCATGCGGATGGGGGCCTCGACGATCACGCCGCGGATGAGGTCCATGGCTTGGGCGTGGAGTTCTAGCGGGATGGCTTCGGATGTGCGCACGGGGAGCAGGGCTTCGTCGCCGCCGGAGACGGCCACGGTCGTCGTGAGCACGCGCATGGGGCAGGTGAGCTCCTGGTGTGCGAACTTATCGCCGCGCGGGCAGTTGTTACCGGTTACGGAGCGCACTTCCACCACGGCGCCATTGGCGTCGCGCTCTACCTCTATGGTCAGGAGGCACTCGGATGGGCAGGTCGTGCAGTTGAACTGCAGCGTTTCGATCACGTTATCGCTCATAGTCTATGCCTCCTCGACGGGATCGACGGAAAGGACAATCTCGCTGGCACCCAGATCGAGCGCTTGTTTGATGACCTTTGCCGGCAGTGGGAAGCTTTCCATAACGCTCGGCTTAAACGCGCGGACCTTGCCGGCGAACAGCTCCTCGCCGTTGGCCAAGATCCTCACGCAGGCGGCATCGACTGGCCGGCGCACGCGGAAGTTGAGCTTGGTGAGCGCCACAGCCGTAATGCGTCCCGGCAGCGCGTAGCCCGCGATGCCGGCAGGGGAGACGGTGAGCTCGCAGCTCGGAACGGTGCCCGCGTCGGTCCCCAGAGCGTACGCCGCTGCAGTTGCGCCAGCCCTCTCGGACTCGGTCGTTACGTTGTCGGCAAGGTCGTGTACGTGCAGCACGTTGCCGCAGGCAAAGATGCCCGGCACGCCTGTCTGCAGGCTCTGGTCCACTACGGCGCCGCGCGTGCGTGGGTCAAGCTCTACGCCCGCGACAACCGAAAGCTCATTCTCGGGAATCAGGCCCACCGAAAGCAGCAGCGTGTCGCACGGAACGATGCGCTCCGTCCCGGCAATGGGCGCCAGATGCTCGTCGACCTGACTCACCTCGACGGCCTCCACGCGGTCGTGCCCGATTACGCGTGTGACGGTGGTGGACAAGTGCAGCGGAATTCCAAAGTCGTCCAGGCAGTTCTTGACATTGCGGCGCAGGCCGTTGGCGTACGGCATGAGCTCGTACACGCCCTCGACCGAAATCCCCTCGAGCGTGCAGCGACGTGCCATGATCAGCCCGATGTCGCCCGAGCCCAAGATGACGGCGCGCGAGCCGGGCTTGAGGTTCTCGATATTGATGTATCGCTGCGCCAGGCCTGCCGTAAACACGCCGGCGGGTCGGCTGCCGGGAATCTTGATCTCGCTGCGGGTGCGTTCGCGGCAACCCATGGCAAGGACGATCGCGCGTCCGGTGAGCTGCCGCATGCCGGCGGTGCTCATGAGCGTGACGGTGTGGACCGAGGTGTCTCCCGTAGGCTCGCCTGAATCAATCCCGATCACCATGCTGTTCAGGAACAGCGCAATGTCGGTTGCGTGCACCTGGTCGATAAAGCGCTGCGCGTACTCGGGACCGGTGAGCTCCTGTTTAAAGTGCGACAGGCCAAAGCCAGGGTGGATGCACTGGCGGAGGATTCCGCCCAGGTGCTGCTCGCGCTCCACGATGGCCACGCGCGCTCCGGCCTTATGAGCGGCCAGCGCGGCCGCCATGCCGGCAGGCCCGCCGCCGATAACGACCACGTCGAAGGCTTGCGTTTGTACGGCTTCTACAACGCCGCAATCAATCGCGCTCGATTTGAATTCCGCCATCCTAGCGCACCCCCTTCAGCAGTCCCTCGACCAACCAAGATCCGGCATCCTCCAACAGCACCTCGCTGGGGTCGCAGCCCAGCTCGCGCGCCAGGATCGCAACCACGCGGCTCTGGCAAAAACCGCTCTGGCACCGACCCATGCCGGCACGGCAGCGGCGCTTGACGCCTTCGACCGAAACCGCGCCCGGGCGGCGTCGGATCGCGGCCACGATCTCTGCCTCGGGCACCGTCTCGCAGCGGCAGACAATCTGCCCCCACGCGGGGTCGGACTCAATGAGCTCCTCCTTGCGCGCGAGCGGCGCGCGGTCAAAGTCGTCCGGCGCGCGGCGAATCGGGTTCCAGTCGGTCCGTTCGTGCAAAACCACACCCGCTTCGCGCATCACGTGCTCCATGCGCTCGGCAATGGCCGGGGCGCTCGCCACGCCCGGCGACTGAATACCTGCCGCCTGGAACAGCCCCGGCACCACGGCCGACTGTCCAATAAAGAAGTCGTTCGTTCCCCGAATGACCGGACGCCCGCCGGCAAATG
>CABUSR010000079.1 GCA_902494245.1 uncultured Collinsella sp.
CTGCCTTGTTTTGAGAAGTTCGCGGAGCCCACTTCTCAAAACAAGGCAGGCACCCCGGCCCTCGTCCGTGAACTCTTCCGCTGGGCGAGCCATAGACGCCACGCACCGATGCGATAAAGCAGTGGCTTGAAATTGGTGCTATATTCAGCATGAGTTGTTTAATGCTAGTACGGGAGGCTGATATGGGGCTGTTCAAGAAGAAAAACCCGCAGGATGCCTTTGATTCCGATGTGTTTACCATCACGGATACGATTTTGGACCCGCCGCGGTTTACATTTTTGCCGGCTATCTACCAGGATGCCACGCGCCGCAAGTGGGCCGTGCATCAGCGCGGCGGTGAGCCGAAGATTTTTGACTATGCGGACGTGCTGCAGTGCGAGATTGTCGAGACCGGAAATCCCGAGGATGTGCCGGAGGTTAGCAAGCGCGAACTAGCTCAGCAGATTTTGATTAATCCAGCTCAGGCTACTAAAAACAACGCTGCCAAGCGTAATATGTGCCTTGGTATGGGTGTCATCGTTGCCGTGCAAACCGGCGAGGATGAGATTTCGAAGCTTGAGATTCCGGTGACCGCGGGCGAAGTCAAGCGAGACTCCGGCCTATATCGGTCGTATCGGAACGTTGCGGAGCAGATCAAAGAAGCCTTCGACGCCATGGGGCGTCCGGAGCAATGATGTCTGCAGCATCAAGCGGTTGAGGAGCCGTGCCCATGCCGAGTGAACCATATGCGATTCCGCCCAAAGATTGCGCCTTTGAGGGCATTCTTTGGTATATCAATCATTATGACCTGCAGGGTGGCGACCGGCTGCCCGCCGAGCGTGTGCTCTGTGAAGAGCTGGGCGTGTCGCGCACGGCGTTGCGTGCTGCGATCGCGCGCCTTATTTCGTGCGGAACTTTGGAAAGCCGCCGCGGTTCGGGCACCTATGTGTGTCCTCCCAAACCGCTGAACATCTTTCAGGAAACATGGAACTATACGCAGGCGGTGGAGAGGGTTGGCTCAAAGTCGACCGCACGCCTGGTTTGGTCCAAGGTCGTGTACGCCGATATCGATCTGGCCCAAAAGGCCCAGATCGACCTGGGCATGCCGCTTTTCTGCATTCGACGTGTGCGCGTGGTTAATGGTTCCCCGGCGTCGATTGAGACGGCCCACGTCAATCTGTCTTTGTGCCCCTCGCTTCCCGATCACGATTTTGAGCAGGAAAGCCTCTACGACGTTTTGCTCAAAGAAGGGAATGTCCATGTGACGCACGGCAAGGAGCATATTTCCATCAGCCGTCTGAACGCCGACGAGGCCAAGTTGCTGGGTGCTCAGGAGGGCACGCCGGTGTTTTACAAGGCTTCGCACGAGCGTGACGAGAACGATGGCTTTGTCGAGTATTGCAAGTCCGTGATTCTGCCGACCAAGTATCGTTTTGCCGATAACGGCGAGGCAGACGGCGTTGCGACGAAGGTAGGTGTCGAATGGCTGATGCAGTAGAAGACTTGCCGGTTTACAAACAAATTCGCCGCTGCATTGCGGAGCGAATCGAGCGCGGCGACTACCCGACGGGCTCGATGATTCCGTCCGAAAACGAGCTGGCCGAGGAGTTCGGCACGACGCGCCTGACAATCCGAAGTGCCATGGACGAGCTGGTCAAAAGTGGCCAGATTCGTCGCGTGCAGGGCAAGGGCGCCTTTGTGGGACACAAGTGGTTTGACGAGCACGAACGCAAGGGCGGCTTCCGTCAGTCGGTTCTGGCGTCGGGCGCGACGCCGTCGGTGCGCATTCTGGCGCGCTCCAAACGCTACGCCGGCCCGTATTACGCCGACCTGTTTGGCATCGCCGAGGACGATCTGCTTTACTCGGTGCGCCGTCTCAACTGCATTGATGGGGAGCCCGTGTCGATTGAGATGACGCTGATTCCGTGTCTGCTGTTTCCGGGCATCGAAGACGTGGACATTTCGGTCTTCAGCCTGTTTGAGACCTATGACATGTTGGGGCGCAAGCCGGACAAGTCGATTGAGAAACTCGATATTGAAGCGCTGGGCGCACGCGATGCGAGTTTGCTCAATCTTGAGCCGGGCGATCTGGCGCTCGTACTGGAATGCCTGACCTATGACTCGAGTGGGCAGGCGATTGAGCATGCCAAGTCTTTTAACCGCGGCGATGCCGGCGGATATACCTACAACTACTAGCGTCTAGAGCGTCCCTGCGCACGGCGGGGGCGCTCGTTTTTACGGATATATGTCGCTTGACCGATGAGCGGCAAAAACTGACCGTCTACCGAGAGGGGAGGACGAAATCAAAAAATCGGTATTAAAAACGGCTAACCTATAATCGTTCACTGGTATTAAGAACCTTTGAATTGTTGAGCTTGGGGCCAAGATGTCCACAAGGTTAAGCGGTGCGACGGGGCGGCAAGCCCGTCCATTCCGTGCGACAATTCAAACTGCTCGTGAAAGGAGCGGGAATGAAGGAGACCGAGAAGATCGAGATCATGCACTTCGACCAGGAGGGCTACCTCGAGGACGGCAGGAACGTCTACGAGGCCGGCAAGAAGATGACCGCCCTGGCCGACCGCGTGCACGA
>CABUSR010000080.1 GCA_902494245.1 uncultured Collinsella sp.
CACATCGCCACAGGCCACTATGCCAAAACGAGCCAGGCGCCCGACGGCACCTGGCAGCTGCATCGCGGCGAGGACCCCAAAAAGGACCAGAGTTACTTTTTGTATTCGCTCACGCAGGAGCGGCTGTCGCGCACGATCTTTCCGCTGGCCGGGCTGGACAAAGAGCGCGACGTGCGCCGCATTGCCGCCGAGCAGTGCTTCATCAACGCCAAGAAGGCCGAGAGCGAGGACATCTGCTTTATCGCGGACGGCGACTACGCAGGCTATATCGAGCGCCGCTGCGGACATCCCGCTGCACCGGGCGACATTGTGTGGCGCGACGGCAGCGTGGTCGGACGCCATAACGGCGCGCTGCGCTATACCATAGGCCAGCGCAAGGGCCTGGGCGTCGCGATGGCGCACCCCGTGTACGTAACGGGCGTCGACGCCGTCAACAACACCGTGCATCTGGGCGAGGCAGAGGACCTGACCGCCGCGGCGCTCACGGCCAATGACTGGATCTGGAGCACCCCTGCCGATCGCATGGAGGCAGAGCTCACGTCCGGTGGCATTCGCGTAGGTGCCAAGTACCGCTACCGTCAGAAAGACCAGGCAGCGACCCTTACGCGCGGCGAAGACGGGCAAATGCTGCTGACTTTTGACGAGCCGCAGCGAGCCATCGCCCCCGGCCAAGCAGTCGTTATCTACCGCGGCGACATCGTCCTGGGCGGCGGCACCGTTACGGCAGCTATCAAGTAGTCCCATCCCCTTCATAAGTTGCGGTGAAATAGGGACTGTTTAAGTGTTTCAGGCCGCTAAACAGTCCCTATTTCACGGCAACTTAGAGAGGACGGCCTCGGTCGGCACTGCTGTGTCAGCCGAGGCCGCCACATCGTTAGCGCTGGACGTAGGCGCGAACCAGCTCAAAGGTGTTGCGCACGCCGTCAATGTGGCTGCGCTCGTAGTTGTGGCTCGCGTACACGCCGGGACCGATCAGGCCGTGACGAATGTCGTAGCCAGCCGAAAGCGTTGCCTCGACGTCGGAGCCGTAGTGCGGGTACACATCGATCGCGTAGTCGAGCTCAAGCTCGCGGGCGATGTTGGACAGCGTGGTCACCAGATCGTAGTTGTATGGGCCACCCGAATCCTTGGCGCAGATCGAAACCATGCGCTCGGTGCAGCCTAGGTCGTCGCCCACGCAACCCATGTCCACGCTGATCATCTCGCGCGTGTCGGCCGGCACGAAGGCGCCGCCGTGTCCGACCTCCTCGTACACGGTAAAGAGCAGCGACACCTTGCGCGAAAGCGTCACCTCGCCAGCGGCGACGGCACGCGCCAAGCCCAGCAAAATGGCGGCCGACAGCTTGTCGTCCAAGAAGCGGCTCTTGATGTAGCCGCTCTCCGTCACCGTGGTACGCGGATCCATGGCAATGATATCGCCCGTCTGAATACCCAGCTCGAGCACATCATCCTTGCTATCGACGTTCTCGTCGAGCAAGATCTCCATGTTCTTCTCGATGGTCTTGACCGGCTCATCGGCCACATGCGCCGAAGGCTCGGTGTTGAGAACCACACCCGTAAAGACTTTGCCGTCGCGCGTGTAAACGGCGCAGTTCTCGCCATCGGCCGTAGACCACTGATGCCCGCCAAGCGTCGTAGGACGCAGGCGACCATTGTCCTTGATGGAGCGCACCATGGCGCCCAGGGTATCGACATGGCTCGCCAGTACGAGCGGCTCACCCTCGCCACCAAGCTCAACGAGCACGTTACCCTTATTAGAACGCTCAGGCCCAAACCCCATATCGCGCAGGGTCTCCATCAGATAATCAGTCGCCGCACGGGTATAGCCCGTAGGCGAAGCGATAGAAGTCAGTGTCTTAAGCTGCCCCGCGATATAGGAGAGCGTCTCCTCTAGAGAAGCATCGATTACAGAAGCCATGTGCATCCTTCCAATCAAAACTAGGACCGAGTCCCGATTTTAACCGTTCCGCACGTGCAAGGCCCTGGGAGCCGAGCCACCTCCAGACGTCCTCGCGCCGATTTTGCGCACACGCACGGCTTACAATCCCAATCTTGCATAAATCCTATCGGTATCTGCATAGAAATGAGGCATCTATTTGCTTCGTCTCGGGGTACCCCACCTTGGACCGTGCAAAAAACGGAGTATTCAGCACCGTGGACCCCAACGGCCCCATCACGAACGACAAAACGACACGTTACAGCAGTGTTGCAGGTTGTCGCAAAGCAGAAACTCAGCAACAACCCCCTCCATTCATCGATAGCCCGCCCACAATGGCTGTCGATGGGCGTCAGCGGGCCACTGCGGCCCATTCACAACGTTATGCATTTTTAAGAGCTTGCTGAATACTCCCAAAAATGCACGCTGGGAAGTGCACCACCTATCCGCAGCGGGCAGTATGCCTTGGTTTTGCCCGTCTCCGGGCATCGACGCAACACAAAAAGCCCCGCCGCGCGTAGCGCGGAGGGGCCGGCGGCAAGTCAA
>CABUSR010000081.1 GCA_902494245.1 uncultured Collinsella sp.
ACCTCGTTGCGGCGCGGCTGCGCCTATGGCACTTCAACATCATTGTCGCAGCCCCGACCCGCGGTCACGAGCGGGGGCTCCTATCTTTTTAGTGCCCTCGGATTGGGTCATAGTGTCTGGCGTTGCCAGAGCATCGGCGTTGCCTTGGCTGTTGGAAATGATCCCAATGACTATGACCCCTTTGCACCAGTTTCTGTCGAGTCGGTGCTCCTTGCGGGTTGCCCGTATAATGGTTTGCGTATGAACCGCAACCAAGGAGTTCCAGTTTATGGACCAGAGCCTTTTTAAATTCGACCTGATCGCCGAAGACCCGACGACGCACGCGCGCGCCGGCGTGCTGCACACCCCGCACGGAGACATCGAGACGCCGATCTTTATGCCCGTGGGCACCAAGGCAAACGTCAAGGGCATCCCCACCGAGACCGTTAAGCAGCTCGGTGCGCAGATTGTGCTCGCCAACACCTACCACCTGTCCATGCGTCCCGGCGAGGACACCATCGCCGAGCTGGGCGGACTGCACAAGTTTATGAACTGGCACGGCCCCATCCTTACCGATTCGGGCGGTTTCCAGGTGTTTAGCCACAACGACGCCGTCAAGCTCACCGACGAGGGCGTGCGCTTTATCGTCAACGATTACGACGGCCGCCACGTGTTCTGGACGCCCGAGGACAACATGGAAATCGCCATGAAGCTCGGCTCCGACATCTGCATGCAGCTCGACCAGTGCCCGGGCTATCCCGCCACGCGCGCCTACGTTGAGCGCGCCGTGGAGCTGTCGAGCATGTGGGCCGAGCGCTGCTACAAGGCTCACACCCGTGATGACCAGGCGCTCTTTGGCATCGTCCAGGGTGGCATGCATCTGGACCTGCGCCTGCGCTCGCTGCGCCACCTGGAGGAGTGCGGCGACTTCCCCGGCTATGGCATCGGCGGCTACTCGGTGGGCGAGGACCACGAGACCATGTTCGAGACGCTGGCGCCGCTGGTTTCCGAGTACATGCCTAAGCACAAGCCGCGCTACCTCATGGGCGTCGGCAACCCTACCACGCTCGTGCGCGGCGTTGGCGTGGGCATCGACATGTTCGACTGCGTGCTGCCGACGCGCACCGGCCGCATGGGTACGGCGTTCTCCAGTGAGGGTCGCCTCAACTTCCGTAACGCGCGCTTTGCGCACGACGACGGCCCCATCGACCCCACCTGCACCTGCCCGGTGTGCACGGGCGGCTACAGCCGCGCGCTCATCCGCCACATGGTCACGCAGAAGGAGATGCTCGGCGGTATTCTGCTGTCGATGCACAACATCTACTACCTGCTCAACCTTATGCAGCGTGCCCGCCAGGCCATTATCGAGGGCCGCTACGGCGCGTTCGTAAGTGACTGGATGAACAGTCCTGCGGCGGTGGACTACTAAGAGCGGCACAGGCGCTTGCAGGGCGCGGGCAACGGCAAAGGGCGGGCGCCGGCCGGTCATCACGTTCGATAACACCGTCTGCGCGACCGCTGACCGATAGCTTGCAAGCACTTGATGCATCGTGGGTACCATACCGAATAGTTGATGTTCGGGCGGGTGTTTGGCGCATGGCGTCGATTCCGCCCGTTTTCTTTTTCTTGATAGGAGTACCCATGATTAAGAACGAGAATGTCGAGGGCGAGCCTGCCTACGACGAGACGTACCGCCGCGGCCCCGTGGTCATGCGCGGCCCCATGATTCCTAAGGACAACACCTACGCCAACCTGCTGGCGCCCGAGGATTCGACCGACTGGTTGCACGCCGACCCCTGGCGCGTGCTGCGCATTCAGGCAGAGTTCGTCGATGGCTTTGGCGCGCTTGCCGAGCTTGGTCCTGCAGTGACCATCTTCGGCAGTGCCCGCACGCCCAAGACCGATCCGCTCTACAAGGCGGCGCGCACGGTCGGCCGCAAAATCGCCCAGCGCGGCGTGGCGGTCATCACCGGCGGCGGCCCTGGCATCATGGAGGCGGCCAACAGGGGAG
>CABUSR010000082.1 GCA_902494245.1 uncultured Collinsella sp.
AAATTTTTTCCCCCCCCCCCGCCCCCGCCGGCAAATAGCAGACACTCCGCATGCAATCTATGCAAACAAACAAGTACGTTTAGCTACATTCGGTAAGTTCGAGCACGCTGCCCTTAACGATAAGCGCCGGCTCCAGGACGACCTCTTCGGCACGCCTGCCGCCCCTACCGGCAAGACGCTTGGACATGCAGCCAAAAGCATGCTCCGCAAGGACACCAGGATCCTGCTCAATCGCGGTCAGCGCCGGCTCAAAGAGAACGTCGGCCGCCGAGTTGTCATAGCTCACCACCGAGATATCGCCCGGGATGCTCTTCCCCATCTCGTGCAAGCGCTTGAGCAGACCGAGGGCGATGTTATCCGAACTTGCGAACACAGCGGTGGCATCAGTTGCGAGCACCGCCTCCGAGGCCTCATAGGCACTCGGAATGTAGTACTCGCTCTCAAACTCCAAACGTGCGTCGATAGGCAGGCCAACCTCGCGCAGCGCGCGCTCATAGCCGGCAAGTCGCTTACGCCCCGTATTGGAACGGCGCGCGTTAACCAAGCAGGCAATGCGACGGTGGCCCTGCTCGATCAGATAGCGAGTGGCCATGTAGCCACCCATCTCGTGGTCGAACATCACCTTGTCGCACTCGAGCCCCTCAATGGCACGATCGACCATCACGGCAGGGATAGGCAGATGGCTGACTTCTTCGCGCAGGGCGCGGTCGTCGGAGAACTCGTCGCCTACGACCAGGAAGACGCCATCAACGCCGCGCGTCACCAGCTGGCGCAGCAGCTCCAGATCGTCATCGGCGCTTCCGCCCGAGCTGGTAATGAAGAGCGCATAGCCGTCCTCGCGGCAGCGCTTTTCCAGGCTACCGGCGAGCGAGGCAAAAAAGCGGCTCTCGATGTTAGGGACGATAAGGCCCAGGGTGCGCGACTCGCGCATGACCAGGCTGCGCGCGATCTGGTTGGGAACATAGTGGTTGCGCGCCGCGACCTCTTTGATGAGCTTGCGGTTTTCTTCCGAGATGCGACAGGGCCGATTATTGAGCACAAGCGAGACCGACGAGGGGGAAAGCCCCACCTCCTGGGCGATCTGCTTGAGGGTGACTTTGTTGGCCATCTCGCTCCTTCCGGGTTTACGCGCAATCTCTTGAAAGTATAGCGACTACCCCTCTACCTCGGTGATAAACACTTTACCAATCCGGTAGACGGCTGTTTTATCGCCGCCAGCGCACCAAATCCGTCCGGGTGGGGTATATTGCAATCGATTGATGACAACGACCACCAAAAGGCGGATATTCGTATGCACGAGAACGACTTTTTTAACGAGGACCTGCTGTGCGCGCTTGCTGGCGTTGCCGGCGAGGACAACGTACTGATGAGCGAGCCCATGCGCGAGCACACCACGTTTAAGATCGGCGGCCCGGCCGACGTCTTTGTCACGCCCGATACCGAGCAGGGCCTCGTCGCCACGCTCGATACCTGCTATCGCTGCGATCTGCCCCTCACCATCGTGGGCAACGGCTCCGACCTACTCGTCGGCGACAAGGGTATCCGCGGCGTCGTCGTGGCGTTGGGCGAAGGCCTCTCCGACATTACGATCGACGGCACGCACGTCACGGCGGCCGCCG